>WLNW01000063.1 GCA_009699605.1 Actinomycetota bacterium | reverse complement strand
GTGACGGTCGTGAACACCAGTTCGTCGATGCCGTCGGCCTCGCACTTCGCGATGAACTCGAGGATCGCCTGAGGCGACGTCGGCGCGTTGCTCGACAACGCGTCGTCGAGCAACGCTTGGTCATAGCCGTAGTACGTGTGCGCATGTTTCACGAACGCCTCGTGTGCGCCCGGGCCGAGCGCGAAGTTGCACGCGGCGATCAGACGCGGCCTGCCCGGCCGGCCGGCTTCGTCCCACGCCTCTTTCGTGAGCGCGTACCGCTCGAGGTGCACCTTGGTGTCGGCACCGAATGCAAAGCTGCGCAGACCGTGCGCTATGCGACCGGCGCGTCGCATAGCCGCCGGCACGAACCCGCCGATGATCACCTCAGGACCGCCGGGCGTGAACGGAACAGGACCCACCGGGTCGGTACCGGGGAAGGGCGGCTCGCCGCGCCAGATGCGTTGCATCGTGGCCAGTTGCTCTTCGAAACGCGCACCACGGCCCTTCCACGGCGCGGGTGACACGGCGAAGTCGGTCTCGCGTCCACCGAGGCCGAGGCCGAGGCTGAGGCGGCCCTTCGACAACCGATCGATCGATGCAGCCTGCTTGGCCACCACACCTTCGCGATACATCGGGAGGCAGAGCACCGAGGTGCTCAGCCGCAACCGCGTGGTGATCGCGGCGACATACGTGAGGGCGGTGAGCACGTCGTGGCACTCGTACGCCAAGCGGTCGCCGAGGCTGAGGCTGGCGAACGGGCCGCTCTCGATCGTGTACGCGAACTCGGCCAGCTCGTCGGCTTCGAGCGCCTTCATGGGAAGACCAACACCTATGTCCATGACGCTCATGCTCGCGCGCGCGGGCTGCGCATGCTCGGGCCCCGAAGGGCGGCTCAGACGTACCCGGTGGGGTGAGACTGGTGCCAGCGCCACGCCGACTCGATGATGTCGCGCAGGCCCTGGCGCGGCACCCACTCGAGGGCGCTCGTGGCCTTGCGGTTGTCGGCCCACACCGCGGACGGATCGCCCGCGCGCCGACCGACGTACTGGGTGGGCACCACACGGCCGCTGACCTCGGTCACTAGGTCGATCACTTGTTGCACCGACGAACCGGTACCGGTGCCGAGGTTCAGCGCGCCCGACACGCCGCCTGCCTCCAAGTACGTCAACGCGCGCACGTGCCCGTCGGCGAGGTCCTCGACGTGGATGTAGTCGCGCACCGCAGTGCCGTCGGGCGTGGGGAAGTCGGTGCCGAACACCTGCACCGCAGGGCGGAGCCCGAGAGCAGCGTTCATGACGAGCGGCACCAGGTTAAACGTGTGCGACATGTCCTCGCCGATCATGGTGTCGGTAGAGGCGCCCGAGGCGTTGAAGTACCGCAGGCTCATCCACTGCAGCCCGTGCAACTCGCCGTGCCAGCGCAGCAACTGCTCGCCGATGAGCTTGGATTGGCCGTACGGGCTCTCAGGCTGGAGCGCCGCTTTTTCGTCGACTGGCAGCACCGCCGGCGTGCCGTATACCGAACACGAACCCGAGAACACGAAGCTGCGGACCGACGTGCCCACGAGCGCTTCGAGCAAGCGGGCCGTGGCCACCACGTTGTTCTCGAAGTACTTGCCCGGCACCTGCATCGACTCTCCCGCGTTCTTGTAGCCGGCGAAGTGCACAACGCTGTCGATGCGATGCTCCTCGACGAGCGACCGCACGAGCGCGCCGTCGCCCGCGTTGCCGACCACGAGTGGCGCGCCCAGCGTGGCGGCCTCGAACCCGAGTTCGAGCGTGTCGAGCACGACCACTTCACGCCCCATCGCCCGGAGCGCACGCACGGTGTGCGAGCCGATGTAGCCGGCACCGCCGGTGATGAGCACGGTCATGGATTGCGCCTCCCGCAGGGTGTCAAGGTCGCCCATTCTGGCGTGGCATACGGTCCCTGAGGAACACCCTCACCATGACGTCGATCACGCGGGCACCTATGCCGCCGGGGTTGCAAACGGTTGTCTCGGGGTGTGGTTCGCCGGTTGCTGGCGTACCGCGGACGCAATCACCGAGATCGCTGCGGTGCAGCGCTACCTAGGCGAGCGCGTGTGGGAGTCGGTCAACTACGAGAACGGATGAGCACGCCCGGCGCGGCACCCGTGTGCTCGCCCGACCGAACCGTCACAGTGCCGCCGACCACGGTGGCGAGGAATCCCGTCGCTGTCTGACGAATGCGCCGCGCACCGGCCGGCAGGTCGTGCACCACGGTCGGCATGTCGGGCGCGACCGTGGCGGGGTCGAAGACGTTGAGGTCGGCCACGAGGCCCTCGCGCACGAGACCACGATCGTGGAACCGCCACGCGCGCGCCGGTGCAAGAGTGATCATGCGTACGGCCTCCTCGAGCGTGAAGTCCTGACGGTCGCGAACCCAGTGCGCGAGCAGATACGTCTGGATCGAACAGTCCGACATCTGGCTCACGTGCGCACCCGCGTCGGAGAAGGCCATCACGGTGCGCGGGTGCTTCAGCAGCGTCTTCACCGCGTCGTAGTCGAATGCCGCGCCGGGCTGCACGAAGAACTGCGTGAAGTCGCGCTCGAGTGAGAGGTCGATCATGAGCTCGACCGGATCGACGCCGCGCGCCGCGGCCGCCTCGCGCACCGTGGGGTTCGGCGGGACCGGCTGATCGAGCACGCGCATCAGGTCGAAATCGGGCTTCGGAGCTTCGCCGCCCACCCGCTCTCCGTAGGTGCTGTTGTTCGCCGACCACACGAGCCGCCGGCGCGTCTCGGGGTCGCGCAGTGCGCGCTTCTGGTCCTCGACGGAGCGGGCCCTTAGCTCGCGCCACTCGGGCAAGTTGTCGAAGGGCAGCTGTGTCAGGAACGACGACATCGTGCCGATGCCACGCGGGTGGGTAAGGCCGAAGATACGACCACCAGCCGACGCGATGTCGTCGATCAGCCGCAGCGCCTTCACTCCGCGTGCCCCGCCGGTGGCCCCCACCGCGAATGGCACGCCGGTGCGCACCGCGAGCGAACGCATCCACGCGTCGCGGGCCGCTTCCTCGTCGGGTGCCGGCGGGTCCTGCACCAACTGGAAGATGCCCGCACCTTCCTCGCCGAGTACTTCGACGAGCCGCGCCACCTCGTCGAGGGTCGCGAGACGCGAGGCCACCGGGCGATCATCGGACGTCTGGTGCTGTCGTGTGCGCGAGGTCGTGAATCCGTACGCGCCCGCGCGCATCGCTGCGCGCAGCTCGTCGACCATGAAACCGAGCTCCGCATCGGTCGGCGCACCCTCGAAGGCGCGCTCCCCCATAGCGTACGTACGCAACGCCGAGTGCCCGATGTTGGCCGCGTAGTTGATGCCCTTCGGCAAGGCATCGACCACGTCGAGGTACTCGGCGAAGGTGGTCCACGTCCACTCGATGCCGGCGGCCATCGCCTCGCCGGAGATGTCCTCAGCTCGCTCGAGGTTGCGCACTACGAGGTGGCGTTGGGCCTTCGGCGCAGGAGCCAGCGTGAAGCCGCAATGGCCCATGACCACCGTGGTCACCCCGTGGTAGCACGAGAACGTGCCGCGGGGATCCCAGAAGACCTGCGCGTCCATGTGCGTGTGGCCATCGATGAAGCCGGGCGTGACCACATGGCCTTCGGCATCGATGTCCCCGCGACCGCGCTCGGGGATGCGTCCGATGCGAGCGATGCGATTGCCGATGACCCCGACGTCAGCTCGGTACGCGTCGAGCCCCGAGCCGTCGACGACGACGCCGTTGCGGATGACCAGGTCGAAGGTCATGGCATCACCTCAGTCGATCCCGAGCATGTCGAGTGCATTGGTCCGCAGGATGCACTCGAGCTCGGCCGGCGTAACCATGGATGCCATCTTCTCGACCACGGCGAGCGTGTTCGGCCACGTGGTGTCCTGATGCGGGTAGTCGATCTCGAACACGAGTTGCTTCACGCCGATGATGTGGCGGTTGGCGATGCCTACCTCGTCGTCGAAGAAGCTGCCGTACACTCGCCCGGCCATGTAGGAGCTAGGTCGCTCAGTGATGATCGGGTCCATGCCCGCATACTCGCGATGTTCGAACACCTTGTCGAGCCGTTCGAGAATGAACGGCATCCACCCGATCTGGCTCTCGCTGTAGGCGATCTTCAGTTTCGGGAAGCGCACGAGGTTGCCCGACACCAGCCATTCGACGAGTGACGTCTGCGCCATCGCGAACGTGAGCGCAGTGTTCGCGGCGCGGGGCGCGAACGGGCTCACGTCGGCCATCTTGGATCCGCTGCCGATGTGCATGCAGATGACGGTGCCGGTCTCGTCGCATGCACGGAACAAGGGGTCCCAGAACCGGCTGGGGTCGTGGATGGACGGCAGGCCGAGATTGCTCGGCATCTCGGTGAACGTGATGGCTCGCATGCCCCGCGCCGCGTTGCGGTACACCTCGGCGGCGGCGAGGTCGGCGTCCCAGAGCGGCACCAGGCCGAGCGGGATGAGGCGACCACCGGTATCACCACACCACTCGTCGACCATCCAATCGTTGTACGCCTGAACGCACCGCAGCGCGAGATCCTTGTCTGTGGCCTCGAGAAACCACTGCCCCGCGAATCGCGTCACGTACGGGAAGCACAACGATCGTTCGGTGTGGTTCGCGTCCATGTCAGCCAAGCGGGCCGTCGAGTCGTAGCAACCCGGCCGCATGTCGGCGTATGCGATGGCCTCGATGGTGTGCTCCTCGAACGGGTAGCCCGCGCACGCGACCACCATCGGGATCGGCTTCGCCGTGTTCTCGTAGATCCACCAGTCGACCACCGGACCTTCGCCGCCCTTCACGTAGCGAACGGCTCGGGTCATCGGCTCGTAGATGGTCTGGCACGTGTCGGCGACGACCCGGGGCGCGACCTCGCGGTCGAGTCCCGTGAGGCGGTCCTGCCAAAGGCTCGGGGGTTCGACCACATGATCGTCGACCGAGATGATCCATGGGATCTCGTCGAACGTGGTCGCGTCGGTGGTCATGTGCGTCCCCCTTGCCGTCAACCGGAGCTTACGGCCCACAGCTGGCGCCCGGGATCGCTTTCAGAGATCGGGAATGGCCTTCGGGATGAGGTCGGCTGAGGCATTGCCGTCGATGTCGTAGAGCTTCCCGGTGATCCACGATGCAGCCGGCGACGCGAGGTACACGACCATCGGCGCGATGTCGTCGGGCGCGCCGTTGCGCCGCATCGGCGTTCGTTCGATCATCGTGTCGCGCACGCTCGGGTCGAGACGACCCAGCAGCCGGGCCAGCGCTGCAGTTTCGATCGCGCCGGGCAACACGGCGTTGACGCGAATTCTCGGCGCGAGATCCTGCGCCATCATCTTGGTCATGTGAGAGACCGCCGCCTTCAGGGTGCCGTGCACGAGGCCCCCGCGCGTGGTCTTGGTCCCGGCGACCGAGCTGATGTTGATGATCGATCCGCCACCGCGCTCGAGCAGCAAAGGCACCGCGAGACGGCTCAACTCGAACGTGGCCGACACATTGAAGTGGAACGACCCTTCGAGGTGTTCGACCCGTGTCTCGAGGAAGGGGTACGAGGGCGAACCGCCAGCGTTGTTGACGACGATGTCGAGCCCGCCGAACTCGGCCACTATCTGGTCGAGGAGAACGGGCAGCACCGACAGATCGTTCAGGTCGGCCGGGAACACGAGCGCGCGCCTACCGGTGGCCCGCACTGCCGTCGCGACCTCGTTGAGATCGCTCTCGGTGCGCGCCACGAGGGCCACGTCGGCGCCAGCCTCGGCGAGGCTCACGGCGATGGCCGCCCCGATGCCCTTGCCGGCGCCGGTGACCACCGCGACCTTGTCCGTCAGTCGGAAGCGGTCGAGCACCGGTACGTGGTCGTGTGACAGATCAGTCCCCATCGCCCGGACCCTATGACCGGCCGGCCGGGCGGTCAACAGAAACGAAGCGGCCCATTGACAATTCGAAACCTGTGTCATCATGCTGGCCGCGCGGAGGGGGCTCACGTGATCACCGATCGGCTGCACATCGGCGGACGCACCATCGTAATTACCGGGGCCGCGGGCGCGATCGGCTCGACCGTCGCGCTCGCGGTCGCCGAGGCCGGCGCGACCGCGGTGCTCATCGACGTCGATCTGCGTCGCCTCGACGAGCTCGCCGCCCGGTTGCACGATCAGGGCTACCCGGCGATCGCGATCGCCGGTGACTGCAGCGACTTCGCGGCACTCACCGCCGTCGTGCGCGAAGCCACCGAACAGGTCGGTCCTCCCGACGGCATGGTCGCGCTCATCGGCGGCGTCGAACCGGCAGAGTTCGGCCCGTTCATCGGCTTCGGCACCGCTACTTACGACAGTCTGGTCGATCGCAACCTCCGCACTGCCGTCGTCACCCACGAGGTCGTAGCCAAGGCAATGGTCGACGCGGGCCGCGGCGGCTCGTTGGTGAGCATCAGCGCGGCCACGGGCATTGCATCCGCGCCATTCCATGCGCTCTACGGCGCAGCCAAGGCCGGAGTCATGTCACTCGCCCGCACACTCGCGCTCGAATTCGGCCCGCTCGGCATCCGGGTGAACACCGTGGCACCGGGCGGTGTCGAGACCTTCACACCCGCAGATCCCGAAGAGATGGCCCGCATCGAGCGCTCGGTGATCCCGCTGGGTCGGCGCGTGACCCCGATCGAGATCGCGGCGACCGCGTTATTCCTCCTGTCCGACTTGTCGAGCGCGATCACCGGTCAGACCCTCGTGCTCGACGGTGGAGCGCTCGCCAAGCCGGGCTTCCTTGACGCGGACAACGTGCCGGTGTTCGTCACCAACAAGGCACTGCGCGAGCGCATGCGCGCCAGTGCCACCAAGCCCATCAGCTCTGTAGAGCAACCAACCAAGGGGAAATGATGTCTGCAAACGGCAGCAAGCCACTGGCCGGCCAGGCCGCACTGGTCACCGGCGGCGGCGGCGGAATCGGCGGTGCGTCGGCGGCGTGGCTCGCGCGCGACGGTGCCGCGGTCACGATCATGGGCCGCACCGAGGCCACCCTCGTCAAGGCACGCCAGGAGATCCTCGAGGTCGCGGGGAGCGACGCCACCGTCGACTACTTCGTCGGTGATGCCCTCGACGCAGCCGCGCTCACCGGTGCGCTCGCCGCTGCGGAAGCACGAGCCGATCGTCTGGCCATCGCGGTGTCGGTGGTGGGCGGCGGCACCATGAAGCCGCTCCTCATGTTCGACGGCGAAGAGGTGCTCGAAGAGCTGCGCCGCAATGTCGTGTCGGCGTTCCTTGTCATCCGCAACGCCACACCACTCATGGCCAAAGGTGGTGGCGGGTCGATCGTGTGCATCTCGTCGGACGCGGCAAAGCTGCCTTGGCCCTTTCTCACGCTTTACAACACCTCGAAGTCCGGTGTCGAAGGACTGGTGCGCGGCTCCGCGCTCGAACTCGGCCGGCTGAACATCCGCGTCAACGCTGTGCGCCCCGGGCTCGTCAAGACCGACGGCACAAAAGACGGCCTGTTCAAGAACGAGCCGGTGATGGCCCAGTTCATCGCCGAGAAGCCACTCGGGCGCACCGGTGTTCCCGACGACATCGCGGCAGGCGTGCGTTATCTCGCCGGTCCCGAGTCGTCGTGGGTCACCGGCCAGAGCATCGGCATCGAAGGTGGCAACGAGCTCACCAAGGCGCCGTACCTCGAGTCGCTCGTACGCAAGCGCTTCGGCGACGCGTCGATCGACGCGGCGCTCGCGGGCCGCATTCCCGAATAGGACGCACCGACCGGACGTGTTCCATTGCCTGCAGTCGAGGACCTCGATTCCGACACGCTGGCCAAGATGGGACACGTCCCTCACAACTCGCGGTTGTTGTCGCGCGTGCACGGGCTCGCTCGTGGGCCACATATCGAGCAGGGTCGCCGGGTGCCGGTTCTGCTGGGCGCACACCGCCAACAACGCAACCCACCAGGTCGGCACTGATCCGCGCAAGTTCGAAGAGATCTGGGAGTTCGAGACCAGCCCGACCGCGCACACACGACATTCCCGCGTGTGCGCGGTCCGGTAAGTCAGCTCCCGGTGGTGGTGCGGTAGTCACCGAACGGCGCGTCGCGCTCGGACAGCGCACCGGTGAGACCCTTCTCCTTGATGTTGGTGGTGAACTCGGCCATGGCCTTGGTGTGCGTGCCGAGTGCGCAGAGCTCGGTGCCCGCACGGATGCCGGCCCGCATGCCCATGTGATCCATCTGCCGATGGACCACGCGCTTGTTGAGCTGCACCAGCTCTGGCGGGATCGCGGTGATGCGCTTCGCCACCTCGAGCACGGCGTCGTCGAGCTCGTCCGCGGGGAACGCCCGGTTGGCCCAACCTTCGCGTACTGCGTCGATCCCCGAGATCGAGTCGCCGGTGACCATCATCTCCATCGCGCGCCGCATGCCGAGGAACCACGCGTGGAAGTGCATGTCGGGCACGCCGAAACGCACTGCGGGGTAGCCCATCTGCGCGTCCTCGGCGACGTACACGAGGTCACATCCCGTCGCGAGCTCACTGCCACCCGCGAGGCAGAAGCCATGCACCTGCGCGATGACCGGCTTCGCCAGCTCCCAGATGCTCATCCAGCCCTCGGTGACGTGACGCGGCCATTGGCCCTCACCGCCCGGCGTGTAGAACGGCAGCTCGTACCCCTCGTTGCCGCCCGCGAGGTCGTAGCCGGCCGAGAAGGACGGCCCCGCGCCCCGCACGATCTGCACCCGCACGTCCGGGTTCTGGTCACCGGCCCGCAGCGCCTCGAGGATCGCCCCCCGCAATGGATGGTTCAGGGCGTTGCGCTTCTCCGGACGGTTCATCGTGATGCGGTTGACGCCGGGTGCCGGCTCGTCGATGAGCACGAATTCGTTGGCCATGTGGTCCCCTTTGATCGGTACCGCATTGTGACCGACCTCGGGCTGTTCTGCTGCGGCCCCCACCGTCGCGAAGCGTGACGCAGATTGCATCGGGGGCACATCGCCCGTAGACAGGGGCGCATGCTCCGCAACGCCAAGATCCTCGTCACCGGGCCAGCGGGGCAGATCGCATTCCCGCTCGCCGCGTACCTGGCCGAGCACAACGAGGTGTGGGGTCTCGCCCGCTTCGGCGACGCGGCGACGCGCGCCCGGGTCGAGTCAGCCGGCGTGCGCACGGTCGCGTGCGACCTCGGCTCGGGCGACTTCTCGAATGTCCCGGCCGACTTTGACTACGTGCTGCACCTGGCCACCTACCGAAACGGCGGCCTCAACTACGACGAGGCCATGCGCGTCAACGCCGAAGGCACGCACCTGCTACTGGCGCACTGTCGCGCCGCGAAGGCCGTGCTCGTGATGTCGACCGCCGAGGTGTATCGCCCCGCCGACGATCCGCTACGGGTCATCACCGAGAGCGCGCCGCTTGGCGACTCGAACTCGCTGTTCGACCCCACCTACTCGATGTCGAAGATCGCGCAGGAGGCAGTCGCGCGTTCGTGTGCCCGTGCGTACAACCTCCCGGTGACCATCGCGCGCATGAACGCGTCGTACGGCGACAACGGCGGTTTGCTCACGTACCACCTCGACTGGCTCACGACCGGCAAGGACATCGTGGTGAAGTGGTCGCCTGCCATGTACACCCCCATCCACCAAGACGACATCAACGCGCAGACCGAAGCGCTGTTAGGTGCGGCCGGCGTGCCCGCAACCATCGTGAACTGGGGCGGCGACGAACCGGTGGCCGCCCAGGAATGGTGTGCGTACCTGGGTGAACTCACCGGCCGTGAGGTCAACGTCGTCGTCAAAGAGGTCCCGGGCGGGATCCGGGGCATCGTGCTCGACAACACGAAGCGGCTCGGCATCACGGGTCCGTGCGCGGTCGCTTGGCGCGAAGGGCTGCGGCGCATCGTCGATGCTCGCAACTCGGCGGTCGACGCCGCGCTACCGGCGGTTCGCGCCCAGGCCGATCGCTTGTTGTCGTCGTTCGCCAACGCGGAGGACTGAACGATGTCACTGCCCGTAAGCCTCCCCTCCCCCAACGAACGACGTGTTGCCCTGCGGGTCACCAAGGACGCGCAACGTCAGGTGCGCGGCGGCCACCCGTGGGTGTTCCCCGCGTCGATCACCTCCCTCAGCCACGAAGGGGCCGCCGGCGATCTGGCCGTGCTGTTCGACGAAGACCGGAAGTTCTTGGCAATCGGTTTATACGACCCCTCGTCGCCGCTGCGGGTGCGCGTACTGCACCACGGTCGTCCCATCGCGATCGACGACGCGTTCTGGGCCACGCGCATCGACGGTGCGCTCACGCGACGCGTCGCGCTCGCATCGTCGGTCGAGACGGACGCGTACCGCTGCATCCACGGCGAGAACGACGCACTGCCGGGGTTCGTGCTCGATCGCTACGACAGCACCTACGTGATCAAGCTCGATACGCACGCATGGTTCCCGCACCTCGCGGCGATCGTGCCGCTGATCGTCGAACGAACCGGCGCCGAACGAGTGGTTTTGCGGCTGAGCCGGGCGCAACACGACGCCGGCGAGGCGATCGGGTTGTATGACGGCGATGTGCTCTGGGGTGAGGCGCCGCCGCCGCTGGTGCTGTTTCGCGAGAACGGTCTCACCTTCGATGCCGATGTCATCCGGGGCCAGAAGACAGGGCACTTCCTCGATCAGCGCGACAACCGCTCGCGAGTGCGCGACCTCGCGTCCGGAGCAACCGTGCTCGACGTGTTCAGCTGCACCGGCGGGTTCACCGTTCACGCGGCGGCGGGCGGCGCTCGTTCGGTGCACAGTGTTGATCTCAGCCCGCACGCCCTCGACGGGGTCAAACGTAACCTTGCGTACAACCGCGACCTTCCCGCTGTCGCGAAGTGCGCCACGCGTATCTCAGCCGGAGACGCGTTCAGCGTGATGCGCGGAATCGCGGCGTCGGGCGAACGATTCGGGCTGGTCGTCATCGATCCACCGTCGTTCGCGTCGAAGCAGGCCGACATTGCAGGGGCTATCGCCGCGTACCGCAAGCTCACTGCGCTCGGCGTGCGCCTGACCGAGCCTGGCGGTGTGCTCGTGCAGTCGTCGTGTTCCAGCCGCGTCACGAGCGACGCGTTCTATGCCGCAGTGCACGAGGCGGCGCTCGACGCGGGCCGCCCGCTCGACGAGATCGAACGCACCGGGCACGCGATCGATCACCCGGTCGGGTTCGCACAGGGCGCCTATTTGAAGACGTTGTTCGCGTTGGTGCCCTGACCTGCGTCACTCGCGTGCGCCGGTCCCCGGCGGTGTCACACCCCGCTGCGAGAATAAGGGCATGAGCTTCGGACAAACCGCCCCACCGGCTACGGCCAAGCAGGTCCAGTATCTCCTATCCCTCGTGCAGAAGGCGGGGCACACCAGCTTTCGCGATGCCCGCGGTCCCCTCGGGCTCACCCAGCGCCAGGCGACGGGCAAGTTCAGCCGCAACGAGGCCTCCACCCTGATCGACGTGCTGCTCGCTGAGCCGACGTCGGGCGATGACGACGCGGGACCGCTCTCCTCCGGTGGCTTCGGCGAGTCGAACTCGGCCGCCGATCGCCTCGAGGCCGAACGCGCCGAGGTGCTCCGCGGCATGCCAGCCGGGCTACTCGCGGCTGAACTAGAGCGCCGCGGCTGGGCCGTCATCGCACCTGCTTGACGTGCGCGTGTTGATTTGTCCAGATCGCCGCGACACGTATGTTTCTTCGGTCGTCTTGTGGCACCCCAAAGGCTGGACCTACAACCGAGACCCCCACCCGCGGAGCACCCAAACCTCGCGCGGAACACGAGCCATCGACCTCGGCACACGCATCACCCGGCGCCCTGTTCTCCATGAACTGACCCGCGCCCTTGGTACGGTGCCGGCATGAGCCATACCGCTACGTCCGTCTTCCGTTGCGCATGAGCAAGCTCGACGAGATCGGTGAACGCGACGGGTGGCGGTGCTGGGTGTGCGACGAGCCGGTCGATGCCTCAATGTCTGTCAACGACGATCGCGGGCCCAGCATCGATAGCCGCAGCGCGAAGCCGAAAGGCAAGGGAAGCACCGATCCGGTGCAGGAGCGGCTGGCGCATCGCGGCTGCAACACCAAGAAGGGCGCGATCACCGCAGTGATCGCGTGGCCACCGCACCTGTTCGTGGTCGACCCGGCACCGATCATCGCAAGCGTCGAGCGACTCAGCCGCAAGGGCGGCCGCGAAGTGATGGCCCGCTGCCCGACAGTGGCCGACGGCGACGCGGCAGCGGCTTGGCTCCTCGACCGGATCTCGCGCCTGCGCCCCGATCTGCGGTTCACGACCGAGGTCGAGCGCGGCGGCGGTGTGTTTCTGCTCATCCTTCGGGCGTAGCTCGCCCGCGACGTCGGGCGATGAACCTGCGGCACACGGTTCTCCGTCTCGGCCCGTCCTCGAATGTCGCCGTCGGTCATCGCGTGCCACCTACCAGCGTGGACGTTCGTCAAGCGGACAGCTTCAGCGTGAGCGGGGCTGGCGCATCAGTGGTGACGTGACCTTCTCGAAGGTCTCGTCGAGCGAGGTCATGACGTCGATCACGGTGGGCCGGTCGGCGGCGAGCGCTGCGGCGAGGGCGGGCGCAAGTTCGTCAGGATGCTCGACCCGGACACCGAGGCAACCCATCGAGACGGCCATAGCGGCGTGGTCGAACACACCGAGGTCGGAAGCGATCTGACGATCGCGCTGGCCGTGCATCACCCAACCGAGCTTGCCGTTGTTGAGCACGATCACCACGATGGGTACACCTTCTTCGCGCGCGGTCATGAGCGTGTTCATGGCGATCGCGAACCCGCCGTCACCGCACACCGCGACGCCGCGCTTGTCGGGGCAAGCGATCTGCGCGGCGAACGCGGCCGGCATCGCGTAACCCATGCCACCGACGCCGGCCGGTTGCACAAAGCCCGGTGCATTCGACGTCTGGAAGTAGTGCGTCATGAAAATACGGTTCTCCCCCGCGTCGCAGCACACGATTGCCTGCTCGCCGAGCGCATCGTGCAACGCGCGGATCACGCGCTGCGGCAGAAGAGGCACGACGTCGGACTCCATTTCGGGAGCGGAGAACCGGCCGTGCGTGTCGACATCGAGCGCAAGCTGTTCGGCGCGCTCATCACGTTGCTGCGGAGTCGTCGCACCGCTGATCATCTCGCTCAGTCGGCTGAGCGCGACACGTGCATCGCCGACGATGTTCACGTCCGCCGGAACCGACCACGACAGGTTGAGCGGCTCGACATCGATGTGCACGAGCAGTTGGCGAGCCGGGTCGAGCAACGCCGGGTGTTCCTGCGCGGTATCCGTTGGGCCGAGCTTGGTGCCCACCGCCAGCACCACATCGGCATCGGCCACCACGGCATTCGCGAGCGGCGTACCGAAGTTGCCGAGCACGCCGAGCGCCCACTCGTCGGTTTCGGCGAACACGCCTTTGCCGCTGGCCGTGGTGGCCACCGGAGCGCCGAGCGAACGAGCGACGCGGGCTAGGTCGTCGTAGGCGCCGGCGACTCGGACCCCGCCGCCCGCGATGATCACCGGGCGGCGGGCACGCGTCAAAACCTGCGCCGCTTTGTCGAGCGCCGACGCATCGACCGGCAGCGCGCCAGAGGCGAGCAGGTCGCTGGTGGCCCAGAGCGTCGGCTGCGACGCCGGGCCCACAGTGCCGCGCAACGATCCGCCGCTGAACAGCACCGCGACCGGGCCGGGTTGCCCGGTGACCGCGTGTTTGAGCCCGAGTTGCACGCAGTGCACCGCCTCGACGGGTGTGGACGCGACGAAGACGCGCTTGCACATGCCGCCGAACACGGCGCGCGCGTCCCAACCGCCGTACGACCCCGCGCCCGATTGGTACGGACCGTGCAGCGTGTACGGCGCGTTATCGGAAAGGTCGGCGAGGATCAGCATCGGCGACGACGACAGTTGTGCTTCGATCGCGCCGATCGACGCGTGCACCATGAACGCGCCCTGGCCCATGCACACGCCGGGCCGACCGGTGAGCTTGCCGTAGACCTCGGCCATGACCCCGGCGCGGGCTTCTTCGCGCACCAACACGGTGCGGATCTCGTCGCGATGGTCGAACAGCGCGTCGTAGAGCACGACGGTGGAACCGCCCGGCATGCCGAAGACGTGGTCGACCCCACCCGATATGAGGGCCTGCACCACGGCCTCGGGGGCGCGCACATCTTCACGGAGTAGAGGGGTTGCCATGCGCCGATCCTGTCACGAATGGTGTGGGCGAGGGCGGTCGACCGGCCGATGCCAGGACCGATGCCGGTTACGATCGCCATTCGCTCGGGTCGCTTCATACCCGCGCAACGTCATGGGTCCGGCGAGCCTCGCCGATCAACACGAGCACGAGGTACGCATGGGACGTTTGCAGGGTCGGGTCGCGGTCATAACGGGAGCCGGGGACGGCATCGGCGAGGCCATCGCACGCCGGTTCGCGCTCGAAGGTGCGAAGGTGATCGTCGCCGAGATCAACGAGTCGCGGGGCCGCATCGTCACCGACGAGCTCGCCGCCGCGTACGGCGGCAACGCCGCGTTCATCCGCACCGACGTACGCCGCAAGGGCGACAACGTGGCGATGATCAACACCGCGGTCGACATTTTCGGCTCGGTCGACATCCTCGTCAACAACGCGTGGAGCGGTGGCAAGCTCAGCCGGGTCGAGCTCAAGACCGACGCATTGATCGATCACGGTCTGGCGATCGGCTTCCGCGGACCCCTGTGGGCGATGCAGGCCGCGTTCCCCCATATGAAAGCCAAGGGCTGGGGCCGGATCATCAACATGTGCTCACTCAACGGGGTGAACGCGCACATGGGATCGCTCGAGTACAACACCGCGAAGGAAGCGCTGCGCGCCGCAACGCGTACTGCGGCGCGCGAATGGGCCGCCACCGGCGTGGTCTGCAACGTGATCTGTCCAGCCGCGAAATCGGCGTCGTTCCGCCACGTCATGGCCGAGCACCCTGAACTCGTCGCGTCGGCCGACGCGGCGAACCCCATGGGACGCATCGGCGATTCGTACGATGACATCTCGCCGGTGGCCCTGTTCCTCGCGAGCGAGGACTGCCGCTACCTCACCGGCAACACGCTTTTCGTCGATGGTGGCAGCCACATCAACGGCTCCTCGTGGGCCCCCGACTTGACCGACGAACCGTAGGAGAACGTTCCATGAGCGACGAAGCGCACTGCTCGATCACCGAAGACGACGGCATCATCACCGTCACCACGCATCGTCCCAGGAAGTTGAACGCGATCAGCCACGAGGTCACGGCTGCGTACTGGGAGGCGGCGAACGCCCTGGCCGACCGTGACGATCTGCGCTGCATGGTGATCACCGCCACGGGAAGCAAGTACTTCACCGCGGGCCTCGATCTGTCGAAGCCCGGTGGCAACCGGCCCGGCAACCCCGAAACTCAACACCTGCACCCGGGCTGGAACTTCCGCCGCAACTACCGCAGCCACCACCTGCTCTACGACGAGTTCGAGGCCATCGAGAAGCCGATCATCATGGCGGTCGACGGCATCTGTCTCGGCGCCGGTGTCGAGATGGCCGCGTCGTGCGACTTCCGGTTCTGCACCCCCGACTCGCAGTTCCGCTTGCCCGAGGTACAGCTCGGCGCAATCGCCGGGAGCGGGGGCACGAGCCGCCTCACCCGCCTGATCGGTCCGGCATGGGGCAAGTGGATGGCAATGGCCGCGATGCCCGTGGGCGCCGACCAGGCCAAGGCGATCGGCCTCGTGCAGGACGTGTTCCCCGCCGAATCGTTCCTCGACGACGTGTACGCGTTCTGCCGCCACCTGATGTCGATCCAGGCTGAGGCGCTGGGCCTCGCCAAGCTCACCGTCGACATGTACACCGATGTCCAGGACCGCACCGTGCAGCGCCACATCGATCGTCTTGCGGTGTGGAGCACGTTCGGCGAATTCGAAAAGAGCATGAAGCGCTTCAGCAAGGACGCGGACACCTGAGCGCGACACCGCAACCAAGCGTGGTCTTCTTCCACGCTCACCCTGACGACGAGGCGATCTTTTCGGGCGGCACCATTGCGCGACTCGCTGCGGCCGGTCATCGGGTGGTGGTGGTCATGGCCACCTCTGG
>WLNW01000062.1 GCA_009699605.1 Actinomycetota bacterium | reverse complement strand
CGCTCGAAGCGACTCAAGAACTCGACGTAGGTGTTTGCATCGCTACCCCTGGTTCAGCGCGAATCTAGGGGAAGTTCCGCCCGGGACGCACGTGAGCATTGTTGCGCAGTGGCTACTGCGCCCGGAGGTCGTCGATGGTGACGCGCTTGCGGCCGAGCTCGGAGGGTCGCAGCACGGGGTCGACATCTTCGCGATCGATCCACGATGGCCGGGCGGGGCCGTCATAGCGCGCCCACTCGGGTACGGGTGCCTGTGGCCAGTGCTTGCGACTGCAGGTTTTCGGGAAGTCGGGGTCGATGCGCAGGCACGCCTCGCGATAGGCCTTGGCCGTCGCGCGGGCGAGGTTGACGTCCCAAAAGTCCTCCTCGTAGTCCCACATCCCGTTGCCGGCGTAGCGAGCGATCGAGACGCCGGGGAAATCGAAGTACGGCGGGCCATCCGGGTCGGGGTTGTCGCGTCGGTTCTGCAGGTACCAGATGACCTTGTCGTCATCAATGGCGTACCACTCGAGCACGGTGTAGATCTCGGGCACGCCCTTCATGACGCGGTCGATCCAGGCGAGCACTTCGGTGCGGCTGTGCATGGTGCCCCAGAACCGCTCGACGTAGTTGCAGTTCTCGGTGAACATGTTTGCCCACGCGACCCAGTCCTCGACCACGCACCCCGTGCGATAGAGATGGGCGAACTGCTCTTCGACTTCAGCACGTGAGAACTTCGACATGACTCGACGTTAGCCCGAGGCGGTGGTGACCTTCAGCGAGCCGGCGACCGTGATCAGATCGGATGCCGAGGTGGTGGCGAATAGCTGGATGAACCGGCCGTTTACGTCACTCACCACGACCGTGTTGCCGATCGTGTCGACCACGAGCTTTGCCGCGCCGAGATCGCCGACCGTGGTGTCGATGGCGTTGGTCGTGTCGACCGAGACGGGTTCGGCCCCGGCCGCACCTTGGCGGACGATGAGCACGTCGGCACCCCGGGTGTAGAGGTCGACCCACGAGACCTTGGTCGCGGCCGGGCCGGTGGAATCGGACACCACCTTCGTGACCTCGACGCGCTGACGGCTCGAGAACGTCCATCCCTCGGGTGCTGCGGCCCATTGCCAATACGGTGTGGTGGGCACGCTCGACCTGGGAAGGTCGACTACCTGCACGCCGCCCGCGGTGAGGGTTGCGGCGTCGGTGGTCACCGGGAAGTCGGTGTCGGCCAGCCCTGGCTCGCGCACGATCTCGGTCGCGGTGACCCGCAGGCTCACCGCGCCGGACGCGACGTTGACCTCCTCCAGCATGAGACCGTCATCAGAGATGCAGATGTCGGTGTGCTGCGTGTCGGTCGCCTTGACGACCTTGCCCGCCTCGATGAACGAACCAGTGCGGTAGACGGTGCACTCGGTGTCGAGCAGCTTGCGTCGCTCGCGCCGCACGAAAAACCCGTTGCTGATGAGGTCGCTGAGCGTGGCATCGAAGCGCGTGCCGTAGGACAGCAGTACGGGCGTGGCGTTCTCCGCCGTCTCGGGGACGCCATCGTTGCGCTCGGTGCGGTTGTTCTTCGTGATCACCAGGTCGTACAGCGGCTTCGCGAACGTTGCGTCGTTCGAGAGGCGGTACCGCATGTCGAACGGCCGGCGCACGATGACGTCTTCATAGATCGGGTTGTCGTCGCCGGCGGTCTGGACCCGATAGGTCACGTGGTACGCAAGCGGCGGGCTCACGATCTTCTGTTCCTTTGCCTTGCTCGCGATCTTCGAAGCCTTCAGCGCGAGGTCGGGCTTGTTTCGCTCGTGGAGGACCAGCGCCACGCCACCACCCACGAGGAGCAGGGCCACAACGATGCCGACGCCCGCGAGGAGGCGTCGCCGGCGCACTCGGCGCCGTGACTCGGTGGCGTGTGCTCGCCGGGTCGCGTACTCCTGCTCCCGTCGACGACGAACGACCGCTTGGCGGCGGTCGGATCGGGTCGCGTTCGGTCGTGACTTCCCTGCGGCGTTCATGAAGGTGCCTTCCCCCCGGGACAGCGAACGGTAGATCATGGCGCACACGAGTGAGAACCGGGTGAGAAGTGAATCGGCGGAGCCTGGGGGCACCCGGCACGGCGCTCGGGCGAGTGGATGTGCGGCCCGCGGTTTCCAGTAGGTTCGACGCTATGACCGCGACCGACGAGATCATGAGCACCGACACCCCGGAACAGGCGGCGTTTCGCTCCGAGGCCAGGGCGTTCCTCGAGGCGAACGCCCAGCCCAAGCGCGCAACGAGCCCATGGGCGCTCAACTTCCACACCGACGACGCCGGTGCGCGTCGCGAGTTCGAACATGGGGTCGCCTGGCAGCGAAACATGTTCGACCATCGCTTCGCGGGCCTCACCTTTCCCCAGGCGCTCGGTGGTCGTGCCGGCGAGCCGTGGCACGAGTCGATCTTTCGCGAGGAGGTCTCCCAGTTCGACGTGAGCTCGGGCTTCATCTCGTCGACCATTGCGATGCTCGGCCCCACGCTGATGCGTCACGGCACCGACGAGCAGAAGGCTCACTACGTGCCTCGCCTGCTCTCGGGTGAGTACTCGTTCTGTCAGCTCTTCAGCGAGCCGGGCGCCGGCAGCGACCTCGCAGGTCTGGCGTGTCGCGCCGTGCGCGATGGTGACGAGTTCATCGTCACCGGCCAGAAGGTGTGGAACTCGGCGGCGCAGTTCTGCAACTGGGGCATGCTCCTCGTGCGAACCAGCCCCGATCTGCCGAAGCACAAGGGCATCACCTTCTTGCTCGTCGACATGCACAGCCCGGGCATCGAAGTTCGGCCACTCGTGCAACCCACCGGCGCATCGCACTTCAACGAGGTCTTCCTCACCGAGGTTCGCATTCCGGTCGCCAACGTGCTCGGCGAGATCGACAAGGGTTGGGCGCCGACGCGCACGGTCTTATCGAACGAGTCCGCGTTCATCGGCGGCGGCAACGCGGGCAGTGTGCACAGCAAGCTCGTGTTGCTGGCGGAGCACTTCGGACGCGACGACGACCCCACCATCCGTCAGAAGCTGGCCCGCAGTTACACGCGCGAGCGGGTGCTCGGCTTTCTCGGCGAGCGCATCATGACCGCGGTGCGTAAACGTGAGACGCCGCCCGTCGATCCGTCGATCCTCAAGTTGTTCGTGGCGCAGAACCGCGTCGAGTCGGGTGACCTCGCCATGGAGATCGCCGGCCCCGCCGCGCTCGCCACCACCGACGAGAAGGCGCTGTGGATCCAGACCGAGCTCATCGGGCGCTTCGGGATCTCGATCGGCGGCGGCACCAACGAGGTGCAGCGCAATAACCTCGCCGAGCGAGCGTTAGGGTTGCCGAAAGAAATGCGCAACGACCATGAGATCCCATGGAAGGACGTGCCCCGCAGCTGATGGAGATCACCGGGCTCGAAGGCAAGGTCGCGGTCGTCACCGGCGCAGGCCGCATGCGATCGATCGGGCGACCGATCGCCGTGGAGCTGGCGCGAGCTGGGTGCGACATCGTGCTCACCGGTACGGGCCGCTCTCCCGACCGCTACCCCGACGATGAGCGCGCGGCCGACTGGCGCGACATCGAGTCGGTCGCCGACGAGGTCCGCTCGTTGGGCCGACGCGCCGAAGCGGTGGTGAGCAACGTGGCCGACGCGGGAGCGGTCGACGCGCTCGTGGCAGGAACGCTCGCCCAGTTCGGCCGCGTCGACATCGTGGTCAACAATGCCGGTGCGGCGCGGGGTGCGGATCGCGTGCCGGTGGTCGATCTCGACATCGATGTGTGGCGCAACGTCATCGACGTCAACCTGCACGGCACATTCTTGATGAGTCGGGCGTTCGCTCGTGCAATCGTCGCGGCCGGGGCCGGTGGCAGCATCGTCAACATCTCGTCGATCGGCGGGAAGATGATGGCGGCCCGTACCGCGGCGTACGCGGCGTCCAAGGCGGCGATTCATGCGTTGACGTGCGCGATGGCGTCCGAGCTCGGCCCCGATGGCGTCCGAGTCAACGCCGTGTGCCCCGGCATCATCGACACCTATCGGATGGACGACGTGGGTCGCGGAGAACGGTGGGAGCAGATGATCGCGGCCAGCGTGCCGCTCGGTCGACCCGGTACCGGCGAGGACATCGCGAACATGGTGGTCTACCTCTGCAGCGACCAGGGTTCGTGGATCAGTGGGCAGCTCTATACCGTCGACGGTGGCATGCTCACCGGCCGCTGAAGTGCACCGCGCGCCATACCCGTTCCGGGGTGCACGGTAGGTCGATGCTCGTGGCGCCGAAGGGCGAGAGTGCGTCGATGATCGCGCTGCGCAAAGCCGCAGGCGTGCCCACCATTCCGAGCTCACCGACCCCTTTCGCGCCGAGCGGGTTCACCGCTGCCGGGATGTCGGTGAACTCGACCTCGTGGATTGACGGTTGTTCTACCGTCGATGGCACGAGGTACTCGGCCAGGCTCGCGTTCTGCGGGTTGCCGTCCTCGTCGTAGCGGAGCTCTTCGTACAAGACCTGACCGATCGCCTGAGCGTTGGCGCCGACCACCTGACCCTCGGCGTTCGGTGGGTCGATGACACGGCCGCAATCCGCGACCGCATGATGGGAGCGAACGCGCGCCGCGCCCGTTTCGGTGTCCACTTCGACGGTCACGATGCACACCATCGACGGATAGGTAGCGTGCTCCTGGGTGAACGTGCACGGCGCGTCGAGCGATGCGTCGATGTCGTCGGGAAGCGGCGATGGCTCATGTGCAATCCGCGCGAGATCGCGCAAGGTGAGCGTGCGAGCGGGAACACCGCGTACGGCGAAGCCGCGCGCGTCGACCTCGATGTCGGCCGGCGCTGCCTCGAGCAGATGGGCCGCGATCGCGCGGAGCCGGTCAAGGAGCGTGTGTGATGCCAGGTGGATGGCGCTCCCCGCGAGCTGGATGGTGCGCGAGCCCGACGAACCGAACCCCGAGTCGAAGCCGTCGGTATCGCCCTCGAACACGTCGATTTCGTCGATTGGCACGGGCAGCACTGCGGCGACAATGGCTGCGTACGCCGGCGCATGGTCCTGGCCCGCCGATGCCGATACGGCGCGCACTTGCACCCGACCTTGCGGAGTGATGCTCACGCGAAGCTTTTCGTCCCTTGCGAACCACGCGCTGGAGTCGATGATGGTGGCGACGCCGATGCCGAGCTGCGTGCCGTCACCTGCCTCGCGACGTGCTCGTTGTTCGGCCCGGAGGTTCTCGTAACCTGCCAGGTCGAGGGCGCGGTCGAGCATCGCCACGAAGTCGGTGCCGTCGTAGAGCGTGCCCGTGGGCGACTCGTACGGCGCATCGGCGGGCACGAGAAGGTTGCGCCGGCGGACCTCGACCGGATCGAGGTGCAGTCGGCGGGCCAGGGAATCCATGGCATCCTCGAGCACCGACGAGGCCTCGGACCGCCCCGGTCCGCGATAGGCGCCCGACGGGGCAAGGTTGGTGATGACGCTCGAACCGTTGAAGCGCACGTTGCCGATGCGGTAGGGGCCACACGACATCAACTGTGTCTTGCCCGGTTCGACTGCGTTGGTGGTCGGGTAGGCACCGGAGTCGGCGATCTGGTGCACGTCGAGTGTGTGCACGACGCCGTCGGACGAGGCGTACGCGGTGTAGCGCATGCGCATGCCACGACCGTGCATCGTGACGAGGTTGTCGCTCCGCTGCTCGACAAAGCGGACCGGACGCTGCAACGCACGCGCCGCGGCCGCGCACACCACGTAGTCGACGACGCCACCGACTGCCTTTCCGCCGAAGCCGCCGCCCACGTTGGGCACGACCACGTGCAACCTCGTGTACGGCATGGCGAGTGACCGCGCGACTTGTACGCGCGTGCCGTGCGGACTCTGGCTCGCCGGGTGAAGCAGGAGCGTGTCGTCGGGGCCGGGAACCACCACGATCGAAAGTGGCTCCATTGGAGCGACGGCCACGCGCGGCATGTGGATCTCGCCCGACACGGCAACGGCGTCGAGGGGGATCGCGTGGCGGAGCTCGGTGGTCCACGCCAGCGCGATGTTCGAGTCGAGCGAGTCGTGAATCGGGGCGACTCGACTGTCGAGCGCGGCGCGGGAATCGGTGAGTGCTCGGCGTGGCGTGTATAAGACCACGACCTGCTCGGCCGCGTCGAGCGCTTCGGCGAGCGTGTCCGCGACGATGGCGACCACGCGCTCGCCGACGTAGCGCACGACGTCGACGGCGAGCGGCGGGTGGCCGAGGACCTCGGGGATGCTGTGGATTTCCCACACGGGCACCATCGCCAGATCGCCGGCGGTGAAAACGGCGACCACACCGGGCATCGCAGCCGCTGCGGCGATGTCGATCGAGCGAATCTCGGCGTGCGCATGCGGTGACCGCACGAAGACGAGTTGCAGCGCCCCTTCGACCGGGAGGTCTGCTGCGAAGAGCGCCCGGCCGTCGATCAGTCCGGCGAACCGCCCCGCAGATGTTCCGTGGTCCATGGTTTTCACCATAGCCAGCCCTGTTCGCCGGAAGGCGCGACGCGGCGGTGCAGGTAGTGTCTGCGGGTCGGCCAGGGGAGGGGAGGACACTATGTCTTCAGGCACCAGTGGGACTGCAGGCGGGGTGCTCGAAGGCGTCACCGTGCTCGACCTGTCGTGGGGCATCAGCGGCCCGGCAGCCGCGATGCTGCTCGGCGATGCCGGCGCCGACGTCTACAAGATCGAGCCCCCGGGCGGCGATCCGTTCCGGGCGCACCTCTCGGGCTATCGGGTGTGGCAGCGCAACAAGAAGAGTGCCGAGCTCGATCTGCGTGATCCGGTCGATCACGAGACGTTCCTCGCCCTCGTCGATCGGGCCGACGTCGTCATCGAGAGCTTCGCCCCGGGCGTGGCCGAGAAGCTCGGCATCGACCACGTCACTTTGCGCGCGCGTAACCCGCGCCTCGTGCACTGTTCCATCAGCGGCTACGGGCTCGAGGGCAAGCACGCGGCACGCCCCGCCTTCGACGCGTTGGTTTCGGCGCGCACGGGGCACATGTGGGAAGCCCGCGGCGTCGCCGGTGGATCCATCGCGCGCCTCGCTGGCGTCGAGGGCATGATGCCCGGCGTCGTCGCGCCGGCTGGTTGTTGGGTCGGAGCGGAACGCCCCGGGCCGCTCATGCCGGGCGTGCCATGGGCCAGCATGGCCACGATGTACCTTGCGACGCTCGCGATCAACGCGGCCTTGCGGGTGCGCGGACTCACCGGTCGCGGCCAGCACGTGCACACGTCGTTGATGCAGGGTGCGATCTGCTCCACCCTCGGCGCGTGGCAGCGCGTCGAACATCCTGATGCCGAAAACTTCCAGACCTGGATCACCGACCCGCGAGCGCCCCGCGGGTTCTTCCGCACGTCCGACGATCTGTGGACCCACCACTGGGTGCCGCTGCCGGGCTTCTTGTTCGGCGTCTCGGCGGGGGAGAAGCTCGAGTGGACCGAAGGTGAATCACCGCGCAAGTCGTCGAGTCGCATCGGACTCGGCCCCGAGGAGATCGTCGCGCTGCACGAGCTCACGCCGTTGATGCAGGAAGCGGTCGGCCGATTCCCAGGCCACGAATGGGAGCAGGTGGCCGCGCAGCTCGGGGTACCGGTGCAAATCGTGCGGTCACCCGAGCAGGCGCTGCTCGATCCGCTCTTCCTTGCGGATGGCTGCGTCGTCGAGGTCGACGACCCCGAGACCGGACCGATCAGACAGGTCGGCGCGGTGCTGAACCTGACCTCGTCGCCGTCGCGTCTACCCACTCCGGCGGCCCAGCCGGGTGAGCACACCGACGAGGCGCGTGCGCGGGCCCGCGAACCCATCGCCCCGTTCGCACCGCCGCTTGCCCCCGGCCGCGCGCTTGGTTCGCCGCTCGAAGGCATACGCGTGCTTGACCTCGGCCTTGCGGTGGCCGGGCCGTTCGGCACGCAGCTGCTGGCCGATCTCGGTGCCGAGGTCATCAAGGTCAGCACGCTCACTGACGACTACTGGATGAGCAATCACATCGCGATGTGCTGCAATCGGGGAAAGCGCAGCATCGCGCTCAACCTCAAGACCCCCGAGGGGATGCAGGTGCTGCGCGAGCTCGTTGCCGGCACCGACATCGTGCAGCACAACATGCGCTACGACGCAGCAGAACGCCTCGGCGTCGACTACGAGTCGCTTCGCGCCGTCAACCCGGCGCTCATCTACTGCCACACTCGCGGCTTCGAGAAAGGACCCCGCACCGCGCTGCCCGGCAATGACCAGACCGGCGCCGCACTTGCCGGCACCACATGGCTCGACGGCGGTCTCGACCGCGGCGGCAACCCGGTGTGGTCCACTACGTCGCTCGGCGACACGGGCAACGGATTCTTGTCGGCCATCGGCATGGTGCAGGCACTGGCCCATCGCGACCGCACCGGCGAGGGGCAGTTCCTCGACACGGCGATCGTCTACGCGCAGTTGCTCAACGCGTCGAGCGCGTGGATCTCACCCGACGATCCGTCGGTGGTCGGACACCGGCCCAGCCTCGACAAGGATCAGCTCGGCTGGAGCGCGCTCTATCGCGTGTACCCGTGCGCCGATGCCACCTGGCTCTGCGTCGTCGCGCTCGATCAGTCGACGTTCGAACGGTTGGTCGGTGCCATCGGTCGCAACGATCTCGCGGCCGACGAGCGGTACTCGTCGCCCGAGGCGCGCGCCGCGAACGACGCTGAGCTCATCGCGGACCTCTCGGCAACTTTCGCGCAACGCGATGCGTCTGCATGGTTCGGGGTGCTCGACGCCGACGCGGTGCCATGCGAGGTTTCTTCACCCGACTTCGTACTGTCGCTCTTCGACGACCAAGAGTTCATCGACAAGGGGTGGGTCACCTCGTACACGCACCCGAAAGTCGGTCGAATCGACGTGATGGGCTTGCTGTTCGACTTCGACGAAACCCCAGGAAAGATATGGGGTCCGCCGTTCGTGCCTGGTCAGCACAGTGGGCCGATCCTGCGAGAGCTCGGCTACGACGACGACGCGATCGAACAACTGGTGGCCACGCGCGTGGTGCTCGATCGCAGCGAGTGACCGAGCAGGTCACGCGTCGTGGTCATTCCCCGCTTCGCCGGGTAGTCATCCGTTCGCACTGATCATGCAGTCACACGGAACGTTCAGTGTGAACGGTTGGTTGTGGGCGCGGGCTACTTGCCGTCGGACGACCAGTGCCACGGCTCGGCCGGCAAGTTGTAGAAGCCGTACCTGCCTGCGTTGGCCGATAGCCATTGGAAGGCCTTCGAGCTGCGGGTGAGCACGCCTCCGTTCACGCTGAAGTCGATCGCCAGGCCGCGCTCATGGTTCGACGATCCGGGTCGCGCCGTGGGTGGGCGGCACTGGAACGGGTCCATCTGGAAGATGGCGTAGTCGCTCGAGCCGCAGTTCTGGCGCCGCAGCGCGATCTGGCCTGACGAATCGCGGTATCCGGAGCCGCTGAGGTCGATGGAGGCGGCGGCCGCCGCGTTCAACAGGTTGTTCAATCCAGCCGCGATCGATCGATGGACCCAGATGCCCTGGACGTTCACGATGTCGCCCGAGGCGGGCGGCGTGAACGGCTTCGGCGCCGACGCGCTCGCGCGACGAGCCCGCTCGGCCGCGGCGGCGAGGGCTCGCGCCTCGGCTTCGATCTGGGCTGCGAGCTGCTTGTCGAGCGATTCCAACGAGCGAAGCTCGTTCAGGGCGTGATCGACGCGGCCATCGGCGGCCTCGACGAACTTCTCCAGCTCAGCGCGCGCGGCATCGACCACCTTGAGGCGGCTTGCGACATCGGCGCGTGCGGTCTGCGCCCGCGCGATCGCTGCGTTTCGTTCCGCTTCGAGCCGCGCCAGATCGGCACGGACGGCCTTGACCTCATCGGCCGCGTCGCGGTTCTTCGTGTTGGTGAGGTCGAACAGCGCCTGCTTACGCACGGCCTCATTGATGTTGTTCGACGACATCGAAAACAGGTCGAAGGCGAAGTCGGGGCTCATGTAGGCGTCGATGGCGTTGTCGACGAGGAGCTTGTCGAGCGCCGCCATTTTCTCGGTGGCGGCCGCCTCCTGGACCCGGAGGGCCTCGGCGGCCTTCGTCTCGGAGTCGACCGTGCGCTGCGCCGCCTCGAGGGCGGCCTCCTCCTGACGGAGGTTCTCATCGATGATGGCCAGCGCGTCCTGGAGCTCTTTGGCCGATGCCTTCAACGTGTTGAGCTGCTCGGCGGCGGCCGCTTTCTCGCGGCGTACCCGTTCCTGCTCGGTCCGAGGGTTCTTCGCCGGGGTCGCGGCGCTGGCGAATTGCCCGGGCACGATGGCGAACGAGACGAAGAGGCAGAGCACCCCAGCAGCTCGCGTGAACGTGCGTTTGTACATGGGCCGGAGGTCTCCACGGGCAATCGAACGGGAACCCATCGCCGTGGATCACTTCGGTGGGATCGATACGGCTGATGAAGCCTAGGTCAGACGGCGTACGCCCGCTAGGCAGCGGTTGGGGTCACCGAGCCGGAAACAGCGCGCCACCCCCGCCCGGTACCGTCGAGCAGACACGCGGGGCGCCATACTTGGGGAACGAATTCAGGGGGTTCCGATGACCACGACCAGTGACCCGATCGAGCTGTTCCTTCCCGAACCGGCGCCGCGCGAGGTGAAGTACACGCTGATCTCGGTGGACGACCACGTCGTTGAGCCACCCCACACGTTCGAGGGCCGCCTTCCGGCGAAGTTCGCCGACGTGGCGCCGCGCATCGTCGAGACCGAAGCCGGGCATCAGGTGTGGTCCTTCGACGGCCAGACCTTCACCCAGGTCGGCATGAACGCCGTGGCGGGTCGCCGGCCCGACACTGTGAAGCTCGAGCCGTTCCGGTTCGACCAGATGCGGCCGGGCTGCTTTGACATCGAGGCCCGCATCCGCGACATGGACGTCAACGGCATGTGGGCCTCGCTCAACTTCCCGTCGCAGATCTCGGGCTTCAGCGGCCGCTTCTTCTACAACGCCTCCGACCCCGAGCTGGGCCAAGCGTGCATTGCGGCCTGGAACGACTGGATCTACGAGGAGTGGAAGACCCCATACCCAGATCGCATCATTGCGTGCGGCATCGCGTTCCTCGCCGATCCGCAGGTGGCGGCCGCCGAGATCCGCCGCAACGCGGCCCGTGGGTTCACCGCGGTTTCCTTGCCCGAACGGCCGCATATGGTCGGGCTGCCGCCGATCTTCGATCGGGCCCACTGGGATCCGATCATCGAGGCGTGCGACGAGACCGAGACGGTCATCTGCCTGCACGTCGGTTCCTCGGGCGTCGAGGCGAGGCCGGCAGGAGCACCCACGCTGCAACTCGGCGCCACGCTGTTCGGCCAGCTCAGCCTCGGCGCGTGTGCCGAATGGCTGTGGTCGGGCTACGGCCTGCACTACCCCACGCTCAAGATCGCGATGAGCGAAGGCGGCATCGGCTGGGTGGCGATGCTGCTCGATCGGCTCGACAACATCGTCGACCGTTCCGGCTATGGCCTCGGGTGGGACGTGCGGCCAGCCGATGTACTCAAGCGCAACTTCTGGTTTTGCACGCTCGACGACCCATCGACCATCGAGACCCGCCATCGCATCGGCGTCGAGAACATCATGGTCGAGTGCGACTACCCCCACGGTGACGGCACGTGGCCCGACACCCAACTCGTCATCGAGAAATACTGGGGCCACATCCCCGCGAACGAACTACGGGCGATGTGTAGCCAGAACGCGGCGGCGCTCTACCGGCATCCGCTGCCGGCGCTGGTGCTGCCGAGGTGAGCAACGGGCTGGCGGAGCCCATCGTCTCGTTCCTCATCACCGGGGTCGTCGAGCGCGGCGATCAACGCGGGCGCACGCTGGGGATGCCCACCGCGAACGTCGCGGTGGCCCGGCATGCGGCGTTCCCCGACGAAGGGGTGTACGCCGGCGTGGTCACCTTGGCCGATCGGTCCCGTCATTGCGCCGCAGTGTCTATCGGTCGTCGCCCCACCTTCTACGCCGAAGGCTTCGAGCTGTGCGAAGCCCACCTGCTCGACTTCGAAGGCGACCTCTACGGCCAGCAGATCGAAGTGCTCTTGACGCATCACCTCCGCGGCCAGACCCGGTTCGACGGCATCGATGACCTCATCCAGCAGATGCGCGACGACTGCGACCTCGCGCGTCGTTCCGTGAACATCGACTTCGACGCCGACATCGAATAGCCGCTTGCTATATCCACGCCGAACGCGGGGTTGTGCACCTCTACGGTGCCGGACTCCGCGCTCGCGCAGGTTGTGTGCGCCG
Organism: Actinomycetota bacterium; assembly: GCA_009699605.1. Taxonomy (GTDB): domain Bacteria; phylum Actinomycetota; class Acidimicrobiia; order Acidimicrobiales; family WLNW01; genus WLNW01. The sequence continues at coordinate 3,905 of WLNW01000062.1, read as the reverse complement.
GGCGCGTCGCTCAGGCGTCACGCATGCGGAACTCGGCGAAGCGGGCGGGGATCCAGTCGAGGAGCAGCTTGCGCACTTCAAGGTGGACCTCGTTCAACCCGTGGCCCGCGTTCGGATAGATCATGAGGTCACCATGGCCAGCGATGTCGCGGACCATGGCGGAATCGTTTGGCGACAGCACCTCGTCGCGCTCGCCGTGCACGAGCAGCAGCGGCGTATCACCCAGCAGCTCGGCCACTTCACATCCGGCGCTCTGGGTGGCGAGCGTGAGCACACCGGCGCAGAAGCCGCGCAGCGTGGTGCCGGCCTGAACGGCGACGGCACCGCCGAAGGAGTGGCCGACGCACACGAAGCGGCGGGCGCCTTGGCGCATCGCCCAGTCGGCGGTGGCCGCGACGTCGAGCAAGGAGAGGTCGAGCTTGTCGGGGCGGCGATAGTCGACGCCGATGACGCCCATGCCGCTGCGGGCGAGCTCGCGCCCGATGTGCAGGTAGAGCCCGTGCGCCGGGCCGAGGAACCCGCCCATGCCGCCCGGGCACAGGAGCACGACATCCTCGGCCGAAGGGTCGCCGTGCCAGAGCAGCTTCAACATCCCCTGCATCGTGTAGCTCTCGACGAGGCGCAAGCCCGGGGCGAGGGTCTGTTCGTCGGAGGACAGACGGCCGAGGAGGTCGAGGGGTGTTCGGCCGGCGTCGGTGCTCACCGGCTCACTCTGGCACACCGCGTTTCTGGCTGCGGCGCCGTGTCATGACCGGGCTATCCTGTCGAGTCTTGCGTCGGTGCCCGAGTGGCCAAAGGGAGCGGCCTGCAAAGCCGTTGCGAAAGCTTCGTGGGTTCAAATCCCACCCGGCGCTCAGATCCAGCACGTGGGCTCGCGTGAGCCCTCGTGCCGGGCTCGGCCTCCTACGATGGTGAGCGTGTCCGCGTCGTTCCCCCATTCGTCGATGCCGTCGGGTCCGCCGATCGAGGCCACGCCCGCCCCGCCCGACTCGTGGGCGTCCTTCGCCTGCACCACGGTCCCGCCCATCGAACGCAGCCCGCGAGTGTGGGCCACGTTGGTGTTCGGCATGTTCGCGGTGGCGGCTGCGGTGTTCGGCTCGTTCGGGCCGTGGGTGCACTACGCCGATGGCTACCAACGCCAAGGTGTAGAACACGGCGACGGGTGGTTCGTGATCGCGTTGGCGTTTGTCGCGGCCGGCCTGTGCGGCGCGGCCGCGGTCGGGTTGCGCCACCTGGCAGCCCGCCTTGGGTTGGCGGCCTGTGGGCTGATGATGTTCGTGATTTACCTCGTGAACCGACTGAGCATCACGCGGGCACGCGATCTGGTTACCGGCGAGCCGTTGGTGGTCGGCGGCGGGCTCTACGTCGCGGCGTTTTCGGCATTCGGCATCGTGATCGCCGCACTCGCCATGCCGTCCACCGGGTGGCCCGTCCGGCGCTCGTCGGCGGTCGACGTACCAGTTACGAGATGACCGGACCGTCGTACGCGTCGAGGATGCCGACCAGCTTCTCCGCAAGGACCATGGCGTTGTCGGTCGCGAACATGGTGTTGTGGTTGCCGGGCACGGTGACCACGTCGATACGGCCGGTGACGTAGCGCTTCCAGTAGTAGTCGTGCGGGTGGATCGGCCACACCTCGTCGGCTTTCATCAGCACGGCGTCGGTGTCGTAGCGCGGCATCACATAGCGCTGCACGACTGTCGCGAAGTAATCCTCGAGGTCGACGAAGCCGAACTCGCTCACATCGGTGTAGCCCATCTCTTTGGCCTGCTCGTGGCGTGCCGCCTCGCGGGCGGCGGGTGACGGGACGAACTTGCGGAAGGTGCGGCGGGCCAACTCGTCGAGGTAAGGAAGAACAGGCTTCGGACCGGCGGTCACCAGGTTCTTGGCCACGTACCGCGCCTGACGCCCGTTGGTGGGGAAACCGAATTGGGCCGGGATCGAGTCGAACAGCACGACAGTGCGCACCTGCTCGCCGAGCGCCTGGAGCTGGCGGACCATCTCGAGCGCGATGATGCCTCCGCCCGAGTACCCGCCGAGCAGGTACGGGCCAGGCTTGAACGAGCGCAGGGCGGCGACGTAGCGCTCGGCCATGGCCTCGATCGTCTGATCGGGCTGATCCTGGCCGTCGACGCCGTGCGCCTGGAAGCCATAGACCGGGCGGCCTTCCGGCAGGGCCCTTACCATGCTCCACAGGTACAGCACGTTGCCGCCCGCGCCGTGCACGAGGAAGAACGGCTCCTTTGTGCCCGCCGGTCGGATCGGGACGAGCGAGCTCGAGTGGCCCGCTCGCTTGGGGGAGTTCCCGTTCGAAACAGGTGCGGCCGTTGCGGGTGCGCCCGTCGAAGCGGCCAGCGCGAGCGTGGCATCGATCTCGGGACGTTCGGTTCGCACGAGCTCCGCGAGCTTGTTGATGGTGGGCGCTTCGAAGAGGGTGGCCAATTGGAAGCGCACACCGAGCTCGCGATGAATGCGGGTCATGAGACGGATCGCGATGAGGGAGTGCCCGCCGAGGTCGAAGAAGTCGTCGTCGGCATCGATCTCGGTAATGCCGAGCAGTTCGCGCCACATGGTGGTGAGCGCTTCGACCATCGTCGCGGCCTTTGGGGCTGCGTCACCGACGGCCGCATCGACATCGGGATCGGGGTCTCGCAACGAGTCGAGGTCGACGCTCGACGCGATGAGCCGCGGCTTGCCGGTGGCTAGTAGACGCTCGACGAGCAAGGCGCCTTCCGCTTCGCGGATACCTAGCTCTTCGGCAAGTTCCAGAAGCGGTGCCATGGCCCGCGACCCGGCATGGTCTTCGTTGGGCGGCATGATGGCGAAGTTGCCCGGGTCGCGCATCGGACGAAGGCTCAGGCCGCGCACCCGCAACGCGATTCGTCCAGCCGCGTCCGCGAGGGTGAGATCGACTCGCAGTATTTGATCGGTGCTCGAGGTCTGACGCACCGCGTGCACGACGACGCCTGCAGGCAATGGAGCGAAGGAGGTGATGGCGTCGTAGCCCACCGGTACGTAAAGGACCCGCTCGTGGTTGCTCGCGCCGAGGTACACACCGAAGGCGGTGGCGACGTCGAGCAACGCGGGGTGCGCCACCCACGCGTCGGCATCACTCGTGAACGCGTCGCCGAGCATGAGATGGCCCACGATTTCCGCGTCGCCGAGCGACGCGTCGAGCACGGAATTCCAGTGGGCGCCGAGGTGAAGGTGCCGGCGCGGCCCGGCGAGGACGTCGATGCCGTCGATGCCACAGCGGCGTTCGATGGTCTCGACGTCGATGATGTCGACCGCTCGCTTCGCCGCGTCGGGGGAGATTTCGGCTTCGCTGTGCGTGTGCCAGGCACGACCATGGCCCTGGTCACTGTCGATGCGCACGGAGCGCGTGCCCTTCGCGTCGGCCGCAGTGAGGGTGACCTTCACGGTCACGGGAGTGGTGTCGGGAACGATCAGCGGCTCGAGCAGTGCGACGTTGCGCAAACCGGCGTGGGTGAAGCCCGAATGCTGCAGCGTTGCGAGCATCAACTCGACGTGTCCGGTGCCCGGCAGCAGAGCAACATCGGTCTCGCTGCGGTGTTCGCTGACGATCCAGTCGTGGGTGGCATCGAGGCGTCCGATGAAGGCGAACGATCCGTCACGTGCGGTGTGCATCTCGGTGAGCACGGGGTGAGCGATCGGCGCGCCGTCTTCGATGCCGAGTCGTATCTTGCGCGCCGCGTGCGCCGCCATGCCGGTGCCCGCCCAGACGCCGTAGTCCATGGTGACGACGCGCAGCGAGCCGCGTTGGCCGGCGAGTGCGTCGAGGACGGCGTTGGCCGCGACGTAGCTGGTCTGCCCGCCAGGGGCGAGCGTGGTGCTGGTCGAGCCGACGAGGACGAGGAGCTCGGCGTTGCGTCGCGCGAGCTCGT
>WLNW01000061.1 GCA_009699605.1 Actinomycetota bacterium | reverse complement strand
GCGCGAAAGATCGTCGGCCAGTTCCTTGGTGTCGCCCAGCGTGGCTGACATGAGCAGGAACTGGGTGTTGTTCAGCTCGAGCAACGGCACTTGCCACGCCCAGCCGCGCGACGGATCGGCGTAGAAGTGGAACTCGTCCATGACGACGACACCGATGTCCGCGGCGAGGCCTCGGCGCAATGCGAGGTTGGCGAGAATCTCGCTCGTGCAGCAGATCACCGGTGCCTGCGAGTTCACCGCGGCATCGCCGGTCATCATGCCCACGCGCTCGCGCCCGAAGGTCGCGCAGAGATCGAAGAACTTCTCGGAGACCAACGCCTTGATCGGCGCGGTGTAGAAGCTGCGCTTCCCCGCAGCCAGGGCCGCAAAGTGCGCGCCCGCCGCGACCAGGCTCTTCCCTGAGCCGGTGGGCGTGTCAAGGATGACGTTCGCGCCCGACACCAGCTCGATCAGTGCCTCCTCTTGGGCGGGGTAGAGCGTGAGGCCACGCGTGCGCGTCCACGCGGCGAACGCATCGAACACCTCATCGGGCGAATCCGCCCCCGGCAACGCATCGACCAGGCTCACCCGTTCACGATGCCACCGCGTCGCCGCTTTTCCCCGAAAGTGCCGGGCCGAGCGGAGATCACGAAGGCTGCGGGTCGAGCAGCGCGGTGCCATCGAGCTCGCGGACGGCGCGACCGAGCTCGCCGAGCAGCGGGCCGTCGACGCAGATGCGAGCGGTGAGGTCGGGGCCACAGCTCGACAGTGCCATGGTGGCCTCGACGATGACCTCGACCGGGTTGAATCGGTCGGGGTCAAGTCGCCCGGCAAGATGGATGAGTGCACCTGCACTGGCCACTGGCTTCACCGGCTGCAAGGTGTTGACCCGTACGCCGGTGCCGTACAGCTCGACGCCGAGGACGTTCGTGTAGCGGTTGAGTGCAGCCTTGGTCGCGCCGTACGCCGCGTTCGTTGTGCCCATAGGCGAATCTGGGAACGGGGGGCCGTCCGTGATGTCGGAGCTGCTCGACGACACGTTGATGATCCAGCCTTCGCCCCGCTCGACCATCGAGGGGATGACCGCTTGCGCGAGGTCAAAGGGTGCGTGGAAGTTGACCTCGAACATGATGCGGCGATGCTTGAGCGACATCGACGCGCTCAGCTGGTGGATGCCGGCGGCCGCGTTGTTCACGAGGATGTCGATCGGGCCACCGAGGATCCTCTCGCTCTCGGGGATGATTCGGGCACGATCGGTGGCATCGGCCAGGTCGGCCACGAGCGGCACGACGGTTCCGTACTTCGCGCACCGCGCCATAGTGTCGGCCAGGCTGCCCTCGAGATGGTCGTGCTCTTCGAGCGTCCGCGCGGTGATGACCACCGAGGCCCCCTCGGCGGCGAACCGCTCGGCGATCGATGCGCCGATCCCCCGGCTCGCGCCGGTCACCACAACTCGACGTCCGACGAACTCACCAGTCATTGCGCCGCCCTTCAGACGATTGCGTTCGGTAGATGTGCACTCGGTAGAGGTGAACTGAGGCCCGAGCCCGGGCGCGCCTGCAGCCGGGGCCGAACGTGTTCGGCGAAGCACCGCAGGTTCCGTTCGGCCTCGGTGGGCGGCATGGTGCCGTAGCTCGCGACAGCGAGGAACGACTCGATGCCGAGCCGAGGCGCAAGATCCGAGATCTGCTCGAGCACCTCGTCGGGGGTGCCGACCAACTGCAATCTCGCAAACGCCTCGCGTCCCGGGTCGAGCCCGTGTTCGCGCAGCGCCGCCGCGCCCGCGGCGTAGTGCTCATAGCCTTTGGTCTCCGCGAAGTGTGCGCCGGTGATCTCGTAGTGGTCGACCACCGATCGGTAGTAGTCGTCCATGTAGATGCGCCCCATCTCGCGGGCGCGGTCGCCGTCGGCATCGACGAACACCCATCCGGCCATGACCCCCGCAGGCGCGGGCCGGCCATGTGCCTCGACGAAGATCTCGCGGTAGAGCGCGGCGTCGGCCTCGTGGATCTCCCATGATTTCTGTGGGATGACCATCATCCCGACGCCGAGCTCCGCGACGATGCGAATGGATTCGGGCGACACGGCCGCCGCGTAGGTGCGCTCGCGAAACGAACGCGGCGGGCGCGGCCGGATGTCTCGGCGGGGCTGCTGGTAGATCGTCCCGTCGAGCTCGACGTAACCACGCTCGAGTCCGTCGATGATGATGCGGGCACTCTCGTCGAAGCGGTCACGCGCCTCGCCCATCGGCACGCGGAACCCCTCGAACTCGACCCGGCCCAGGCCACGTCCGACCCCGAGCACCACGCGCCCGCCGCTCACGATGTCGAGGACTGCGATCTGCTCGGCGACGCGCACGGGATCGTGCCAGGGCAACACGACCACCATGGAGCCGAGCCGGATGTGCGTGGTGCGCCCCGCCAGATAGGTGAGCAGTTGCAAGACGTCGGGCGACATCGTGTAGCTCGTGAAGTGGTGCTCGACGCTCCAGATCGACTCGAACCCCAACGGCTCGGCGAGGTCGGCGAGCCTCAGCTCGTCGAGCCAGACCTCCTCGTCGGTCACCCCGCGTAGGTTTTGGAAGAACAACGACATCCCCACGTGCATGCGCGCACGCTAGTCCCGGCGCGCAATGCGACGTCCGGGATCGCTACTGTTCGGCGAGGGCCGCGCGGCGGCCGGGAGGGGGTATCCATGTCCGACGAGCACAGCGTGCCGTTGCGCGAGCGCCTCGAAGAGTTCATCGGCAAGCCGATGGGCGGCGATGGACCTTCGGTCGGCCCCGACCCGGTGAATCTCCCCATGATCCGCCACTGGGTCGACGCGCTCGACGACCGGAACCCGATCTATCTCGACGACGCCGCGGCCCGTCGGACGCCGTTCGGCGGATTGGTCGCACCCCCCGCGATGCTGCAGTCGTGGACCATGGGTCGGCCCACGGTGCAGGGCATCGCCGAGCGCGGCGGCGCCCCCGGCACCCCCGGCCGCAGCGCGCTCAGCGAGCTCGACGCGGCCGGGTACACCGCGACGCGGGCCACGAACTCCGAGCTCGAGTTCGAGCGCTACCTGCACCCCGGCGACGAGATCACCTCCACCACGATGCTCGAGTCGATCTCCGACGAGAAGCGCACGGCGCTCGGCACGGGGTACTTCGTGACGTGGATGAGCACCTACGTCGATCAGCAGGGCGAGGTCGTCGGCCGCCAGCGGTTCCGCGTGCTCAAGTTCCGCGCCGAAGCCGGAGTCCCGGCATGAGCACGCACACGCAGCAGTCGCTCGAGTGGACCTCGATTCGTGTCGGCGACGAGATCCCCCCACTCGATGTGCCGCTCACCGCGAGCGTGATCGTTGCCGGAGCAATCGCCTCACGTGACTTCATGCCGGTTCACCACGACCTCGCGTACGCGAACAAGCAGGGCGCCCCCGACATCTTCATGAACATCCTCACGACGAACGGTTACGTCGCCCGATTCGTCACCGACTGGGCTGGCCCTCACGCGCAACTGAAGTCCATCTCCATTCGGCTCGGCGCACCGGCGATGCCCGGCTTCTTGTTGCGATTCACCGCTGTCGTGCAACGAACGGAACGACAGGGCGATCTCGGCCTCGTCGACATCGCGTTGCGCGGTGCCACCGATATCGGTGACCACGTCACCGGCAACGTCGTGTTGCTGCTCCCCGCGTCAGACCGGACGCGTCTCGGGAAGGCGCACCAACGGGATGAGACGATCGGTCTTGGCCTGATAGTCGACGTACCACGCACGGTCGGCGGTTAGCTGGGCCCACGTCTCGGTGTAGTCGTCGCCGTGCAGGATCTCGGGCACCGACCAGTACGCACCCGACTGCGCGCCACACCGCACCTCGGGGTTCGACTCACGGTCACGCAGGTTGAGGTACCACGACGGGTGACCCACGGCGCCGGCAAACGACGCGACCACGACACGATGCCCGTTTGCGTCGCGCCAGATCGGCAACGCCACCTTGTGCACCTTGCCGCTCTTGCGACCGACCGTCTGAACCGTGACGTGGTGCATCCCCGCCTGCACCCAGACCTCGTCGCCCTGCATCGTCTCGAGCGCCTGCACGTGCATCTTCGTGATCTTGGGGATCTCGTCGAGCGAGGGGGTCGCCCACGCCTGTTCGACCTTCTGGCTCTGCGTCATGGCACGCATTCTAGCCAACCGACTGATGCCGGGCGCCGACGGCACGCCGAGCGCGTATCCAGCATCCGGGCACGGTGTCGCGATTCTGCGCAGGACGCCAGCCCTTGGCGACATCGGTCACGGGGAGTGACGGCGCCGTGTCTTTCGTAACGAGACCGTGATAGACAAAGATCGCCGTGCGTGCGGGGCTACCCACTCACCGCGTTCAGACCGAGTCGTGGACCACCGAGGATCAGCCGAGATGCGCATGCGGGGAGTTGCCACGGGGATCGTGCTCGTCCTCACTGCTTGTGGGGCCGGCTCCGGGACGCCGGGCTCCACCGCCCGATCCATCGGCACCCAACCCGCTGGCCTCTCCTTCGCCGGTGTTGGATCCACCGATACCCGCCTATCGGTGGACTTCTTCGATGCGAGAGCCAGCTTCGCGATCGGCCGAGCCGACGCCGCTCGGGCCGTTTCCCCGGCAGGCATCACCCCGACAGGTCCGGCTATCGACCTCGATGTCACCCTCGACCTGCCGGCGGTCGGGTCACTCGAGGACGCGATTCGAGCCGACCAGGCCAAGCTCCCCCAACCCAGCTGGTGGAGCGGTTCGTGCAACGCCAACCGCAGCCGCGGGGCCTACCCACTAGGCGCGTCGTTTCGCGGGGTGGTGGCCTGTGGGCCCCAGCCCGGCAAGTCCGACGGACGGCTCGTGCACTTCTTTCCCACCGCCTGGGGTGAGTACGAGTGGCAGTGCACCGAACTGGTGTACCGATTCATGTACCTCGCCTATGGCATCGTGCCCTACAACGGCAACGGCGACCAGGTGGTCGAGAACTACCGACCGGCGTATGGCGGCTGGATGGTCAAGGTGACCAATGGCTCGGGCGAGCTCCCGGTGCCCGGCGACGTGTTGTCGTTCCTGAGCGTGCACACCGCAATCGTTACTGGCGTTCACGTCGACACGCAGGGCAACGGCTCGATCGACATCCTCGAACAGAACGCCGCCGGCAACGGATCGACCAAACTCGCGGTCAACGGCTTCCGCATCGCCCGCGTCAAGAACTGGTTGCACCACCTCGTCGGCTGAGCGACGTCAGCTGGTTCGAGGGAACCGGAACAAGGCCCGCGCGTTGCGTTCGATCATGCGGTGCGCCTCGTCATCGGGAACGTCGGCCAGGATCTTCTCGGCGTAGGCCCGCGACCGCGGCCACTTCGAGTCGGCGTGCGGATAGTCCGACTCGAAGAGGATGTGATCGACGCCGATGCGATGGCGCATCTCGATGCCGACCGTGTCGTCGAGCAGGCACCCGAAGACGTTGCTTCGATAGAGGTCAGACGGCCGAACCGTGTGATGCAGGTCGGTCCGGTCGTGGCGATGTTGTTGCCACACGTAGTCGGCTCGCTCAAGCGCCGCGGGGATCCAACCGAGACCACCTTCGCTCAACGCCAACTTCACGCCCGGGAACTCGTGGAAGACGTGGGACATCAGAAACGTCACGAGGGTGGTCCACGAGCTGGTCGGCATGAGGAACGAGGTCACCGACTGCGGCGAGTCGGGCGTGGGCTTCGGCGTGTCACCTGACGAGCCGATGTGCGTACACACCACCAGCTGCATGTCCTGGACGGCGGCCCAGAACGGGTCCCAGCTGTGATCGAAGATCGACGGAAGGCCGAGGGGCACCGTGTTCTCGGGGAAGCTCACCGCACGAGCGCCCTTCGCCGCGGTTCGCTCGAGCTCGGCGACGCACGCCGCCACATCGCCCAATGGCATCAGGACCATAGGGATCTGACGATCGGGCGCGTACGCACACCACTCGTCGAGCACGAAGTCGTTGTAGGCCTGCACACAGGCGAGCGCGAGCGCGCGATCAGCGGTTCGCACGAAACGTGTGCCGGCAAAGCGCGCAAACGTGGGGAAGCAGAGCTGGGCCTGCACACCATCGAGGTCCATGTCGGCGATGCGGTCCTTGATCGAATAGCAACCCGGACGGACCGAGGCGTAGTGCAGCGGGCCGCGGCGACGGTCCTCGGGTGCGATACCGGCGATGCCCATGCCTGCGGTCTGGGTGATCAAGAGGCCGTCGAAGCTCCAGGCTTCGCTCCCGGCGGGGAACACCTTGCCGAAGTCGTCAGCGAGCGGCTCGGTGCACTCGACGAGGTTCGGGCCGCGCTCGCGAAAACGCGCCGGTAGCCGCGACGTCCACAGGTCGGGTGGTTCGAGCAGATGGTCATCGACCGACACGTACTGCATGTGCGCTTGCAGCGGCATGGGGCCACCGTAGTCAACGGAGTTCGATGACGGCGCGTCGATAGCCGCGGATCGACCAACCGGGCTTGATCTCGAGCGGCTGATCCGGGTCCAACCGGTACGACGGCGCCATGGCGAGCAGCTCCTCGAAGGCCACGCGTGCCTCGAGACGCGCCAGGTGCGAACCGAGGCAAAAGTGCACACCATGACCGAACCCGACGTGCCCCGCATCGGTTCGACCAAGTACGAACGAATCGGGGTCGACGAAGTTTCGCTCGTCACGGTTGGCCGCACCCCAATAGAGCTCGACGACCGCTCCGGCCGGGATCACGACGCCGTGCATCTCCACCGGTACCGCGGTGGCGCGGTACAGCATGTGCACCGGCCCGTCGAAGCGCAGCATCTCCTCGACAAAGGCCGGAATGAGCGAGGGGTCGGCCACGAGCCGCGCCCTCAGCTCGAGATCACCAGCGAGGTACACGATCCCGGTGCCGATGAGGTTCGCCGTGGTGTCGTTGCCGGCCACGACGAGGTGCAGCAGGTAGCCGAGGAGCTCCTCATGGGTGAGCGGACGACCGTCGACCTCGGCGGTGAGCAGGGCGGAGATGAGGTCGTCGCGCGGCTCGCTGCGACGGGCCGCCAGTAGCGGTTCGAACATGGCATAAATTTCGTCATTGGCCACCGCAGCCTGCTCGGGCGCGCCGGCGATGGAGATCTCCGAGAGCGCATGGCAGCGCATGTGCAGGTGGCGCTCCAGCCCGATGAGATCCCCGATGGTGGTGCTGGGTATGGGTGCCGCAAAGTGCTCGACCACCTCGAGTTCACCGGCGTTGCGGGCGAACTCGACGAGGTTGCGCGCGGTTCGCCTTACGTCGGGCTCGATCGTGGCCACCCGCCGCGGGCGAAAGCGCGTGGCCAACAACGCCCGCCACACATCGTGCTCGGGCGGATCCATGCGGGTGATCCGGTCGAACACCTCGGAGCGCGTGGCGGCCGACGAGAACCGCACGTGGTCGCGGGCGGCGTCGCGGACGTCGGCGTACCGCGTGAGCACGAATGCGCCGCGCTCGCTGTCGTGGAAGACCGGGTGCTCGTCACGGAGGTACCGATAGGTCGGAAATGGGTCGCGGTGGAACTCGGGCGTGCGGAGCCTGCGAGGCTCGCTGTGGGGTTGCGAACGGTTCACAGCCACGCGGTCATCGCAATTGGAGGGTCAGCTCGTCAGGGCCACGAATCGCGGTGATGCCCGAGGTCCAGGTGAGCTCGTCGGTCGCGAGCTCGACCCGGGGAAAACGGGTGACCAGGGTTTCGATGACCACCCGCAACTCGAGCCGGGCGAGCCAGCTGCCGATGCACACGTGGGGCCCCTTGCCGAACGCGATGTGCTTCGGCGCGTCGGCTCGGGTGATGTCGAGCACATCAGCGTCGGCACCCCACTTGGCCGGGTCGCGGTTCGCGGATGCGATCCAGGCCACCACGGCCGCACCCTCGGGGACGACGTCATCGCCGAAGCGGTAGTCCTCGAGCGCGGTGCGGCGCATGTACTGCGCGGTCGGGTCGAAGCGCAGGAGCTCCTCGACGGCGTTGTCGCACAGTTTCGGGTGTTCGACGAGCAGCTCCCACTGTGACCGGTTGTGCATGAGGGCCAGCAGGCTGAGTGAGATCTGATTCACCGTGGTGTGCATGCCCGCCAGATAGAGCGTGTGCAGGTAGGGCACCACATGGTCGTGAGTCATCACCGTGCCCTCATCGGCCGCGGCGAGGACCGTGCTCACGAGGTCGTCGCCCCGGTGACTGCGCTTCCACTCGACCACCTCGTCGAGGTGCCGGTAGAGGTCCTGGGCCGCGGCGACGAAGTGCTGGATCTGCTCGGGGCCCGAGAACGCGTCGATGAGCGCCAGGCTCTTGAACGTAACGTCGCGCAACGCGGTGGGATCAGGCAGCTCCGGTACCCCGAGGAGCAGGCACATCAGGCGATACGGGAGCAGGTACCCGATCTCATCGACGACGTTCAGCAACGAACCGGGCGCCTTCGCGGTGAGCGCATCGTCGACGATCATCTGCGTGCGATCACGCAGCACCTGCATCTTCTGGTTCGACAGAGCGGGCGCGATCAGGCGGCGGGGGCCGGTATGGCCCGCGCCGTCCATGGCGAAAGGGTTGAGTGGATCTCGCGACGTGCGCTCGTTACGCCGGATATCGGCCAGCCCGAAGCCCACGTCATCGAACTGCAGCAAGAACCACTGGTTGCTCGGCTGGTGATGGTGCACCCGGCCCTGAGCGCGCATCGCGGCCAGCACGGGATATGGATCCTCGGCGAACGACTCGCTGCGCACATCGACGAAAGCGTGATCGGCCACGACCGAACGATAGTGCGCCTGTTCGAGCCCGGCGTCGTGCACCGACGACGAGGCTCATCCTGGGGAGTTCGGGCTCACCCTGCGTCGGCGAGGTCACCCGGGTCGAGGTGTGCAGCCGCGAGCTGCGCGTTGTCGGCGGCGGCGCGACCCGATGCCCAGCCGGCGGCATCGAAGCTCCGGCGGCCTTTGCGCGACGTCAGCTCGCCGAAGCGCTCGGTGATGAACTCGTCGACGGCCTCGGCGCGCGATCGCAGCACCGGGAGGAAGCCTGCACCCTGATCGGCCTCGACCTCGGCGAACACCGCGGCGTTGATCTGGCGCAGGCGCTCGTCGATGCGCGACGTGTACGACACGAGGAACGCGGAACGAAACGCTTTGGTGCGGGCGCGAGTTCCGGCATGTGCCGCCTGCGCCGCGTCGTCCATGGCGGTCTGGGCCTGCACCAGAAGTGAGGTGAACAACAGCTCGACCGAAGCGAGGTCGGAGGAGAACCCGACCACCGTGCACATGGCCAGCGACACGTGGAGCACCGCGCGGCAGCGGCCGGCCTGGGCCACGGTATGCAACAGCTGCGCCTTTGCTTCGACGTAGGGCGCCTCGATGGGGAAGCGGAGCGCAGTCGGTTGCTCGTGACGGTTCGGCGCGCCGCTCTGCACGAGCGCCGCGTCGATCGCGTGGCGGGTCATGAGCTCCTGGGCCTTGGCGGTGAACGCCAGCGCCTCGGCTTCGAAGGTGGTGGACTCGGCCTTGGCAAGCATGTTGCGGATGCGCCCGAGCAACGGATCGGACTCGCGACCGGTGGCGCCGAACAGATCGGCGAACCACGTGGTGGGCGGCGCGACATCGCCGGTGCCGGGCGGAGGTAGCAGCATGTCGAGCGGTGGGAGGTAGGTCAGGTTGCCCAGCACGTCGACGAACGCAGCCACGACCTCCGTGCGATCGAGCCGTTCGTCGCGGACCCACTGACCGGCGAGCCCGAGCCCGGCACGCACCCGAGGCAGATCGAGAGACTCGACCTGGGCGGTCCAGCGCTGGTGCATGGTGACCGAGCGACGGCCCGCATGATCGACCGCGACGGCCAACGCCACGAGGCGCGCCGCAGGCGCCGAGTGACACCCGAGCCGGCCCTGGCGAACCAGCTCGGCCGGCTGCCAGCCGCGTGTCCAGTGCGCGGCGATCTGTTCGATGATGAGCTGCTCGGCCGCAAGATCGACGGCCTCGTGGCGATACGCGCAAAGGTGCGCGATGAGGTCGAAATCGAGGCCGAACTGTTCGCCGCGCGACTCCGCTGCAGCAGCGATGAGGTGGGAGCGCACGGTCTCGGCCTCGGACGATGACGCGCCGTTGTTGGTTGTCATGGCCCCGAACCCTAGGGCGAGGGTGTGACAGCGCCCGTACCGACGAACGCCGCGCCGAGTCTGCGGGGCGGCGACGCCGGGAGGGTGCCAGACTCGGCGGGTGGCGCTTCTCGACGACAAAGTAGTGATGCTGACCGGAGGCTCGAGTGGCATGGGACGCGCCGGCGCGGTGCTCATGGCCCGCGAGCACGCGGCGCACCTGTACCTGATCGACCTCGACGAAGAAGGCGGCGCGGGCACAGTCGACCTCGTGCGAGAGGCGGGTGGCAATGCCACGTTCGTGCACGCCGACGTCTGTGACGACGACGCAATCGCGTCGATCGTCCGCCGCATCGTCGACGAGCACGGGCGGCTCGACTGCGCGTGGAACAACGCCGGCATCACCGATGTGGGGCGGCCGTTCGCGGAACTTGATCGCGCGTCGTGGGATCGCATGATCGCCGTCAATCTCACCTCGGTGTTCGTGTGCATGAAGTACGAGCTGCAGCAGATGGTGGTGCAGGGATTCGGTTCGATTGTGAACACCGCATCGGCTTCGGGCCTCGTGGCAACGCCGGGCCTCGTGCACTACACCGCGGCGAAGCATGGCGTGCTCGGCCTCACCAAGCAGGGAGCGCTCGAGTACAACAGCAAGGGCATACGCGTGAACGCGGTGTGCCCCGGCATGGTCGACACGCCACTGACCCAAGGCCTATTCGACACGAACCCACGGCTTGCCGCGTCGATCCAGCGGCTGATGCCGGGCGGCCGGCTCGGCCAGCCCGAACAGGTCGCCGAAGCCGTCGCCTGGTTGTCCAGCGATCACGCCAGCTGGGTGTCGGGCCTGTCGATGGTGATCGACGGCGGTTACGTCAACCGTTAGTCACGAACGCCGCGTATTCGTCAAGGGCGCGCAAAATGTCGTCGCGCCCCGCGGTGGGCAACCGAAGCCCAACCTCGTCGATGCCGAGCGTCTCGTAGTAGTCGAGCTTCTGTGCGGTCGGGATCACGGCCATCGGCGCAATCCAGATCGTCGCGGGATCGCGACCGGCCGCTTCTACCGCAGCGCGCAACGTGGGCAGGGCGGTGGCCAGACCACCCGCGCCGATAGGCATCCAGCCGTCGGCCCACTCGGCGATCGCCGAGAACATCTTCGGTCCGGCAGCGCCGCCGATCAGCACCTTGGGTCCACGTGGCTGCACCGGTTTCGGATACGAGCGGCTCGGCTCGAGCCGGTAGAAGGAGCCATAGAAGCTCGCGACGTCGTCGATCCAGAGCGAACGCATGCACAGCACGGCTTCGCGTACCTGCTCGCGTCGGGTCTCGAACACCACCCGATGCGTGGCCATCTCCTCACGATTCCAGCCGTACCCCACACCGAGGCTGAAGCGACCTCCCGACACCACATCGAGCGTCGCCACCTGCTTCGCCATCGCGATCGGATCGTGTTGGACCGGCAACGACACGCTCGTCCCGAGACGCAAGCGCGTGGTCGACGCGGCGATCGCGCTCAACATGACGAGTGGGTCGAACGTGCGCCAGTACATCTCGGGCAGCTCGTCCTCACCGTTCGGTGCCGGCGTGAGGCGGCTCGTCGGGATGTGCGTGTGCTCGGGTAGGTACAGCCCATCGAAGCCGCGCTGCTCGGCTTCTTTCGCCACCTCGATCGGCGACATCGACTGATCCGTAGCGTGGTAGTTGAGGCTCCTCAGCATCGCCTCGCACCGTAGCCGGGCACGATCAGCCCGTAACGATGACCAACTGGTGCGCGGCGCGCGATGCCGAGAGATAGATCTCTGAGGGCGTCATACCGCGTGCGTCGACCACCACCGCGTCGTACTCGACACCCTTGTGGCTCCAGACGTCGGACGATTCGATCACCGCGACGTGAGGCCACCTGACGCGCAGCTCGGCAGCCGCGGTCTCGATGTCGGTGGCCACCTCGACCTCGATGCCCGTAGGTCGAACGCCGAGCAACTCGACGGCGTCCAGACCGTGACGCGATGCGTGCCCATTGAGCCAATCGGCGATCTCGGCCGACATGCGATACGCGGTGGCCATCTGCTCGAGCGGCGCGTCGAGTTGCGCGGCGACAGCGCGAAGTCCCAAGCCCCCGGGCGCGGACCGCTGCGCGTCGTCGCCGACGAGCGTGAGGCCGTCCGAGCGCCGTTGCACAGCACGCAACTGAAACAGCGTCAGATCCTGTGCCTCGTCCACGATCACGTGCGAGTACCGCACGGCAACACCCTCGAAGCGGGCCTTGACTTCGTCGCGCAGGGCGCCGTCGTCGTCAACCGCCCGCCATGCCTCGATCAGGTCGTCGTCGACACCGAGCGCCTCGAGCGTGGCCCGGCTGCGCACCTTCCGCCACGCGGTGGCCGCGCTGACCGCAGGGAACACGTCCTTGACCTCGCGCTCGACCTCGGCGCGCGGTACTTCGAGCAACGCAACGACGCGCCCGATGAACACCTTGCGTCGCTCGCGCCACGGTATGTCGCGGCTGGCGAGTTGCTCGATGAGCGCAGCGACATCGGTCTCCGCCATGCGCCGGCCGCGAACGCGCACCTCCCGCGGGTGCAGCAGGCTCGCTTCGAGCCGATCGAGGATGTCGACCCAGCGAGGGTCACCGCCCGGCGCGGTGGCCGGCGCGCCGAAGTGCCGCTCGAAGGTCGTCTGCACGATCCGCGCCTCGCCGAGGGTGGGAAGCACCGTGGCGACGAACTTCAAGAAGCGTTCGCTCGGACCGAGCACGAGGATGCGATCGCTCGTGACGCGGCGATCGTTGTAGACCAACCACGCAGCACGATGCAGCCCGACCACGGTCTTTCCGGTACCCGGGCCACCACGGAGTACAAGCCGCGCGGTGGGGTCGAGCCGCACCAACCGGTCCTGCTCGGTCTGCAACGTGGCCACTGCCGCACGCATCTCCGGGCCGCGCGACCGCGCGAGCTCGGCCATGAGCGGCGAGGTCCCCGCGACCTCGCCGGTGGTGAACTCCTCGATCATCAGATCGTCGATGCAACCGACGTAGCTGACGCGCCGCGCGAGACCCATCGGGTTGTTCAAGGTGGCGCGATAGAAGCCTTCGGCAAAGCGAGCGCGCCAGTCGACAACCAGTTGTTCGCCGCCACGATCGATACCGAACAAGCCGATCCGCCACGGGTGATCATCGTCAATGCGACCGAACACCGTGAGCTCGTTCTGCAGCTTGTCGATCGTCGCGGCGACCATCGCGCCGATGTACCCCTCGGCGTACTCGTCGGCGCCTGCGGCCTTGAGGCCGGTCAGACGGTTGAGCGTGGCGCGAGCCGCTTCGCGCGCGTCGGCGAGCGCGGCGAGCTCACCCGCAAGATCGATTCGTGAGCCCATGTCGCGACACCCTCAGCTTGGTCGGAAGGTGGAACGATACGGTCGACCCGTCCGCACGAGCGCCCCTCGGCCGACCGGCGGCAACCTGGCTAAGGTTCCGGCGGGGTTCTGACCATTGGGGGGTCGCACCGCCGCGCCGTGGCGACTTTCGGCACGCGTGCACCTTGTGCTCTCCACCAACCGGGGGGTAACGATGAACGGGCATCACAACACACGATCGCCATCGCCGGGCGCACAGCGCCGGTCGCGCGCAAAGCGAGGGCGCGTCCTGCGCGGCGTCGCGCTGGTCGTCGGCTTGGCGCTCATCGCCGCAGCTTGCGGCGGCGACGATGACGCTGCGACCGGGGCCACGGGGAGCGGTACCGGCACTGGTGCCGGAACGACCACCACGTTGGCCCCGCAGGTCGGTGGCACGCTCACGTTCGCGTCGTACAGCGAGATCTTCGGCCTGGATCCGCTCGTCGCCCTCGGCTCCGGCAGTTCGGGTGGCACCGAGATGACCAGCGTGTTCGACACGATCGTCCGATACGACCCCGATTCGCGCAAATACGTGCCTCAGACGGCCGAGTCGGTCACGGCCAGCGCCGACTCCACCGAATGGACGATCAAGCTCCGGCCGAACATCAAGTTCACCGACGGCACCGATTACGACGCCGAGGCCCTGGTCTTCAACCTCAACCGTCACCGGGTGGGGAACGGGATCGATGTGAAGGAGTGCGCGACCTACATCGCGTGCCCCCGGAACAGCCGCGCCACCGGCGCCCAGGCGCTGCTCATCAAGACCCTCACGGTCGTCGACAAGGTGACGCTCAAGGTCACGCTCACCGAGCCGTGGACCTCGTTCGAGTACATGCTCGCCACCGAGATGGGGCTCATCGCATCGCCCACCGCGCTCAAGAAGTGCGACGGCACGAAGAACCCGAACCTGTGCGACTTCAACACGAAGCCGGTGGGTGCCGGCCCGTTCATGATCGACTCGTTCAAGTCGGGTGAGGGCATCAACGTGGTGCGCAACCCGAACTACTACGGCGGCCAGGTGTACCTCGACGGCATCAAGTTCGTGACCTACGGCGATGTCGGCGGCATCAAGACCTACGACGCGTTCAAGACCGGCACCGTGACCGGCGCCTACCTGCGGGTCTCCGACGTGGTCGCGCAGGCCAAGACCGACGGCGCCAAGGGGCTGTCCGGCATCGATCAGAGCGGCGAGATCCTGCTCATGAACATGGGCGCCAGCATCACCTGCGCGGCGGGCAAGCCCGAACCGTTGTGCGTCGGCAAACCCGACGGTCCCACGCCGACCAACCCGGCCACGAAGAGCTTGAAGGTACGCCAGGCGGTCGCGGCTGCGTTCGACCCGAAGTCCTTCAACGACCGGGTCTATGCCGGAAAGGGGCTCGCGGGCACCGAGGTATTCCAGAAGAGCTTCCCGTGGAGCCCGAACGTGGCCGGACCCACATACGACGTGACCAAGGCGAAGCAACTGGTCGCCGAGGCGAAGGCCGAAGGATGGGATGGCACGATCAGGGTGATCTTCCCCAACTCGCCCAGCGGCCAGTCGGGTGGCACCGCGGTCGAGACAATGCTCAAGGCCGCGGGCATGAACGTCGTACTCGACACGACGAAGGACTCCACCGCCCAGCAGGCGGTGGTCACCACGTCGAAGGACTACGAGGTCGCCACCTGGGGCATGTCGGCCGGTCCGGACGACAGTGCGATCTTCGCGATGATCCAGAACCTGCAGAGCACCGCGCCGAGCAACCGGTCGGGGTTCAAGAGCACACGAGCGGACGACGCATTGAAGAAACTCCTGTCGGCCCCCGACGACGCGGCGAAGACCGCTCTGTACAAGATCATCTCCGAGGAGGTCAACGCGCTGGTGCCATTCGTGCCCCGCGTGGCGATCGAGACCTACCGCGTGTTCGACCCGAAGGTGCGAGGCATCACGAGCAACGCGAAGCAGATGACGAACTTCAGCAAGGCGTGGATCGCGAAGTAGCCCACTCGCAGTGAACCCTGAGCGTGTTGCCGGCGCCTCATACGGCCGGCGACACGCTCAGGACACGGTCACGCTCCCGCGGTCACGACGGGGGCGCCGCCTTCATGATGTGCTCGATCCACCAGCGCGGCGCGTTGTCGGTGATGTTCGGGATGTTCGAATAGTCGTGCCACCGGCAGATGCGGCCGTCGCGCAGTTGGGTGACGGACACGAACGAATGGTCGATGACCTCGCCCGTGTGGAACGTCCAACGCTCGGTGTGCTCGGTCATCACGAGGTCGCCCTCGGCGATCATGTTGGTGCCGTCGAGGTGCGAGTAGCCCGAAAGCGACTCGAGCCCGATGCGTAGCCGCGCGACCACGCCCTCGGGCCCGGTACCGCCCGGGCCCACGGTGCCGACATCGGTGTAGTGGGCGTCGTCGGTGAGCAGGGCCTTCATGCCACCCCAGTCGCGCGCGGCCAGCGCGTCCCAGAACTGCTGTACGACCTGTTTGTTCACGCTCGTCTGTGCACTCATGGGTAAAGGATCGCACGAAGGCGGCTACTCGGCGCCGCCGGTCTGTGCCTTGGCGGTCATCATGTTGGCCTCGAGCAAGTACGCCGGCGCCGACATCGCGATCTGCGAATCGGCACGAGCCCGGATCTTGGCCTGCTGCTCTTCACTCGGGGCGGTGATCCAGAACACGTCGTCGCGAATGCCCTCGAAGCAGATAGCGGCCACCTCCGACAGCGGCGCGAACACCACCGGAAGCCCGGC
>WLNW01000060.1 GCA_009699605.1 Actinomycetota bacterium | reverse complement strand
TGCTTGTGGGTGACCCACAGCATCGACATGACGAGCGGGATCACGACGATGGGGACCCAGGCGCCGATCGTGAACTTGGTGATCATCACGACGAGGAGGACCACCGCGGTGGCGACGGTGCCGATGCCGTTGACCGCCATGCCCCAGCGCCAGCCCGACTCGCGCTCCTTGCGGTGATGCACCACCATGCCGGCCTGCGAAAGCGTGAAGGCCATGAAGACGCCGACCGCATAGAGCGGGATGAGGCGAGCGGTGTTGCCGCCGAAGGCCACGATGAGGAGCGCCGAGAAGACCGACAGGATCAGCACGCCGTTCGAGAACACGAGCCGATCGCCACGGTTTGCGAACTGCCGGGGCATGAAGCGGTCCTTCGCCAGGAACGAGGCAATGCGGGGGAAGTCGGCGAAAGCCGTGTTGGCCGCCAGGATCAGAATGCTGAAGGTGAAGATCTGCATCACCCAGTACATGAACCCGGTGCCGCCGTACACGTGGCGGGTCACCTGCGAGAGCAGCGTCTCGTCGTGGCTCGGGACGGGGTGCAGCCGGTGGGCGAGAACGGAGATGCCCAGGAAGAGCGCACCGAGGATGGAGGCCATCCACACGAGCGTCTTGCTGGCGTTCTTCGAGGCCGGCTCCTTGAAGGCGCCGACGCCGTTCGAGATGGCCTCTATGCCCGACAGCGCGACGGCACCCGACGCGAAGCCGCGCAAGAGGTAGAAGATGCCGACGCTCGAAGCGAACTGAGCGTTCTCTTTGATCTCCGCGATGCGCTCGGCGTCGATCGGGATGGGTTTCAGGTCGCCGGTGAACGATCGGACCAGCCCGATTATCAGCAATGCGCCGAGCGCCAGGATGTAGCCGTAGGTCGGCACCGCGAACACGCGGCCAGACTCCTTCACCCCTCGAAGGTTGGCGATCATGATGATGGCGATCGCGCCGAGACACATGAACACCCGGTAGTCGCCGAGACTGCCGACCGCGGACGTGATGGCGGCCACGCCGGCTGACACCGATACGGCGACCGTGAGCACATAGTCGACGAGCAACGACGCTCCGGCCACGAGCGAAGGCACCGTGCCGAGGTTTTCGCGCGCGACGACGTAGGAACCACCGCCGCTGGGATAGGCCTTAATGGTCTGCTTGTAGCTCGTGGCGACGATGGCCAGCAGTACGAGCACCACGAACGCCATGGGGTTCAGGTACTTGAGCGATGCGATGCCCGCGATCGGGAAGATGACGAACAGGATCTCCTCGGTGGCGTACGCCGTTGACGAGATCGCGTCGGACGCGAACACGGCAAGCCCGACCTTCTTGGTCAGTCGCTGGTGCTGTTCGTCGTGAGAAGGCAGAGGCTTGCCGATCAAGACGCGTTTCAAGGTGGTGTACAAGCTCGCTCGGTTCTCCGAGGGATGGGTCGAAGCGGCGCCGGTCCGCGGACCGATCAACCACCAGCGCGACGGTAATGATGCGGCTGTTCAGGATCCCGGACCCAGACCGCTAAGAACGCGCTAAATCCCGGCCGGACACGTGCGGAACAGCGCCCCATGCGGCCACATCGCGCTGCGTCCGCATTGAGATCGCGACCAGCCGCGCGAACGACGCGTCAAGGCCTGCGGGGCCACGCCGGTGGGCCCGTATGACGCGGCATCCTTCGACTGCCCCTGGTCAGAGATCCCAGATGCGGGTGGCGTTGCCGCACACGATGAGCTCGCGCTCGTCGGCGGGAATGCCCGCGAACTCCTCGTCGACCAAGGTGCGTGAGTCGGGCCACGTGCACGCGGGGTGGGGGTAGTCGGTCGACCACATCATGTTCTCGACGCCGATCTCGTAGCGCAGGTTGTGCACCGCGAACGGCTCGTGGATGAACGTGACGGACATGTTCCGCCGGAAGTAGAAGCTCGGCGCCTCGGTGATGGCATCGAACGGATAGTTGCGCTTCGTGGCCATCTCATCGAGGTGGAAGAGCCACCACGGCAGCCAGCCGACACCCGGCTCGACCCACACGGTCTTGAGCCGCGGAAAGCGCTCGAACACACCGCTCAGAATGAAGTTCCCGCACTGCACCGACGTGAACATCCCCGACATCGGCTGGATCGTGCCCTGCGCGAACTGCGGTAGTTCGCCCGGGTAGTAGGTGATCGGCGCGAGACCGATGTGAAAACAGGCGGGCAGACCGGTCTCTTCGATCGCCGCCCACAGCGGATCGTAGGAGGGGTCGTAGTAGTCGGGCGCACCGAGCTCGATCGGGTACACCGGCAACTGCAGTGACTTCCCGCCCAGCGTCGCGACACGTTGCACCTCGTCGATCGCGATCTCGATGTCGTGGATGGGGATCTGATACGACGCGACGAGACGCTTGGGGTCGGCCGCGGCGAAGTCGACGAGCGTGTCGTTGAACGCGCGTGTCGCTTCGCGCCACCCCGACTCGATCAGGTAGAGGTACCGGAACGCACTGAACTCGCAGTAGCACACCTCCACATCAACGCCGTCTTGATCCATGTCCTTCAGCCGCTCGATGGGGTCGCTGTTGCCCGGCCGGCCGATGGCATGGCGAACACCCTCGAACCCTCGCGGCATCGAGTTCATGCCTTGACGAATGGCTACGCCGCCGCCGACCTTGGCGACCGCAGCGTCATAGGCCCCGTGGAACTTGGTTGCGAGATGCGCCTTGACGGCCTCGTGCGTGAGCGTCACGTGCGAGTCGGCGGAGACGAGACGTTCGTGCGATGCCCGTCCGTGCGGTGCGTTCATGAGCTCCCCCTCGGCGGCGAGCGCTGTCCGGCCGCGTCCCAATGCTATAGGGTTCCGTCCAACGGGTCATGGGGAACCCGAGGAACGACGAGCCATGCCGAAGGTGATTCCACCGACCGTCGAGACCGACGACGAGTACTTCTGGGACGGTGTGCAGAACGATCAGCTGCTCATCCAGACCTGCGCGGACTGCGGCAGGTTTCGGCATCCGCCCGTACCCATGTGCGGCGACTGCCACTCGACCGCGTGGACCGCCACGCCGTCGCAGGGCACCGGCACCGTGCACAGCTGGATCGTGTCGCGCCATCCAACCGAGCCCGATGCCGACCCGCGAGTGGTGATACTCGTCGAGCTCGACGATGGCATCCGGTTCGTGTCGAACCTCGTCGACGTCGAACTCGTCGACGTGCACAACGAGATGCGCGTCGAGCTCTGCTTCCGCGTGATCGACGACGTGAAGCTCCCACAGTTCCGCCCGGCGCCGTCACCATCACGGCAGACACCATCAGTGCAGGGCTGAGCATGGGCGCCGTAGGAAAAACCATCATTGCGGGGATCGGTCAGACCGAGTTCTCGAAGAGTTCCGGCCGCAGCGAGCTCCAGCTCGCAGCCGAGGCGGGCATCGCGGCCATCCGCGACGCGGGCATGACCCCAGCCGACATCGACGGGCTGGTGACGTTCACGCTCGACACGAACGACGAGCTGCTCCTCGCCCGGTGCCTCGGCATACCCGAGATCAAGTTCTGGTCGCGTACCCCGCACGGCGGTGCCGGCGCCCACACCACGGTGCAGCACGCATCGCTGGCGGTGCAGGGCGGCAGCGCCAAGGCCGTGCTCGTCTACCGCGCCTTCAACGAGCGATCGGGTCGGCGGTTCGGCCAACCCAACCAACGGGTCACGCCGCCCGGCTGGAACTGGTACCTCCCGTTCGGCCTCGATGTGCCGGCGAAGACCTACTCGCTGGCGTTCCAGCGCTACATGCACCGCTACGGGCTCACCAACGAAGACTTCGGTCGCTACACGGTCGTCGCGCGCAAGCACGCAGCCACGAACCCCAACGCCTGGTTCTACCAAAGGCCCATCACGCTCGAAGATCACCAGAACTCACGATGGATCGTCGAACCGATCCTGCGGCTCCTCGACTGCTGCCAGGAGAGCGACGGCGGCGTCGCCATGGTGATCACGTCGGCCGATCGTGCCGCCGACCTGCCACACAAGGCGGTGAAGATCGCCGCGGCGGCCGACGGTCACCTGCGCGACGGAAATGTCGTCTTCAACTACTACCACGGCGATCTCGCCGAGTTCCCCGAGGCCAAGCTCATGGCTAAACAGCTCTACGACCAGTCAGGCCTCACCGCGGCCGACATGGACGCCGCGATGCTGTACGAGAACTTCAGCCCCGTGGTGTTTCTCCAGCTCGAGGCGATGGGGTTCTGTGGCCCGGGCGAGGCGAGTGACTTCATCAAGGAGGGCAATATCGATCTCGACGGGTCGATCCCCGTGAACACCCACGGCGGTCTGCTGGGCGAGGCGTACATCCACGGCTTGAACAACATCCTCGAAGGCGTGCGCCAGGTGCGTGGCACCGCGGTGAACCAGGTGAAGGGGGTCGAGCACGTGATGGTCGCGGGCGGACGAAGCGGCCTCATCCTTGCCCCCGCCGGCTGAGCTAGTGCCTGCGACTCCGTCACCCGCGGTGCAACGGCACCGCATCGAGATCGATGTGTCGTCGATGGCGCCCGCCGGCGTGCACCATCTGGTCGCCGACCTCGTCATCGCCGCCGTCGGCGCCACCCACGGCGCCGACCGGGCCGCCGACGGGGCCGCCGGGCAACCGGCGGTCGTACTCGTGTGCATGCCCGGCGGTGGCATGTCGCGCCGCTACTTCGACCTGCAGGCCGAGGGCGCCGGGGACAGCTACTCCATGGCGGCCCATCTCGCGGGCCGTGGTGTGGTGGTGGTCCTGCTCGATCATCCCGGCGTGGGCGAGAGCGACGTGCCCCACGACGCGTACACGCTCACGCCGGCAACGGTCGCAGCGATCGACGCAGCAGCCGTAGCGACGCTGCTCGACCGGTTGCGCGCGGGAACGCTCGCGGAAGGCGTTGCGGCGATCCCGCTATTCGTGCCCGTTGGTTGTGGCCACTCGATGGGTGGGCTCGTCACGGTGTGGATGCAGGCCAGGCATCGCACGTACGAGGCGGTCGCCCTGCTCGGCTTCGCCGGTTCGGGGCTGCTCTCGCACCTGACCGAAGCGGAGCGCGCCTACGTCGACGATCCGGAGGGCGTCGCCCGTGACCTCGCAGCGCTCGTCGCGACGCGCTTCGGCGCGCCGCGCAGTAGGGGCGGCCGGACCGGCACCGGTTCGTCACCGTTCCTACTTGCGGTCGACGTGCCCGACAATGCGAAGGCGGCCATCGGCGCTTCGGGCTCTGTGCTACTGACCCTGTGCGGCCTCACGTCGATGATCCCCGGCGCGAGCCGCCCGGCGCTCGATGCGGTGGACGTGCCCGTGTTCATCGGCGTGGGCGAACACGACATCACCGGCGCCGCGCACCAGATCCCCGCGCAGTTCCCGTCAAGTCGTGACATCACGCTCTTCGTGTGCCCGGGTTCCGGCCACAACCACAACGTCGCGCCGACTCGCACCGAGCTCTGGGATCGTCTCCTCGGCTGGCTCCGGCAGGTAGCCAGCGCGACCCCGTAGGGACGCCACGACGATTCACCATCAGATGGGTACTGCGAGAACCGGGCGAATGACTGGCATCTACCGGTCAGCGGCAAGATCCCCAAGCGCATCGCCAAACTCGCCGATACTCCCGACGCCTGGAAGCCTCACTGACCTGACGCCCGCGCCGCGGTCCGGCGGTCAGTCGTCGAGGCTGAAGCTCTCGGCCGCCACGGTTTCGTGGGTGCGGCCCGTGCGGGGGCGTGCTTCCTGGTAGCTGAGCCAGCGTCGTTCGTCGAAGTCGAACAGCTTGCAGGCCTTGGTGGTGTCCAGGTAGCCGCGCAACGTGAGCGGCTCGTCGATGACGAGACCGGGATACGCCGCGGCGATGGCGTTCTGCGCGTCGTCGAGGTGGTAGCAGGGGATGCGCACGTCGACGTGATGGGGCACGTGGGTGAAGATGCTGTGGAAGAACATGCCGAACGGCCGGCGGACCCGCAGCACTGAGGTGGTGAGTAGCTGCGCGTCGACCTTGTTCCAGTCGCGGCGCTTGGTCCACAGCATGCGCACGTTGATGTGGTGCACGTACACCGTGAACCCGATGAACCAGCAGAACGCCAGGAAGGGTCCGACGAGCAGCTTGGTGATCATCCAGGCTGCACCCAGGAAGTCGCCGCTGAGCACGCCGCCCAGTACTGCGGCGCCGAAGGCCAGGCCGCTGGCCAGCACGCCGAGCACGATGCGGTCGAAGGTGATGTCGTGACGGAAACGCTTGGGCGGCCGCAGCACGATCATCTTCGACCACCAGATGCGGGACACGTAGTAGACGCCGGCGCCGAGCGACGACCATTCGAGGCGATGCCGCAGTCGGCGCAGGGGGCCGAAGGTCGCGTACTGCTCTGGGGTGACCGGGTGCCAGACGAAGTCCATCTGTTCGCGGGCGGTATGGCGATGGTGCACGTGGTTGTGCCCCAACTTCCAGGCGGCGTAGATGTGCAGCGACGGCAGGAACAGGATGCGCCCAACGATCGCGTTGAGCCGCTTGCTGTCGAACAGTGCCTCGTGCGCCGCGTCGTGGCCGAGTACGAACATGGCCGAGGTGGTGAATCCCGAGACAAGCCACAGCGCGAGCACCGCCCACCAGGCGTTGACCTCGACGAGGGCGAACACGACGAGCGCGTGCAGCGCGATGTCGCGGCCGGCGAGCCACAGGCCGCGAGCCGTGGAGCGTTCGTAGCATTCGGCCGGGATCGCCGCGATCACCTCGCGCAACGAAGCTGGTCGACCGGCTTGGTGGTCGCCGGGGGCGGCAACGCGTTCGAGCACCGCGCCATCTGCCGGAACGATCATGCCGAATGCCTCCAAGCCCGCAAATGCCAACACGTCATGGCACCCGGCGGAAGTCGTCAATTTGGCGCACGCCGCCCGGTGGACTTGCATTCGGGTCGGATGGCGTGCGGTGCGGCGACCGACCTGGTGGGGTCGGCGTGTGTCGCCTCGGGAATCAGGCGCTGTCGCCTGCACGCGTGAGGTTACCAGCGGTGATCCGCAAGCTGGCATCGGCAAACGGGCCGCGATTCGTTGCTTCCTTCGCCGTCAGCGCACGCGCTCGATGCGACGATGCAGACGCCGACGACGCAGACGCCGACGATGCAGACGCCGACGATGCAGACGCACGAAAGGCGTCGCAACGGGTACTAGGGCGAGGCCGCGAAACGCATGTCAGACCGCACGATCACGACCGGGCAGCTGGCGTGGTGCGCGGTGTGCTGGCTCACCGATCCGAGCAGGAGGCCCCGGAACCCGCCCCTGCCCCGATTGCCTACGACCAACAGCGACGCGTCCTGCGAGGCGGTGATCAAGGTTTCGGCGGCGCGGCCTTCGAGAAGGTGTTGCTCGAAGGGAACGGGTGGCCCGCCGTCGAGCAACAGCGCCTCGGCCACCATCTCGTCCTGCATCTTGCGGACCTCGTCGACGAGGTCGGGGGCATCGAGCGGGACATAGCCGTAATCGGGCGCGGCCGGAACGTACGTGGGCAGGTACGCGGTGACCACCACGACGGTGGAAGAGCGAACGCGCGCCTCGTCGATGGCCCACCGCAGAGCGGCGCGCGAACCGTCGGATCCTTCGACACCGACGACGATGCGATTTGCCGCCATGCGAACCCCCCGCTGGTTGGCGCGGACGTCAGACGAGTGCGCCCTCGACCCGCTTCAGCGCATCGTCCTCGGAAACGTTCAACGCGAACGACAGCTCGGACACCAGCACGTTGCGGGCCTTGTTGAACAACGACTTCTCGCCGGCGGACAGCCCCTTGTCGGCGTCGCGAAGAGCCAGGTTCCGCACGACCTCGGCGACCTGGTACACGTCGCCCGACTTGAGCTTCTCCTGGTGGTTCTTGAAGCGACGGCTCCAGTTGGCCGGCTCGCGCACATCGCGTCGGCCGAGGACCTCGAACAGGTCCTCGACGTCTTCGGTGCTGATCGGCCAGCGCATGCCGACCTCTTCGGCATTGTCGACCGGGACGGCGAGCGTCATATCGCCGTGGGCCATGCGGAGAACGAAGTAGTCCTTCTCATTGCCGAAGGCCTTGCGCTTCTCCTTCTTTTCGATGACTGCCGCGCCGTGATGCGGGTAGACCACGCGGTCGCCGACTTTGAAGGCCATTGCTCTCCCATGCCATACGAAAAGCCGGTCGGGCGGGTCAGAGGACGCGCGTGCCCGGCTCGTGGGCTTTCAGGATGCCACCGAACCAGCACTTTCTCAACGTGATCGGGCACGTCGGTCGGAAACCTGCCCTTCGGTCGACCGGCGCGGGTCACTACGATGCACCGGCAGCGACGAGGGGGACACCGAGATGCCGATCGCCGGACAACGCGATCCTGATCAGACCCGCGCCGCGCTCACGGCCTGGCTGGGGAGCCGGACCGGTGCGGTCGACGTCGAGATCACGGATCTGGTCGTGCCCCAGTCGAGCGGGTTCTCGAACGAGACCTTTCTCTTCTCGGCATCGTGGACCGATTTGGGCGGACGCACGGCGCACGACCTCGTGCTGCGGTCCCAGCCGCAGGACTACGCGTTGTTCCCCGAGATCGACCTCCTCGCCCAGCAGTACGGATCGATGAAGCTGCTGGGCGAGCACACGGAGGTGCCCGTGGCTCACATGCGGTTCGCTGAGGCCGACACGTCGGTGCTCGGACAGCCCTTCTTTGTCATGGATCGGCTCTACGGCCGGGTACCCGGGGACGTACCGCCATACACCGAGTCCGGCTTCGTGATGGACATGACCCCCGCCGAGCGCGCCCGGCAGTGGCGCAACGGCATCGAGGCCATGACCAAGGTGGCCCGCGTCGATTGGCGCACGGTGGGGTTCGACTTTCTCGACAAGCCCCATCACGGCCGCCTCGGGGGCGAGCAACGCCGAAACTACTTTGCGAACTTCCTGGCGTGGGCCGGTGCCGGAAACCCGCAACCGGTCGCCGATCCGGCGTGGGCGTGGCTGGCTGCGAACTGGCCCGACAACGACGTGCTCGAGCTCTGCTGGGGCGACGCCCGTCCGGGCAACCAGATGTACGACGATGGCGGCAACGTGCTGGGAATCTTCGACTGGGAGATGGTGTCCATCGGCGACGCCGAGAGCGACCTCGGTTGGTGGCTGTTCCTGCAGCTGTTCCATACCGAGGGCAGTGGGCGCGCCCTGCCCGACGGCATCCCCGACAAAGACGAGACCGTTGCGATCTGGTCCGCATTCATGGGTCGCGAACCCCGGCACGTGGACTTCTACATGCGGCTGGCCGGGTTCCACTTCACGCTGGTGATGCTGCGGATCTCGGCGATGATGAAGTTGCTGAGCCCCGACGCGTGGTCGCCGGCATACGAGACCCACAATCCGGTGATGACCCTCACGAAGCAACTGATCGGCATCGATTGAGGGAGCGACCAGCCCGGTGCGCTCGTGCACGCCATCGGCGGATCGCTCTATGACTGTCACACGACCGCACCGGCGGCCCGGGTCAGACTTCGCGATTTTGCCGCCACCCTTCGCTGGTGAGAGACAGGGCATCACGCGGCGAGCTGATCGCTGACCCAGGCGACCACCATGTCGAAGGTGCTCGGCGGGAGGAGCTGGCGCAGGTCGCCCAGTGACTCGACGAGCGGGGGAAAGGCGGCGATCGCCTCGCGGGCGAACAGCCCATCGTCCATCCACGCGGCCGTTTCGGAATCGATGCATGGCACGGTGAGCTGATCGCCGGCGCACGCGTTGCGCAGCTCGTACCAGGACCACTCGGGAGGTTCGGCCTGCGCGGCGCACGCCGGTCGGGTGAACCGCCGCGCGGGCGAGTCGAGTGCGTAGAGGGCCGAGAGCGCGGGCCACGAGGGTGGCCGGCCAAGGTCGGCGTCGAGCACGGTCGCGAGCACCCGATCGATCCAGCGCAGGGTGCGCCACACGTGCGGGCCGAGCAGGGGAGGGGCCGTGGCGAGGCCGAGCACCCGGCGGCATGCGTCGACGGCTCGGCCGGTGGTCGCGCCGCTCGACACGACCGTACCGTCGACCGTGCGAACCTCGGACACTACGAGGCCGCCCCGGCCGAGCAATGCGCACACGGTGACCGCGTCATCGGCCAGGTCGTCGGCCGGGTCGTTGCCAGGGTCATCGGCCGGCGGGTCGAGCATCATGCGGTGCCCGGGCGCCACGATGCCGAACGCGTCCCAGCCGGCCGGGGCGACGAATCCGCCGAGCGCGCACACGACGTCGATGCAATCGAGGTGGCGGAAGAAGAACTCGACGGGCGGCGCGCCCATCTCCGCCGCGTAGTCACATGCTGCGGGCAGTGCGATGCCGATCGCGACGGGTGCGCCGAGCGGGACCTCGGACAGGAGCGACGCGAGGTGTGGGAGCAGTTGCGCGAGTACGCGCGATTCGTCGACGGGCATGAGCCGGCCTCCAGGTGTGGCAAAGGTGGAGGCGGCCGTAGGGGGTCGCGAGCCCGTCGCCCGCAAGGTCGACGGTGACCGTAGGGGGACGAGAATCACGTTACCCAGGGGGTGGGACACTCACGGGCCAGGTCGAGGGCGTCGGGCACTATGAGCCGACCACCGACCGGGCAGGGTGATCAGCTCTTGGGGGGCTTCTTCGACTTGGCGAGGCGGCCACGTTCGGTCGCGTTGAGGACCACCTTGCGGATGCGGACGATGCTCGGCGTGACCTCGACGCACTCGTCGCCCTCGATGAACTCGAGGGCGGCCTCGAGCGACAACAGGCGGGGCGGAACCAGCGTGACCGTGGTGTCCGAGGAGGATGCGCGCATGTTGGTGAGCTTCTTCTCACGGCAGATGTTGACGTCCATATCGCCGGGGCGCGGGTTCTCGCCCACGACCATGCCTTCATAGACATCGGCGCCCGGCGCCACGAAGAAGGCGACGCGATCCTGCAGTTCCTTGATCGCGTAGCCGGTGGTGGCACCCGTGCGGTCGGCCACGATGGAGCCGGTGGAGCGGGTGCGGAGCTCGCCCATCCACGGTTCGTAGCCTTCGAAGACGTGGTGCATGAGCCCGGTGCCGCGAGTCTCGGTCATGAATTCGGTGCGGAACCCGATGAGCCCGCGGGCGGGCACGAGGTAGTCGAGCCGGATCCAGCCGGTGCCGTGGTTCACCATCTGCTCCATGCGACCCTTGCGCACGGCGAGCATCTGGGTGACCGTGCCGAGGTGCTCCTCGGGGACATCGATGGTGACGCGATCGACCGGCTCGTGCGTCTTGCCGTCGACCTCGCGGATGACGACCTCGGGCTTGCCGACCGTGAGCTCGAAGCCCTCGCGTCGCATGATCTCGACGAGCACGGCGAGCTGGAGCTCGCCTCGGGCTTGGACTTCCCACGCGTCGGGGCGGTCGGTGTTGAACACGCGCAGCGATACGTTGCCGACGATCTCGGTGTCGAGCCGGCTCTTCACCAGGCGGGCCGTGAGCTTGGTTCCCTCACGGCCGTTGAGCGGCGACGTGTTGATGCCGATGGTCATCGACAAGCTCGGCTCGTCGACGGTGATTATCGGGAGCGGACGCGGGTCGTCGATCGCGGCGAGCGTCTCGCCGATGGTGATGTCGGGGATGCCGGCCACCGCGATGATCTCGCCCGGGCCTGCTTCCTCGACCGGTACGCGCTCGAGGGCCTCGGTGACGTACAGCTCGCCGACCTTGACCCGCTCGATAGTGCCGTCGGTGCGGCACCACGCCACCTGCTGGCCCTTGCGGATCCAGCCGTTACGCATGCGGCACATGGCCAGGCGGCCGACGTAGGGGGAGGCGTCGAGGTTGGTGACCCACGCCTGCAGGGGTGCATCGGGGTCGTACACGAGTGCGGGGATCTGCGCGAGCAGCACCTCGAACAGGGGCTTGAGGTCGCTGCCCTGTATTTCGGGATCGAGCGACGCCCAGCCGGCCTTCGCATTCGTGTACACGATCGGGAATTCGATCTGGGTCTCGTCGGCGTCGAGGTCGAGGAAAAGCTCGTAGGTCTCGTCGACCACCTCGGAGATGCGGGCGTCGGGGCGATCGACCTTGTTGACCACGAGCACCACGGGGAGCTTCGCCTCGAGTGCCTTGCGTAGCACGAAGCGGGTCTGCGGGAGCGGGCCTTCGCTGGCGTCGACGAGCAGCAACACGCCATCGACCATGGTCAGGGCGCGCTCGACCTCGCCACCGAAGTCGGCGTGGCCCGGGGTGTCGACGATGTTGATCTTGACGCCGCCGTAGTGCACGGACGTGTTCTTCGCGAGAATGGTGATGCCCTTCTCGCGTTCGAGATCCATCGAGTCCATGACTCGTTCGTTCATGTTGGCGTTGGCGCGAAAGGCGCCGGATTGCCAGAGCATCGCATCGACGAGGGTGGTCTTGCCATGGTCGACGTGCGCGACGATGGCCACGTTTCGGATGTTTGCTTGGGCGGTCACTGGTCGAGGATACCGGCGGCTACCCTTCCCCCCTCGTGAACCTCTTCACGCTTGCCGTGCTCGGCCTCGATCCGCAGAAGATCCTCCAAGAGGGTGGACTGCCGATCCTCGCGCTCATCGTGTTCGCCGAATCCGGGCTACTCATCGGATTCTTCCTCCCGGGCGATTCGCTGCTGTTCATCGCCGGGTTCCTGTCGTCGGGCGCCGGTGACAACACACTGCCGGCGCTGCCCTGGGTGCTGCTCGTCGCATTTGCTGCCGCGGTGCTCGGCGATCAGGTCGGCTACGCGTTCGGTCGTCGGGTCGGCCCGGCGTTGTTCAGCCGTCCCGATTCGCGCATCTTCAAGCAGGCGTACGTGCAAAAAGCCACGGTCTTCTTCGAGACGCACGGCGCGAAGACCATCGTGCTGGCGCGCTTCGTGCCCATCGTGCGCACGTTCGCGCCCATCGTCGCCGGTGTCGGGCACATGAAGTACCGCACATTCGTGCTCTACAACATCTTCGGCGGCTTGTTGTGGGCGGTTGGTCTCACCACCCTCGGCTACTTCCTCGGCGAGATCGACCTGGTCAAGAACAACATCGAGATCGCGGTCCTTGTGGTGGTCGCCGTGTCGCTGTTGCCCGTGGTGCTCGAGTTGGTCAAGCACCGCCGCTCGCGCCACGCACACGCTGACGACGCACGCTGACGATCAGGCAATCCCTTGGCGCTGAATGGGTTGGCGCTCGCGATGCAGGCCTCACCGGTGAGCGAGCACGAACCTGGCGCGCCCATGCCGGTCATCGTGAACGATTCGGGGATTCGGGCGGCCGTGACATCGGGCTCCTCGAGCAGAGAGGCGTGACAGCACCGGAAAAGCACGAAGGACCGCCCCGGATGTCGGGACGGTCCTTCGTAAAGGCGAGGTCGTTCGAGCGGCTGACCCGCTCGAACGGCGGTTTGCGGATGCTCAGGCGTCGGCCGGCGCGGCGGCCGGCGTCGAGACCAGGGTGGGCTTTTGGCGAGCCGAGAAGATCAACGCACCGATGAGCACCACCAGGGCGGCACCGGCCACGGCGTAGCCGCCCGCCTCGGGGGTGGACAGCACCGGGTTGTCGGGGTTGATGTTGGACAGCTTGATGATCGCCGGGAGGATAAGCAGCGAGACCAGGTTCATCACCTTGATGAGCGGGTTCAGCGCCGGACCGGCGGTGTCCTTGAACGGGTCACCGACGGTGTCGGCGATGACCGCCGCCTTGTGGGCGTCGGAGCCCTTGCCGCCCTCGTGGCCGTCCTCGATGTACTTCTTGGCGTTGTCCCACGCACCACCCGCGTTGGACAGGTAGTTGGCCATGAGTTGGCCGGTGAGGATGACCGCGGCGAGGAACGCGCCGAGGGCGAGGTAGCCGATGCCGAACCCGATGATGACGGGGGCGAGCACCGCGAGAAGCGCCGGTGTGGCGAGCTCGCGCAACGAGGCGGCGGTGCAGATGTCGATGACCGGGCCGTAGTCGGGCAGCTTCTCGCCGCTCATGATCTTGCCGTCGGCGAACTGGTTGCGGACCTCTTGCACGACCACGCCGGCAGTGCGGCCGACGGCGCGGATGGCGAGGGACGAGAACAAGAAGGCGATCGACCCACCGATGAGCAGGCCGATGAAGACCTTCGGGTCGGCGAGGTTGATCGGGATCGCGTCGAACACGCCACGCGGCGTGGTCTTCAGCGTTTCCACGAGCGCCGGGTCGAGTACCTCACTGGCCGCCGACTCGATGTACGAGGCGAAGATCGCCACTGCGGCGATCACCGCGGAGCCGATCGCGAAGCCCTTGGTGACGGCCTTGGTGGTGTTGCCCACGGCGTCGAGGCTCACGAGGATGCGCTCGGGTTCGCCGTGGAACTCGCCCGACATCTCGGCGATGCCCGCCGCGTTGTCGGACACCGGACCGAAGGTGTCCTCCGAGACGATGACGCCGGTGGTGGCGAGCATGCCCATGCCCGCGAGTGCCACCAGGTACAGCGAGAACTGCAGGTTGCCGTCGCCTAGGGCGAGTGCAGTACCGATGCCGATCGCGATGGCGATGATGGCGTACACCGACGACTCGAGGCCGTAGGCGGTGCCCGAGAGCACCACGGTCGCGGGGCCGGTGCGGGCCGATTCGGCGATCTCTTTGACCGGCTTGTAGTGCGTGGCGGTGAAGTACTCGGTGAGCCGGCTCACGACCTGCGCGAGCACGAGGCCGATGACGACCGCACCGAAGCACTTCCAGCCAGCGTTGGTGGTCTCGCCCGCGATGTTCTCGTTGCCGACGTAAGTGAGCGCCACGATGAGCGTGCCGATAACGGTGAGGATGCCGGCCACGAGGAAGCCGCGGTTGATGGGCTTGAGGGCGTTGGTCTCGCCTTCGCGGGCCTTCACCACGAACACGCCGGCGATGGACGCGACCACGCCGATAGCGCGTGCGGCGAGCGGGAACATGATGCCGAGCACCGGGTTCATCCCGATGGAGTTGAACGCCGCCACACCGAGGATGATCGAGGCCACGAGGGTGACCTCGTAGGACTCGAAGAGGTCGGCGGCCATGCCGGCGCAGTCGCCCACGTTGTCGCCCACGTTGTCGGCGATGGTGGCCGGGTTGCGCGGGTCGTCCTCGGGGATGCCGGCCTCGATCTTGCCGACGAGGTCGGCGCCGACGTCGGCGGCCTTGGTGAAGATGCCGCCGCCGACGCGCAGGAACAGCGCGAGCAGCGAACCGCCGAAGCCGAACCCGATAAGGATCGCCGAGCTGGTGTTCTGGAAGAACATGATGATCGCGGTGGCACCGAGGAGGCCGAGGCCCACGGTGAACATGCCGGCGATGCCGCCCGTGCGGAAGGCCACGGTGAGTGCACGTGGCATGGAGCCGGTGAGCGCCGCGGCTGCGGTGCGCACGTTGCCACGAGTGGCGAGGGTCATGCCGATGTAGCCGGTGAGGCCCGAGGCGAAGCAGCCGAGGACGAAGGCGAGGGTGCGCCAGACGCCCGACTGGGCGAAGCTCAGCGCCGTGCCACGGTCACCCGGCTTGATGATCTCGGTGGAGGTGAAGAACACGACCGCGGCGAGCGGTATGAGGATCACGGCGATCGTCTTGAACTGCCGCCGGAGATACGCCGAGGCGCCCTCTTGGATGGCGTAGGCGATCTCCTTCATCTTCGGCGTGCCCTCGTCCTCGGCGAGCACCAACTTCATGAGGTAGAAGCCGACGGCGATGGCGAGCAGAGCGGCGGCTACAGAGGACCAAAGAATCGCCCATTCGCCCCCCTTTAGCGTGAAATCCTGCCAACCGCCTTCTGAGGCGAGAAGGCTGGTCAAACTGCTACTCAAGAGAATCCTCCAGGTGATGGGTGATGCGCGCCGAGCCCCGGGCTGCGACGCAGACCCGCCGAAACTACGGGCGGGGGGAAATTGTACGCAAGCTGCAGGTCAGCAAGCGTGATGGGGCGGCTCTGGGGCCGGGCGCTGTCGCACCCCCTCCGTACCATTCGCGTCGATGACGTCGATGTCCCTAGGATTGCCCCCCATGCCCGCCGAACCCACCCGCTCTGAGCCACGCGCCCCGGGCCGGGTTCGGCGTCCCACTCGCACCGCCGCCTTCGGCTCCGGGCGCCGCGAGAGTCACGATGCGTCGGATTTCTACGGGCGCTTCGTCGACCCCGACATCTCGCTCGACCACGAGGTCATCTCACCTAAGGTCCTCGACCGGATCATTCTCGGCGACGCCCGCGAGTTGCTCGCGACGAACGAGTTCGTGGCCGACAATTCGGTGGCGTTGCTCGTGACCTCGCCGCCGTACTTCGCGGGCAAGGAGTACGAGGAGGCCATCGGCACGGGCCACAT
>WLNW01000006.1 GCA_009699605.1 Actinomycetota bacterium | reverse complement strand
TTCCTCGACGCGTTCGCAGATCCGTCGACATACGAGATGGCCGGCGTGTCGGGTGGTGCGCTCAACGAGGTCAACATCGCCGACTGCGGATCAGGGGTTCCGCCCAAACCCCACAGCCTTTTCGACTTCCGCGCCGAACGCGAACACCCTCAGCCGATTTTCAGCACCCTGCTAGCGGCGCGAGTCCATGAACATTGCGCGCAGCGAGTCGTAGGACTCGATGCAGTGACCGGCGCCGAGCACCACGCACTCAAGTGGCGTTTGGACGAGCTGCACCGGCACCTTGGTCTCATCCGCGATGCGTTGGCTCAAGCCGCGCAGCATGCTGCCGCCACCCACGAGGTTGATCCCTTGCACGATGAGATCCTGCGCGAGCTCCGGCGGTGCTTGCGCGAGGCAGGCCAGGACCGAGTCGACCATGGCCGTGACCGGTTCGGAGATCGCGATACGGATCTCATCGGGCGTGAGCACGACAGTTTTCGGAAGCCCGCTCATGAGCTCGCGGCCACGGACCTCGGCGCGAACCTCGTCATCGGTCGGCGCGGCAGAACCCAGCACGAGCTTGATCTCCTCGGCGGTGCGCTCGCCGATCGCGATGCCGTACGTGCGCCGGACGTAGCTCTGTATGGCTGCGTCGATGTCGAACGACCCGACACGCACTGCTTGCAGCGCAACGACGCCACCGAGCGAGATAAGTGCGGTCTCCGATGTGCCACCCCCGATGTCGACGACCATGTTGCCGACTGGTTCGTGGATGGGCAGGCCCGCACCGATCGCCGCGGCCATCGGCTGCTCGATGAGCTGTGCATCAGCCGCGCCAGCGCGACGCGCCGCTTCGGTGACCGCTCGACGCTCGACCGCCGTGATGGCCGACGGCACGCAGATCACGACGCGTGGCCGGTTGAAGCGGCTCACACCAACGCGCTGCAGCAGCATGCGGATCATGCGCTGCGTCACGTCGAAGTCGGTGATGGCACCCTTGCGCAGTGGACGCACCGCGACGATGTAACTGGGTGTGCGCCCGATCATCTGCCAGGCGTCGTGCCCCATGGCGAGCACATCGCCGGTCCGACTGTTGAGCGCGATGACGGAGGGCTCGTTCAGGACGATGCCCTCACCGCGGGCGTACACCAATGTGTTGGCCGTACCCAGATCGATGGCGAGGTCACGTGCCAGGAGGAGTCTCCCTCAAGGGGCGCGGATCGCGACGAGCGAACCCGGGCGTGTCGGGATCCGCGGGCTGCGCACCGGGACGCGACGCGGGCGGCTTGTGCGTGGCCGACAAGGCGCGCAAGGTCGCGCCGAAGTCGTTGTTCTCGGTTCGGCTGCGGCGCGGACGACCGTGCCACCACACTGCGGTGGTGCCGATCCCGCTGAGCCCTACTGCGATGAGCAGGAAAACGACGCTATTACTCATCGAGGCGAGCTCTCTGAGCGAAGGTCGCGAGATGCAGTCACGTCGGTGATGTGTTGCGGCTCGAGGCCCCAGCTCTCGCCGTTGCGCCATTGCTCGCGCTTCCAGATGGGCACGGTGGCCTTGAGCGTGTCGATGCAGAATCGCGCCGCCGTGAACGCCTCGTCCCGGTGTGGCGCGCTCACGACGACCACGACCGCCGACTCGGTGACCGCGACCGGACCGACGCGGTGAAGCATCGCTATGCGGCCAATGGTGGGCCAGCGCACGCGCGCTTCGTCGGCGATGACGGCCAGTCGAGCGAGAACGTGTTCCTCGTAGGCCTCGTACTCGAGCAGCGAGACGTCGGGACGACCCGCCGCGTGATCGCGAGCGGTGCCGTTGAACAGGACGAGTCCGCCACAACGCGGCTGTATCGCCCAGCACGACGCCGCGTCCACGGGCAACGGCGACTCCGAGAC
Source organism: Actinomycetota bacterium (assembly GCA_009699605.1). GTDB lineage: Bacteria > Actinomycetota > Acidimicrobiia > Acidimicrobiales > WLNW01 > WLNW01. The sequence goes on along the minus strand of WLNW01000006.1, from coordinate 45,334 downwards.
CCCGAGCCATGTGTCGGTCGGAGCGGGGGGAGGAACGAGGACCACACGGTCATCGTACGACCCCGGTGGGACACACCGTCCAAACGGCCACCATGGCGGCCCCGCGAAAGATCATGTCGTCCCGCTCGGTAGTGTCGTGTCCCGTGGGCGTAGAGGATGGCTTCGACGACGAGGTGTTGGACTGTCGGCCACCGCCAGCGCTCGACGATCGGCTGTGGCGCCACCCGGCCGAGATCGGACGCGCCACACCCACCCATGTCAGGGCGCCTCGGACGCCTTCCGGGTCACGTCGCAATCCCTGGGCACTCGGGTTCGTATCGGTCGTGGGCGGCGCAGTGCTGGCCGGTTCCCTGATGTTCACCGCAGGGGGCATCGGCGACGAGCCGCAACGGCTCGGCCTCCAACCGCTCGCAACCTTGGTGGGCAACCCCGAGGGTCGCAGTGGTGTGGGCATCGTCGGGATCGACGTCAACTCCGGCTCCGTGAAACGCCAGGGCAACGGCATGGTGCTCGAAGACGGCGTGCACGTCATGACCTCCTTGCAGCTCGTCCCGTCCGGCGCCGCTGGCGACACCGGCCCCGTTTCGGTTCGCATCATCGACACCAACGGGATCGCGCGCCAGGGTGCCGTGGTCGCCCGTGACGCGATGAACGATTTGGCCATTATCCGCACCGATGGCGCGCCGCTCACCCCGTGGGTCGCGACATCGCCGGCTTCCGTTGCCGTCGGCGACCCGGTCACCGCGCTTGGCGGAGGGCTCGGGACGGGCCTGCGCACGTGGCCGAACAGCGTCCGCAGCACCGGTGATGCCATGCGGAACGATCTCGTCGAAGTGGTCGGGCTCGTCTGGCTCACAGATCTGCTCCCCTCCGTGGCTGCGGGCTCGATCATCATCGACCGCAACGGTGGCTACCTCGGCATGTTGTCGGTCGATCTGAGCGCGAGGCAGGGCAGCTCGGGCTCGGTGCTGGAAGGGGCGATCGTGCCCGCCTCCCGCGTGCTGGCCGTCGCCGAGCAGTTCCTCACCACGGGCAAGATCTCACACGGCTGGCTGGGCGTCGAGGCGCCGCCGCCCGCCGACACCACCCGGCGCGTGTCACGTGACGCCGGGGCCACCGTCGGCCACGTAGTCGATGGCAGCCCGGCGGGCCTGGCCGGCGTGCGCCGCGGTGACGTGTTGCTGTCAGTGTGCGGCCACGAGGTCGACTCGATCGACGATGTGCTCACCGAGGTGCTAGCCACACTCCCCGGCACGATCTGCCCGCTGGTGATCTCCCGAACCGGCGAGCGGTGGAAGACCGCCGCAGTCATCGGCGAACGCGCCGCCTGAACAACACCCAGCCGATCGCTCCGACGATGGTGGCCACCAGACCGCCCGCAACACCGAGCGAGATCTGTTGACGGCGCCGGGCGTTCATCATCGCTAGCGGACCGGCTTCATGCGCGGCGACGAACGCTTCCTCATTCGAGTTGCTTGGTTGCCAACCGAGTGCCCGAATGCGATCGTTCGCGACGACCCATGGGTACACGGTGTACGCGACGATGCCGGGTGGGGCCGACGCGATGCCCGAACGCCAACGCAGTTCGGCGACCGCGTTGAGCACCCAGCGCGACACCCGGGGCCGCGGGCGGTTCCAGGCGAGCGCGTTGAGCGTCTCCGGGCGGATCCAACCGTCCGGCGCGATGTTCAGAACCGCGTCGACCTCGGTGGTGGTAGCCACGACGATTGCCTCGACGAGGTCGTCGACGTGCAGGTACTGCGCCGGCGGATCCTCGTCGGTGCGGATGGCCGCGACCTGGCGCAGAAGCCGCGCGACGCGACTCGGGAGACCGTCGGCCACGATCACGGTGGGGCGCAGGACGGCGAGGCTCACACCAGGGCACCCTGCACGCCAGGCAAACGCGCGCCGTTCGAGTTCGGCTCGCTGCACGGCAAACGCGAACTCGGAATTCGGTCGGACCGGCGCGTCCTCGGTGAGCGGAATCGGGTTGTTGGGCCACGCGCCATAGACCATCGCGGTCGACAACACGAGCGCGTGACGCACGCCGACACCGGCTGCGTGCTCGAGCACCCGCATCGCGACGTCGATGTCGTCGGCCGCGCCGTCGAGCGACACGGCGTCGACCGGGAACCCACCCGCGAGGTGCACGAGCGAGGCTGCGCCTTCGAACACCTCGCGCAGCTCGGCATGCGCGAGGTCGATGCGGATGACCGCCTCGGCCGCGCGGTGCTCGAGGCCGGACGCAACGCGGTCGACCGCGACAACTTCATGACCCCCGGCGCGCAACCGTTCGACGACACGCGAACCGAGGAAGCCGGCCGCGCCGGTGACGACGATCTTCACGAGGTGAGGGGGCTTTCGACGCGACGGAATCGAGACTGCACGCACCTACGATGCCCGTATGAGCGACGATGGTCCACTCGGCGGCGGTGACCCCTTCGGCGCAATGCCGTTCTTCGGTGACCTGTTCCGCATGATGTCGTCCGCCCCATCGTCCGCATGGGAGTCGGCCCGCCAGCTCGCGGTCACTGTCGCAACCGAAGGCACAAGCGAACCCAACGTCGAACCGGCCACCCGGATCGCGCTCGAGCAGCTCGGCCGGGTCGCCGATCTTCACGTTGCCGACGCGTCGGGTCTGTCGACCTCGATCGGCGGTCGGTCACCCGAGATCGCGGCCGTCACTCGCGGCATGTGGGCCCAGCGCACGCTCGACGCCTACCGACCGCTGCTCGAACGCCTGGCCACGTCGTTGTCGTCGAATCAGGCATTGCTACCCGATGATCTCGCTCAGGACCCTGCGGCCGCCATGTTCGCCCCCATGATGCAGGCCATGGCGCCGATGATGTTGGCCATGACTGCGGGCAGCATGGTCGGCCAGTTGGCCACGCGATGTCTCGGTGGTTTCGACCTACCCATTCCGCGCGACGGCACGCACGAGCTTCTCGTGCTCGTGCACAACGTCGACGAGTTCGCGAACGAGTGGAGCCTGCCGATCGACGAGCTCCGCTTGTGGGTATGCATCAACGAGATTGCGCATCACGCGGTGCTCGGCATTCCCCACGTCGGTGCCACGCTCCACGATCTGCTCGACGCGTACGCCTCGGGATTCCGCCCCGACCCCAGCGCACTGTTCGACCGCATCGGCGATCTCGACCCGACGGCCGGGGTCGAAGGCCTCGCGCGGATCCAGGAGAGCCTCGCCGACCCCGACGTGGTTCTCGGTGTCGTGCAGAGTGCGCAGCAGCGGGCGATGTTGCCCAACCTCGAAGCACTCGTCGCCGTGATCGAAGGCTTCGTCGATCACATCATGGACACCATCGGCACCACGCTCATGCCGGCGTACGGGCGCATCACCGAAGCGGTCCGTCGCCATCGCGTCGAGACCGATCGCGCCGACCGCTTCGTCGAGCGCATCCTCGGACTGAACCTCACGCAGGCGCAGTACGACCGCGGCAACTCCTTCGTGGCCGGTGTGCTCGAGCGCGCCGGCGATGCCGGACTCACGCGGCTGTGGATCGACGCGACGAACCTGCCGACACCCGCCGAGGTCGACGCACCCGGTCTGTGGCTCGCCCGCATCGACCTCCCGTCCGACTGACCCTCGTGCTCGGCCGCCAACCGGTCAGGCGTCGCGCTCGGCATCCGCACGCCGGGTGCGCTCGACGTGCACACCCTCGCCGGCGCTGACCACCGGGGTCGACGAGATGCTCCCCCATTCACCCGATGGCCCCGCCGCGGGCGGCGTGCCCGGAGCGGCCGGCCGAAGCGGATCCTCAGGCGGCCAGGGCGCGATCAGCGTGGGGTCGGGACGGGTCAGCACGCCGGTCGCGTCGACGCCGGGCTCGGTCCGACCCGGCGAGGGCACCGCGGCGGGTGCTGGCGCTCGCCCGGCGGTGCGAACGCCCACGATGTAGCTCACCGCGGCCCCCGCGGCGGCGAGCGTGACGAGCGCGTAGCCGTAGCGGGCACGGAAGGGCAGTACGACCGGAATGAACGCGCCGATGACCCACGTGAGCTGGAACCGTGCTTCGAAGCGGGCGAACGAGCGCCCGTAGTTGGCATCGGGCGCGTCGCGCTGCACCAGTGAGTCGAATGCGAGCTTGCCTGCGCCGGCGGCGAGCGCGACCGTGAGCGAGAGGAGGAACGCGCCGAGCAGGTCACCGTTCCACGTGGCTACGAGGCCCACGAGGGCGACGGCGATGAGCACGCCGAGCACGATGCGCTCCTCGGCGACCCGTCGCCGCAGCGCGGGCGCGATGCGCGCGCCGACCAGTGCACCGACACCCGCGCCGAGCACGACCGCGCCGAAGTGCCAGGCCGGCGAGCGCGGATCGCCGATGATGTCGATGCGCCGCACGATGGCCGTGGATGCGCCGACCGCCGCTCCGAGCGGTTTGACATCGACGCCTTCTTTTCCGCCACGGAACTCGAAGGCGAGCAGGAACGTCATGAATCCGACGATGCCGCGCAGCACCGCCATGGCCGAACTCGCGAGGAAGATGCCCGATCCACGGAGCTCACGTTGCTCCTGGACGCCTGCGGGGTGGTCGGCAACGGTGAGCATCGGCAGCTGCAACGAGGCCACGCCCGCGACCACGAAGACCATGCAGGCCAGCGCGGCAGACCACCCAGGCCCGCCGATCAAGGCCAGGAAGGCGCCGAACGCGGCACCGCCCATGGAACCGGCAGCGGAGAGCAGGGCCAGCTTCGAGTTGGCCTCGACGAGCTGACGCTCGGAATCCACGAGCTTCGGCACGAGGGCTCGATTGGCGATGACATACGTCTTTTGGAGCACGAGCATCACGAAGGCTTCGGGGAACAACAGCAGGCTGTGTATGTGGCCCACCATCAAGAACGCGACGACCGCTCGGCCGAAGGTGGAAGCCAGCACCATCGTGCGGCGGCCGCCGCGAGCGCGATCGACCGCCGGGCCGATCAGCGGGGTGACCACGGCGAACGGCGCGATGGTGAGGAACAGGTACAGGGCCACCTTCTCGCGTGCCGCGCGCGGGTCGACCGCCAAGAAGATCGAGCCGGCCAGCGCGATGGTGACCAGACCGTCGCCCACCGACGACAAGGTGTGCACCCGCGCGAACCGGGTGAACGGTGTGGCCGCGATGCTCACCGGCGGCTTGGCACGAGTGGGTTTCTCGAGCGGGCGCCAGCCGGTGTTGGTCACGCGGGCCATGGTAGGTGTCGTGCGTCGACCCGGCGCGCCGCGGTGGTCGGCCTTCATCACCGGCTGGGCATCGAGGCTGGCAGAGCCCGCCCGGCGGGCCGTGCCCGGCTGATGGCAGCGCTTCAGCCGTTCGGGTCCTCGTACTTGTAACCGAGCCCGCGCACCGTGCCGATGCGTTGTGGCTCGCCGCCGCTGCGCTCGATCTTGGCCCGCAGGCGCTTGACGTGGACATCGAGGGTCTTCGTGTCGCCGAAGTAATCCTCGCCCCACACGCGGTTGATGAGCGTGTCGCGGGTGACGACCCGACCGGCGTTTGCCAGCAGCAACGCCAGCACGTCGAACTCCTTGCGGGTGAGTTCGACGAGCTCGCCATCGACGCGCACCTCATGCCGCGCATGGTCGACGGCCACGCCGCGCACCCGCACCACCTCGACGGGCAGATCCCGTTCGCCCTGTGGGCGGCTTTCGAGTCGTCGGAGGTTGGCCCGCACCCGCGCCACGAGCTCACGGAGCCGGTAGGGCTTGGTGACGTAGTCGTCGGCGCCGACCTCGAGACCGACCACTGCATCGACCTCCTCGCTTCTCGCGGTGACCATGATGATCGGCACGCTCGAGGTGGCACGCATGATGCGACACACATCGAGGCCCGAGAGCTTGGGCAGCATCACGTCAAGCAGCACGATGTCGGGCGGGTCGCGCCGGAACTCCTCGAGCGCGGCCGCGCCATCGGCGGCAACGGTGACGCGGAACCCCTCGCGGGCAAAGCCCACGGCGAGCGCGTCCGAGAATGACGGCTCGTCCTCGACGACCAGCAGGTGCGGGACGCCGGCGGCGGCGGGGCGAACGGTCATGGGTGGTCACCTTGGACGGGGCGCGGCAGCAGCAGGGCGAAGGTCGAACCCTCGCCCTCGCGCGAGACCACCGTGACGTCGCCACCGTGGTTGCGGGCGACGTGTCGAGCAATTGACAGGCCTAGTCCGCTTCCACCCGTTTCGCGCGAGCGTGCCTTGTCCACCCGATAGAAGCGTTCGAAGATGCGCTCGAGCTCGGACCTGGGGATGCCGATGCCCTGATCCTGCACGACGATCGCCATCTCGTGCTCATTGGTGACGACGCGCGCGTCGACCGTCGCGCCCGGCTCGGAGTACTTGACGGCGTTCTCGAGCAGGTTCGACAACGCCGAGGAGATCTGGCGCCGATCGCCTATGAACCGCAGCGAACCGTCGATGGCGCCGACGGTGATCGTGACCGAGCGTTGCTCGGCGACGGGGTGCACCCGATCGACGCCTTCGCGCACGAGCAGATCGATGCCGAACTCGTCGATGTTCGGTGCATCGTTGCCCTCGATGCGGCTAAGCGTGAGGAGGTCGTCAACCATGTTGCTGACCCTGAACGACTCCATGCGCACCCGCTCCGACAATCGTTGCACGATGCCCACGTCGGACTCGCCGGCCAGAGTTTCGGCGAGTAAGGCCAACGCGCCGATCGGCGTCTTCAGCTCGTGACTTACGTTGGCCACGAAATCCCGACGGATCGAGTCGATGCGCTGCGTCTCGGTGACGTCGTCGATGACCGCGATGGCCCCCAGCAGACCAACACCGCTGCGCAACGGCGTGGCGTGCACCACGAGCGTGCGGCGCGGTGGGCCGTACAGCTCGACCTCACGATCACACGGGACACCGCCACGCGCCATCTCGAGGAGCTCTCTGACTGCGGCCTCGACCAGCGCCTCGCCGTGGCGGGCGCCGACGAACGATTGCGCATACGCATTGCGGAACACCACGATGCCCTGCTCGTCGCAGACCACGGCACCTTGCGTCATCTCGCTCAGCGCGAGCTCGAGCCGTAGCTCGGCCCGCTGCACGCGGTCGTCCCGCTCGCGCACCCGCTGCACCGATCGCTCGAGCCGGGCCATAGCGAGATCGCCCCGCGGTCGACCGGGAGCCGCCTCGCCGAGGTGTTCGACCACGTCGATTAGTCGGCGCACCGTTCGTTGCTGCATGCGCCGCGCGACGATTGCCACTGCGAGCGCGACCGAGAACGCGATCGCGGCGAGCACATATCCCATGGTCAGCCCACCTCACCGAACGCGACGAGCACCGAGGCGTCGAGAAGCGCCGTTGGTGGCGTGAGCAGTGACACGGACGCGTAGCCGCCTCGCACGATGGCGGTGTCGGTGCCGTCGGGAACGGGGTCCGCGTTGGGGAGGAGTTGCAACTTGATCAGCCCGGGAATGTGCTCGGCGATCGATGTTCGCATCGCCCCGAACGGCGCGAGCGCGCCTTGGCGAACGCCGCGCAGCTCGTGCGGCTCGACGTTCGGCACGTTTAGATTTATCGCGGTGCGCTTCGGCGCGCCCGCGAGCCAGACGGCAGCCTGGCGCGCAAGATCGGTCGCGGTGCCCCAACGGATGTGATGCCCGGTGTCGATGCTGACCGCGAGTCCTGACGCACCCCACGCCGCGGCGGTGAGCGCGGCGCCGATGGTGCCCGAGTGCAAGGTAGAGCGGCCGGTGTTCAACCCGGGGTTCACGCCCGACACCACGAGATCGGGGGGCGGGCCGAACGCACCGAGCAAGCCGGCGATCACACACAACGCGGGCGCGCCATCGAGCGCGTATGCATCGTCGGACCAACCCTCGACGGTGACCCGCTCGTAATGGACCTCGTCGTTGTGGGCCGCCATCGAGGCGGAGCTGCCGCTCATCTCGCCGCGCGGCGCGACCACGATCACGTCGAACATGGCGTCGCGCATCGCGCACGCCAGCGCCACGATGCCAGGAGCGTGCACGCCGTCGTCATTGGTGACCAATACCCGCATGCGCGCGATCAGAGCTCCTCGACATCGAGGTGTTGAGCCTTCGCCAACGCTCGTGCCGCTCCCTTGTGCTCGGGCAACCATCCGGTGATCATGTACTGCGTGCGCTCGCCGATGTTGACCGCGTGGTCGCCGATACGTTCGTAGTAGCGGCCCACCAAGGCCAACTGCACCGCAGTGTTGAGCGGAACGGTCGCGCTCTCGTTGGCGCGCATGATCGCCTGGATGTACTCGGCCTGGAGCGAGTCGAGCGCGTCGTCCATGTCGTCGAGAGCCGCGGCAAGCGTCGCATCGTTCGTGGCGTACGCATCGACCGCGCGTCTCGTGAGTAGATGGGCCTGCTCGCCCATCTGCTCGATGAGCCCACGCAGGCGAGGATCGATGGTCGAGCCATAGATGCGGCGCACCGTCTTGCAGATATTGACGCTCAGGTCGCCCGACCGCTGGAGCTCCCAGTTGAGCTTGACCGCGGTGATGAGCGCCCGCAGGTCACTGGCCATCGGCTGCTGCAACGCGAGCAACCGATGGCAACGCGCTTCGATCTCGACGGACTTCTGGTCGAGAACGTCGTCGTGGTCGACCACGCGCTGGGCGGCCTGCAGATCCATGTCGAGGAGGGCCTTGGTGGCTCGAGGAATGGACTCGGTGACGAGCGCCGCAAGCTGCACGATCTCGCCCTTCACGTCGTCGAGTGCGTGATGGAAGCTCTTCCGCGACTCCTCGGGCACGATCTCCCCTACTCCCTTTGCTCGTGGTGGATGCACAGCACCTGTGGTGCATCCGCCCGTCATCTTGCCAGCTCAGGCCTCGTCACCACGTGACAGCGAGCGCAGCTCGTACAACGTCATGGTCGCGTGGGTAGCTCAAACGCCGCGCCGCGACCGCTGGCGTGCACCAGGACACCTCATCGACTTCGTCGTTGACCACGAACGCGCCCTGCTCGGCCCGCATGGCGAAGTACCGGACCACCTTTGGTCGGCCGCGTCGGTCGACGTAACGGACCACCGAGATCTCGGGGCCAACGATACAGTGATAGCCGGTTTCTTCGAGCACCTCCCGGTGAGCGGTCTCGGCCGGCGACTCGTGTCCGTCGGCCTTGCCCTTCGGCAGCGACCAGTCGTCGTAGCGCGGCCGGTGGATGAGCAGCACTTGGGTACCGCGGACCAAGTCCCGGCGGACGACCCCGCCGGCCGCGTTCACCTCGCGCACCGGCTCGGTTCGGCCCGGCTGGTCAGTGGACAACGGCCGCGCTCAGGCCGGCGACGCGGGCGAGCGCAAGTCGTTGGAACTCGACGTGTGACTCGAGGGTTCCCCCGGCGAGGCGGGTCCAGACACCATGGGCGTCAAGGGTCCAGGCAAGGGTGTCGTCGGCCAGGCTGACCGCGAGGATCTCGGCGAGCCGTTCGACCAGCAGCGGATCGGTCACCGGCACCAAGGCCTCGACGCGACGATCGAGGTTGCGTGGCATGAGATCGGGCGACCCGATGAGGTACTCGGGCTCGCCGACGCCGGCCCCGTTCGCGAAGAAGAACATTCGCGAGTGCTCAAGGTAGCGGCCGACGATGCTCCGCACGCGGATGTTGTCGGACACGCCGGGCACACCGGGGCGAAGACAGCAGATGCCGCGGACGATGAGATCGATCTCGACACCGGCCTGCGACGCTCGCTGAAGCAGCATGATCAGCTCGGCGTCGACCAGGCTGTTCATCTTCAGCACGATGCGGCCACCGAGTTCGATCTCGTTCTCGATGCGGGCCACCAGACCGCCCCGCAACGTGCGAGGCGCGACGAGCAGTCGCTTGTACTCGACCGAGAGGCCGTAGCCCGTGAGCGAGTTGAAAAGGTGCGTGCAGTCCTCGCCGATGTCGGAGTCGGCGGTGAAGAGTCCGATGTCCTCGTAGAGCCGGGCCGTACGCGGGTTGTAATTGCCGGTACCCACGTGGCAGTAACTGCGCACACCATCGGGGTCGTCGCGGATGACGAGGCAGACCTTGGTGTGGATCTTGTAGCCGACGAGGCCGTACGCGACGTGTACCCCGGCTTGTTCGAGGCGGCGCGCCGCCTCGATGTTCGCCCGCTCATCGAAGCGCGCCTTGAGCTCGACGAGTACTGCGACCTGCTTGCCGTTCTCGGCCGCATCGATCAACGCCTCGATGATGGGGCTGTCGCCGGAGGTGCGATAGATCGTGATCTTGATCGCGAGCACGAGCGGATCGTCGGCGGCCTGGCGGATGAACTCGATGACCGATCGCGAGAACGACGAGTAGGGGTGGTGCACCAGCACGTCGCCGCCGCGTATCGTCTCGAAGATGTCGCGCGGGTTCTCGGGGTCGACCACGAGGCGTGGTTCGGTGATGCCCACCCACACCCGATCGCTGAGGTCCGGACGGCGCAGCCCGGCAAGCTGCGACAACGAGCTGAGGTCGACCAACGTCGAGATCGGATAGACGTCCTCGTCGCCGAGGTCGAGCTCGCGCACGAGCATCGCTCGCACGTCCGAACTCATAGTGGCCGCGATCTCGAGGCGCACCGAACGGCCGAACCTCCGGCGCCGGAGCTCGGACTCGACGGCCGCGAGAAGGTCGTCGGCCTCGGCTTCGCGCACCGTGAGATCGGCATTTCGGGTGACGCGGAAGACGTGGTGCTCGAGCACCACTAAACCGGGGAACAGCAGGTGGAGGTGGGACGCGATCACCTCTTCGAGCGGTACCCACTGGTCGGTGTCACCGACGCGCAGGAAGCGGGGCGACCGCGCTGGCACCTTGACGCGGGCGGAGAGGTTGTGGTCGATCGCCGGGTCGCGCAGCACCACCGCGAGGTTGAGCGAGAGGTCGGAGATATAGGGGAACGGATGCCCAGGGTCGATGGCGAGCGGGGTGAGCACCGGAAAGATCCGCGACCGGAAGATGTACCCGAGTTCGTCGCGCTCGCCGACCGTGAGGTCGATCCAGCGCACCACGCGGATACCGGCTTCGGCCATGGCGGGGGCCACGTCGTTGCGCCACAGTTCATCCAGCTCGTGCAGCAGTTGTTCGACCACTGCGTGGATCTCGCGAACCTGCGTCTCGGCGCTGCGACCGTCGGGCGAGCTGCCTTCGATGCCGGCTGCCACTTGGTCAGCCAGGCCGGCCACCCGGACCTGGAAGAACTCGTCGAGGTTGCCACTGAAGATCGCGCAGAACTGGACCCGCTCGAGCAATGGTCGCGCCGGATCGGCGGCGAGCGCGAGGACACGAGCGTTGAACGCTAACCACGACAGCTCGCGATTGAGATAGCCCTCGCCTACGTCCCAACCGCCGACGGCGAGAGGCGCAGCAGAAGAAGAATCATGCATCAGCACACCCCGTTGCGGTCCCCAGTGGGTTCGTCAGGCCGGTCCCCGGCCCGCGACCGGCTCAGGAGCCTTCGTCGTACCCGAGGTCCCAATCGATGGCGATGCGCTCGCGCTCTGCGTCGCGGTTCACTCGCTCACGGTTGCGGCGAAACTGCGGATCGTGCGGCGGTAGGAGCAGGAGCCGCGCGTTGACGCGATCGCGGAAGCCGTCGACCACCGAGCGCTCGCCGTGCACCCCCCGCACCTCCCAGTGCGGCGCGACCGGGCCGAGGTACACCACCCGCGCCGCGGCGACGGGCGGTTGGACTTCGGTCTGAACATCGCTCATGGCACGCTCCTCGAGTGGCTGGCCCGACGATTGTAGCGGCCGGGGGCTCCCGTGGCCTCGGCTGCCGGCCCGTGGTCCTTCCGAACCAAATTCTCACCGGATGGCGGGTGCACTTTCGCGCAGCTTTCGGCCCGGTCTGGACGTACTAGGAGGCGAATCGGAGGTTGTCATGGACACAATCTGGATGGCACAGGGAAACTGCGCCGACGCACCCCCGTCCACGTTCTTCCCGAGCGACGGTGTCGGCGTCGAAGTGGCACGCCGCATCTGCGGTACCTGTCCTGTCAAAGACCAGTGCCTCGAGCACGCACTCGAGAGCCGCATCGACCACGGCGTATGGGGCGGTTGCTCCGAACGCGAACGCCGACGCATTCTCAAACGTCGTCGTGACTTGGCGCTGAGCGCCACCCGCTGAGGATCAACTGCGGTCGCCCGCTCTCCGATCCCCGCGCTCCGCCGCCTCGCGGTTGATCCCGCTTGTCCGGTGGGAGGGAACGTCAGGCGGAAGCGGACGGCTGCTCGAGCAGACCGGCGACCCGGGCTACGGTGCGCTGGCGGCGGATGCGGCGGCGTTCGCGCTCGCTCATGCCACCCCAGATACCGAACTTCTCGCCGTTGCGCAGTGCGTACTCGAGGCAGTCTTCGCGCACGACACAGCCCCGACAGACCTCTTTGGCTTCGCGGGTGGACGCGCCACGCTCGGGGAAGAAAAGGTCGGGATCGACACCGAGGCAGTTCGCCAGATCCTGCCAGGAAGTATCTTCGCTGTTGCTCAATGCGATTCGCATGAATAGGCCCCCAGGCCGGAACTCGCCGTGCCCGTGCGCGTCGCGCCGCCGCAGCGCACCGATGCGGCGAGGGAGCCGCACGATGAGCCGGACCGGCGGGGGCCACGGGGATGAGGCTGAAATACCATCCGTGTAATTACACCACTGACGTGAGATGTTGTCCAGAGCGGGGAGGAATTCCGCGTTTTGTAGCGCGCCGCGAGAGGCGCGAGACGGCCGGCGGGGTCGCTCAGCGGTGGTCGACCGCAACGCCAAGCGGGGCAAAGGTCATCGCGAGATTCGTGGCCGCAATGCCAGAACCGGCGACAGACGAGTTGTGCGATGTATGCGACGGCAAAGCTCGTCGACAGGTCGCAGGCGCGGCGCGGAGCGGATTCCTTCGCCACGATCCGAAGCACCCGGAGAGCGGCTCGCCTCAGGCGGTCGAGGGCCGCTTCATGCGTGCCGAGTAGTCCCACGACGTGACCGCGAGCGTGTCGATCCGAATCGCGACTTCGTCGGCGACCCTCGCCCGCAACCAGGCGGCCAGCGACGAATCACGTCCGGCGAGATACCTTGCGATGAGACGCTCGAGCAGATCAGCTGCGGGCTCGGGATCGAGCGCAGCAATTCCCCTCCCTCGAACGCCTCGATAGGGCGGAGCGTCGGCTGCGATCTCGAAGGCACACTGGGGCGTTTTCCGCAGACGCTTCGCGACAACCGAGTCGCGTTGCGTGCAGCACCACAAGGCCGACCCATCGAAGAGGAACCACAGCGACTGAACCAGCGGCCACGACGAACCCTGGGTCGCCAACCGCAGGGGGATCACTGCGGAATCGAGGAAACTTTCGATAGCGGCGAGGTCCCAAGGGCCCGATCGGATCTCGACGCTCACCGGTGATCGTGGCACGAGCCCATCCTCGCAGAACGGACCCGCGGCGGACACCGATTGTGGAACTGAGCGGGCCGTCCGCGACGAAAACGCTTCGTTCACGACGTTTCGCCCGCATGTAACACGGCGGCTGCGGCTGCTCGCCCCGAAAGGAACGCGCCTTCGATGCGCGGACCGCCGAACGCGTCACCGGCGAACACCAACCGGCCGTCGGCTTTCGACAAACACCGTGCGGGATGCGACCCGACCGGGGTCGCGTACCGCCAACGATGCATGTGCACATCGATGATCTTCGCGGCACCGAGCCACGGTGCTGCCGCGAGCAACAGATCCTCGCGCAGCACCTCGTCGTCCTCGTCCCAGCGAGCAACCGCGACGTCGGCGCGGGTGTGCAGCGTGACAGCCGGAAGAGCAGAAACGCCCTTGGCCACGTTGTCGCCGATCCACGACCAAGTCGGGTCGTCGTCGAACTGGATTCCTCCCGGGTGCGAAACTGCCGGTCGGTCGTCGAGCGCGACCAGCAACGAGATCATCGGCTCGTAATTCCATTCGGGAAGCGCCACCACACCGGCAACCAACGCAGCCGATTGTGGAATCGGAGGAGTCAGCACGACGATATCGGCCTCAATTGCGCCGCCCGGACCCCGAGGCGTTGCCGGCCAGCTCACCATCCAACGGCGTCCGGCGCTACGGACCGAATCGACGTGCACCGAAGCACGGACATCGAGACCCACGCACATGCGTGCGGCCAACTCTGCCATGCCGTGCGCGGCGGCGAATCGAGGATGGCCGTCGTCGGATGAAAAGCCGCGGCACCACTCGCGAACCGTGCCGTCAGCGAGCCACCCCGCGACCACGGCGGCGAACTCCTCGGTGCGAACAGTGAAGAACTGCGCGCCGTGGTCTGCGGATGCGCCACCGTCGAGCTGCCGAGTAGCCATGCGGCCCCCGGGGCGACGGCCTTTGTCGAGCACCGTGACGTCGTGTCCCCCAGCGCCGATCAGCCGCGCCGCAGTGAGCCCCGCCATCCCGGCGCCGATCACCACGACCCGCATCATTCCTCGACCGCGGAACGAGCGATTCCCTTGATGAGACCCGGGAATACCAGCCCGTGGAACGGCGCGACCAGATACCAGTAGGCGCGCCCGAACAGCCCGCGCGGGCGAAAGCGAGCGGTCTGGACCAGCAGCGTTCCCGCGGATACGGGTTCGACGGTCCATTGCAGCCAGGCCTTTCCCGGGAGTCGCATCTCGGCAACCAGCACGAGCAGGCGATCGGTCTCGAGGTCCTCGACCCGCCAGAAGTCGACCGGCTCGCCCACCGAAAGGCGGTCCGGGTGGCGTCGGCCGCGTCGCAGGCCCGGTCCGCCCGCGAGTTGATCGGCCAGCCCGCGCAGCTTCCAGAGGAACTCGCCTCGGTGCCAGCCTTGTTCGCCGCCGACTCGGCACACGGCTTGCCAGGTGTGATGCGGATCGGCAGCTACCACCATGGTCCGCACGTCGGTGAACTCGGTGCCGCCGGTCCAGCTCGGGTCGGTCGCCGCGGACTGCCACACCGGAGAGGACGCATCGTCGAACTTTGTAGGAACGTCACCGACGGCGGTTCGTCCTATGGCGTGGTGGATGGACGCGGCGAGCGGAAACCGCTCGAACGGGAAGAGTTTTTCGGCGCGATGGTTGGTGACAACCACCGAGTTCACGAGCGAATCGACCAGCGGTCGCGCCAGCTGCGCCGGCACCGGCGTGACGAGCCCCACCCACAACGACGACAGTCGAGGGGTGAGCACAGGAACGGGAATCAAGCGCCGTTTCTTGAGTCCCGCTTCTTGCGCGTAGATCGCCATCATCTTGGCGTAAGAAACGACATCGGGTCCGCCGATTTCGAGCACGCCGGCGAGCGCACCCGGCGCTTCGATCACCGAAACAAGGTAGCGAAGCACGTCGCGGATCGAGATCGGTTGACACCGCGTGTCTACCCACTTGGGCGTGACCATCACCGGAAGGACTTCGGTGAGGTAGCGCAGCATTTCGAAGCTCGCTGAACCCGCGCCGATCACGACAGCGGCCCGAAGCTCAACCGTCTCGACGGGGCCCGCGGCCAGCACGACGCCGACCTCGTGGCGGCTCCGGAGGTGCACACTGAGTTCGCTGTGGTCGTCGCCGAGCCCGCCGAGGTACACGATTCGGCGCACACCCGCCGCTTCGGCGGCCCGTCGGAAGTTCTCCGCGATGGCGCGTTCGCGGGCGACCCAGTCGTTGCCTTCGCCGATGCTGTGAACCAGGAATACTGCGACCTCGATCCCGGCCATTGCCTCGCGGAGATCGTCGGCGATATCAGCCTGCACCACCTCGATCTGCTCGGACCATGTTGCTGGGTCGAGCTTGCGCGGGTTCCGCGCGACGCACCTCACGCGGTGCCCCCGCTCGAGCAGCGCGGGCACGAGGCGCCCACCGACATAGCCCGACCCTCCGGTAACGAGTACTCGTACAGGCGTTGCTACGACATCGCGATCGGAAGTCTCGTCGTTGTTGTCATCGGGGTTCACAGGCTCTCATCCAATCTGGCGCATGCAGCTCGCGCCCCGGTCGGTGTCGTTCATGAACGGTCGAACAGCGGGTGCCGCCAACGGAAGGCGACGAATCCGTCGAGCGTCGCCGGGATTCCTTCCACGACGCTGGGGTAGCGAGGTATGAGGCCGAGTTCCGTCCACAGCTTTCGCGACTTGAGCGTCAGGGAGAGGTTCCATCCGCTCACCGTGTCGGCCGACATCATGGTAGGACCGACTCGGCCGGGGTTTTGCATCAGGTCCTCCCAGTCCCTGGAAGGATCAAGAGATGCCCACAAGGAGGGAATACACGCCCGAGACCGGTCGGCCGCGCCAAGACGAGGAGAACTGCGGTCAAGGCTTCCGCCGACATGACCACGCGATGCGTCAAAACTGATCCGCCGCCACGTCGGTCTCGTCGGCCTCAATAGCGGCCACGATGCGCGCAGCGACCCGTTCGGGCGACAACCCATGCGGGAGCGCCGGGCTCACCCCGGAGAGTGGACGGTTGGCGAGTCCCGTTTCGGTATGCGGTGGGCGGGCATCGCACAGCCGAACGGACACCCGCCGCAACTCGCGGACCAACGCGCGATCCGCGCCCGTCAACGCGGCCTTCGACGCGGAGTACGCAACCATGCCCGGCATCGGCATGTCGGCCACGACGGCGCTGATGTTCACGAAAAAACCGCGTGTCGCGGCGAGCGCGGGAACGACGCGCTTCATCAGCCAGAGCGGTCCGAGAACATTCGTCAGGAACAACTCTTCGAGCACCACGTCGTCAGTGTCAGTCAACAGTCCGAACGCCACGACGCCCGCCGCGTTGACGACGCCGTCGAGTCGACCGAACGTGTCGTGCGCAGCAGCGACGAGCGCGTCGCCGGCGCCGACGTCACGCACGTCGAGCGCAACGATTGAGGCACCTTCGATATCAAGCGCGGCGAGTCGCTCTGTTCGCCGCGCGGCGAGTACCAGGCGGGCGCCTCGCTCGGCGAGCAGGCGAGCAATCGGTGCCCCCAGACCGCCGTTCGCGCCGACGACGGCGACGACTGCGCCATCGAGGTTCGTGGTCATCTGCAGCTACTCCTTCGGATCGATCGCGGGATACCGATGCGTACCTCGACCCCGGGCGACCAGCGCACAACGGGCTCGCCGCGAGGCGGCCCGAGCCCGGCTGCAGCGAGGAGCGACTCGTCGCATTCGAGCACCGTGGCCGTGTGGATCGGCCACGGTGGATGGCTGACCTTGGCCCACATCAGCCGCCGCCCGAACGTGGTGCCGAGCGCCCAGCGCGCGGTGAGAAAGTGATCGAGCTCGGTGATGTCGGAACCGGTGAGTTGGTGACCGACCTGTATCTCGACCTGGCTCGTCGCGGTACCGCGAGGCCACCGTCGCCGCGAGCTGTACCGACGCGTTGCGCCGGAGCCGTGACCGTCGCCGTCGATCGACATCACCGACCAGCAGTAGGGCAGGCGATAGCCGAGCCGAGCTACGACGGTCGGGAGCAGTCGCGAAATGTCGAGGCTGAAGAAGAACACACCGCGTCGACCCGTGGGGTCCACGATGTAGGTGCGAATGTTCGTTTCGGGAAAGCTCGACAGTGGACCGAACGGCGGCAGGCCCGGCAGGCGGATGCGGCGCATGCGGAAGGGGATCAGTCCCACCCACGCTGAGCCGTCGAAGGTGTCGACGACGAACCCCTCCGGCAGCAGGGCCTGCACCTCGGCCGGCTCGTAGCGCCAATGCAGTGCGGTCAGATCGTGCCAGCCTTGCAGCATCACCGAGCGCGCGATGTCGTGGGGTGCGCCAGCGGTGATCGGCTCGAGCCTCGGCTTCACAACACACCTGCATCAAGCGCGGCAAGGACCTCGCCGGCGCGGTTCCGGACCGCATCGAGATCGCCCAGTCGATCGAGGCCGCGCACCTGCTGCGCGGTGCGCGGGTTGCGCGCGAAGCGCTCGCGATTGGTGTCGAGGAACGACCAGTAGAGCGTCGTGAACGGACACGCGTCCGGCCCGACCCGCTTGGTGCGATCGAATCGACATCCCTTGCAGTAATCACTCATCCGGTCGATGTACGCACCGCCCGACGCATAGGGCTTGGTCGCCATGCGACCGCCGTCTGCGTACAACGCCATGCCGATGACATTGGGGAGCATCACCCACTCCGCGCCGTCGACGAACCCGGCCCACATCCACTCGACGAGCTCGCTCGGGCGAACGCCGCTCAACAGACACAGGTTGCCCAGCACCATCAACCGTTGGATGTGATGCGTCCAGCCGTAGGCCGCCACGTCGCCCAACGTGTGCTGCACACAACGCATTTCGGAGCGTCCCGTGATGAACAGCGGCGGCAGCGCACGTTCGGCCCCGAGCGCGTTTTCGGCGCGATACTCGGGCATCCACAACGAGTACAGCCCCCGTACATACTCACGCCAGCCGATGATCTGACGGATGAGACCCTCCGCCGAGGCGAGCGGAACATCGCCGGCGCGATACGCAGACTCAACGGCGTCGCAAACCTCTGCGGGCTCAAGCAGACCGAGGTTGAGATAGGGCGACAAGAGGGTGTGCGCGAGATGCCAGCTCGTCGAAACCATGGCGTCCTCGTGAGGACCGAAACGGGGCAACACCTCGACAACCGCGTGGTCGAGTCGCCGCAGCGCCTCGGCGCGCGACGTCGCCCAGATGCCGCTGGGAGGTTCGCCCCAAAGCCGGTCACCACAGGTAGCGCGCAGATCCGCCATCACCGCTCGGTCGAGGTCGTCGAGCTCGTGGACCACCGGCTCGGGCCAATCGTGTGCACCGCGCGGCGGCGGCTGGCGATTGTCGTGATCGAAGTTCCAACGCCCGCCCGCCGGCTGATCGCCGTCCATCAGGTACCCGAGCCGCCGTCGCTGCCATCGATAGAAAGTCTCCATCGTGAGTTGTTTGCGCTCGCCGGCCCATGCAGCAAACTCGTCGCGGGAACACAGGAACTGTTCGGACGCGACGACGTCGACCCCTTCGCGTTGCAGTAGTGCCAATCCGTCCCACGACGCCGGCTCCATCGCGACGACTGCAGAAGGTGAGAACTCCGCGCGATGAGCCCGCAACCCTTCCGCCAGTGAGGCCGCCCGGCGCTCGTCTACGGCGAACCCTTCGGCACGCAACTCCTCGGCGAATCGCCTCATGGATGCGACCACGAGGTGCGCTCGCTGTTGGTGCCAGCGTTTCGAGCGCAGCTTGGCTCGGCTCTCGACCAACAGCACCCGAGTCGATCCGGGGGTTGCCTGCCGTAGCGCACCCAAGTTGCGGTTCAGCTGATCACCGAACACCCACGCCGTCTGCACCTCCGAATCGTACGGCGCACCAAGAACGTGTTGTACGCGCGTGGCAAACCCCTATACGGTCAATTGGTGACAAAACGCAGGATCAGCGCAGCCGTGCTAATTGCCGCTATCTCGATCGCCGGATGCGGAAGCTCGAGCTACGACGCGACCGGCAGCGCGACCGAAGCCAACAGCGAAGGCACAGAGCTAGTCACGCGCTTTTTCGAGGACGTCAAGACAAAGAACAAGGCCGACCTTGAAAAGTTTCTAGCCCCGAACTGGCAAATTCAGCGCACAGTCGGCAAGCCGTTGACCAAGGACGAGTACCTCGGCGGGTTACCGGAACTACGCAGCTACAAGATCGAGCAAGTCCAAGCTCGCGAGTATCACGGTTCGATGGCTGTCGCTTCCGTCATAACGGCCGACCTTGTCGTTGACGGTACGAAATTCCCGGGCACCCCGTCGCCCTACCTGAGCACGTTCATCAAGGTTGGCGACAAGTGGTACCTACTCGGCCACGCCAACCTGACTGTCCCGAAGTAGTCAGCCGCTGCTGACACTCGCCGACCTACTTGGGCGCCGAGCGAACCGACGTTGAGGACGCCCTCGGGGCACCGCAGGACCGCCGAGGCGTCCACGTTGAACATGCTCTTCAACATGGATACCAGCGCTTCGACCCCTGTCGGGTCGCAATCCGGCCGCAACAGGGTCGCGGAGATCCCGTACTCAGGCGCCCTTCAACAGCTTGCGCCGTTGCTCGACGAAGTCGACGAGCACGTAGTCGCCGAGGGTCTCGTTCGTGGTAAAGAACGCGCGCCCGCCGTTCATCTTGGAGATCTTCTCGATGAACGTGGTGAGGTAGCTCGTGGCATCGAGCATGAAGGTGTTGATGCGAATGCCATCTCGCGTACACCGCATGACTTCGCGCAGCGTGAGGTCGACCGTCTCGTGCGTCGGCGGGTACGAGAAGTGCGGGTGACCCTGCGCATCGATGTGGGCGGTGGGCTCACCATCAGTGATCATGATTATCTGCTTGGTGCCCGACTGCTTCGCGAGCATGGCGCGCGCCAGCATGAACCCGTGCTGCATGTTGGTGCCGTACACGTAGTCCCAGGACACCTCGGGTAGGCGCTCGGGCTTGATCTCGCGTGCCACCTCGCTGAAGGTGACGATGCCGAGGTAGTCGCGCGGGTACTGACTCGAGATGAGCGAGTGCAGCGCCATCGCCACCTTCTTCGCCGGGAGGAAGTTGTCGCGCATGGGCATCGACAGCGACAGGTCGAGCATGAGCACCGTGGACGAGCGCACGAGGTGCTCTGTGCGTTCGACCTCGAAGTCCTCGGGCGTGAGGCGGACCGGGGTACCGGAGCCGGCCCGGGTGATCGCGTTGCGGACGGTGCGTTCGATGTTGAGGTTGAACGGATCACCGAACTCGTAGGGCTTGGTGTCGTAGTCGCGTTCGTGGCCGATGCCGGTGCGTTCGATCGCGTGGCGCCCGACGCGATCCTTCGACAGCCGCTTGAAAATGTCGCCCAACGCGTTCTGGCCGATCTTGCGCACCGCCCGCGGGGTGAGCTCGTAGCGGCCTTCCTTGTTCTCGATGAGACCGGCCTCTTCGAGCTGGCGGGCCACTTCGCTCATACGTTCGAGCGACCGCGCGGTGTCGTCGCCCAAGAGCTCGCGCACCCGATCGGTGTCGACCTCGGCGAGGGCGCCCGGATTGGACGTGCCGCGCAACATCTGCTCGAGCTGATCGAGGTCGCCGAGCTCTTGCATCATCTCCATGGCCTCGGAGAAGCCGAGCGGCTGGCCGCCCTGGAAGTTCTGGCTGCGCTCCCAGCCCATCTGCGGGAACATCTGGCGCAGGTTGTCGCCGAGCTGATCCATCTGCCAGCGCAGATCCATGTCCTCCATGAGCGTCTCGTTCAGCTGCTGGAGCTGCGAGCGCTGC
Source organism: Actinomycetota bacterium (assembly GCA_009699605.1). Classification (GTDB taxonomy): domain Bacteria; phylum Actinomycetota; class Acidimicrobiia; order Acidimicrobiales; family WLNW01; genus WLNW01. Next base: position 24,211 of record WLNW01000006.1, on the reverse strand, counting down.
TCGGGAGTCATCGAGTTCAGCATCTGCTGCATGGCCGCCATGCGCTGCGCCATGACTTCGAGGAGCTCGTCGAGCGTCTCGGGGTTCTCGGGGAAGAAGTCGCCGTAGCGCTCCATGAAGCCTGCGAAGTCCGGCTCCTGCCCCTGTTGGCGTTGCTGCAACATGTTGTTGAGCTCGGCGAGCATGTCCTTCATGCGCTGCATGTCCTGGGGCGACATGTTCTGCATGGCGTCGGTCATCTGGTCGAGCGACTGCTGCATCAGCTGCTGGCGCAACCGATCCATGAGGTCCTCGAACTGCTGGCGCGCCTCGGGCGACACGAACTCGTAGTTCTGCAGGCCACGCACCTGCCCCGCGAGGTCGTTGGGCAACATGTCGAGCTCGAGGTTGCGCTCTTGGGAGACGCTCTGCGCGATCTCTTCGCGCCGCTGATCGCCCGATTGCTCAGCGTCGCGCTGGTACTGGTCGAGGGCGTCGCGCTCGCGGTCGAGCACGTCGCGCAACTCCTGAGCGATCTCGTCGTAGACGCCGCCGAGATCGTGGTTCTCCAGCCGCTCCTTGCGTTCCTTCCGGAGCTTCTCGAGGATCTCGCGCAGGCCTTGGATGCGCTCGCCGTTGCGGTCGTCGAACCCGCTCTGCATCATGCGCCGCAGGGCTGCATTGACATCGCCGTGGTACAGCAGATCGTCGGTGAGCTGACTGAGGATGTCGTCGGGGGTGAGCTCGAACCCCTGCTGCTGGCCGTCCCAGCGCGAATACCGGAACCGCAACGGATCGGGGACCTCGCGACGACGCAGTCTCATGGCCAAAGGCTACTCAGACACCACCCAGGTTGCGGATGCGCGCGGGATCGACCTGGATGAAGAGCCCCTCGGCCTCGCAGGTGACGACATCGTCCTGAATGATGCGCCCCTTGCAATACGACTTGCGGCCCTCGGTGTGGTCGACCCAGCCCTCGAACAGCAGCGGCCGAAGCAGCATCGTGGGGCGCCGGTAGTCGACGTGGAGATAGGCGGTCGGGCCAGCCACACCGGTCTTCAAGTTCGCCACGTTGAACACCTGATCGAACGCGCCAGCGATGACCGCCCCGTGCACGCAGTTGGGTGGACCCTCGTACGGCGAGGTGAACGTGGCCCGGCCACGAGCCACCGGCGGCTCCCAGGTCATCTCGACCGGCAGGGCGAGCGGGTTGTAGATGCCGAGCATCACGTCGAACTGGAAGTGATCATGCGGGTTCGACTCGTCGCCGTCGTTCGCTATGCCGCTGTGCTTCGGAGGATGCACTTCGCGCACCATCGGCGCGAGCTCGTCGGCCAACGCATGCAGGCGCGCCGCTGCGCTCGCCGTGGTCGCCGTGCCAGCATCGCTGTCCACGGTGAGCGCGATGAGTCGGCGGATGGCGTCGGCCATCGAACGAAGCTCGAGCTCGCGGCCCGCGATGCGCGGGTGCGTCGACGACCGATGCAGACCACCCGGCTGGTTCAGATGCGGCTCAGCCATGCGCTCCCCTGCCGTGTTCGGACACGCCGTCTGCTGACGAGTACCGGGCGAGAGGGTACCGTCGGCGGACCAACGCAACATGTCGAGTGCCCGACGACTTCCAGGGGAAACTGCCATGGCGATCGCCATCACCGAGGATCATCGCGCGCTGGCCGCGGTGGCCACCGACTTCTGCATACGCCGCGACGCGCTCGGGCTCGCTCGGGCCACGCGCGACGCGGACACCGACGGCACGCCGCTGTGGACCGACATGGCGGCACTCGGATGGCTCGGGCTTCACCTGCCCGAGGAGTACGGCGGTTCGGGTTACGGGCTGGCCGAGTTCGCCGTGGTGCTCGAGGCCACAGGTGCCGCGCTATTGCCCGGTCCGTTCTTGCCCACCGTGCTTGCGTCGTACGTAATCGCGCAGGCCGGCGACGACGCCACGCGTGCTGCGCTGCTGCCCGGCTTCGCCGACGGCTCGCGCATAGGCGGCGTGGGCCGGGTCGGCGGGGCCGTCCTGGGCGCGACGCACGCGCACACGCTCGTCCTGATCGACGGGAACGACGCGCTCGTCGTCACGACCGGTGCGCCAGGGGTGACGATCACCGAGCGCGGCAACATCGACCGCACGCGACGCAGCGCGCACGTTGGACTTGACCCGGCCGCCCTTGCGTCGGCCATACGACTCGAGGGTGCCGCCGCCATCGTCGAACGCGTCGGTGTCGCCCTCGGCGCGGCCGAAGCCGCCGGCGGCTCGCGGGCCTGCGTCGAGCTCGCCACCGCGTATGCGAAGCAGCGGGTGCAGTTCGGTCGGGTGATCGGATCCTTCCAGGCGGTCAAGCACCTCTTGGCCGATGCACTGGCCTCAGCCGAGCTGGCCACGGCCGTCGCGTGGGACGCGGTGCGCGCGCTCGATGCCGCCGCCGACATCCGCATCGACGAACAGGCCGCGTTTGCGTGTGCGGTCGCCGGGTCGGTGGCGCTCGAGGCCTACGAGAACTGCGCGAAGACGAACATCCAGGTGCACGGTGGCATCGGCTGCACCTACGAGCACGACGCACACCTGTGGTTCCGGCGCGCCACAGCGCTCACGGCCACGTTCGGCACGATCAATACCCACCGCGCGGCCACGGCCGAGCTCGCGGAGCGCGGGGTCGTTCGCGGCGCCGAGGTCGACCTCGGTGCCGCTGCCGACGCGTTCCGCGCGCAGGTGCGGGCTTTCGTCGAGCGGTATGCCGCGCTGGCGTCCGACGACAAGCCGGACGCGTTGGCCAACAGCGGCTACCTGTTCCCCCACTGGCCCGAACCGTGGGGTCGCGGCGCGGGCCCGGTCGAGCAACTCGTCGTGGAACAGGAGCTGCGCGGCAAAGTACGTAAGCCAAACATGGGCCTCGCGTCGTGGAACCTCCCCACCATCATCGCGTATGGCACGCCCGAACAACAGGAGAAGTGGGTCGGCGGATCACTGCGCGGCGAGTTCATGTGGTGCCAGCTGTTCAGCGAGCCCGATGCGGGCAGCGACCTCGCGTCGCTCACGACGCGCGCCGAGAAGGTTCCCGGCGGATGGCGGCTCAACGGTCAGAAGGTGTGGACGTCGATCGCGCACCTCGCCAACGTCGGCTTGTGCGTGGCGCGCACCAACCCGAACGCACCGAAGCACCAAGGCATCAGTTGCTTCGTGGTCGACATGTCGGCGCCCGGGCTCGATGTTCGACCGCTGCGCGAGCTCACCGGTCACCCGACGTTCAACGAGGTGTTCTTCAACGACGTCTTCCTACCGGATGACGCGCTCATCGGCGAGCTCGACCACGGCTGGTCGGCCGCGCGGACCACGCTCGCCAACGAGCGCGTGTCGTTGTCCGGCGCGGGCACCGCAGCCTTCGCGACCAGCGCGCGCGGGTTGTTCGCCCTCGCGGCGCGCCACTGCCCCGGCGATGTCTCGGTGCGCCAGGAGATCGGCGCACTCGTTGCGCATCACCAGGCGATGGACCTGCTCGGTCTGCGCCGGGTGGGCAAGGCACTCGAAGGCGCCGAGCCCGGAGCAGAGGGCAACGTCGGCAAGCTCCTCGGGAGCGAACACGACAAGCGGGTGACCGACCTGGCGATGCGCATCGCCGGTCCCGACGCCGTGTTCGACGACGATCATCTCGCGATGTGGACGAACAGCTACCTGTTCAGCCGAGCACTCTCGATCGCCGGCGGAACGTCACAGGTGCTGCGCAACGTGATCGCCGAGCGGCTGCTCGGCCTGCCACGCGAACCCATGCTCGCGTGATCGGCCGACCGCTACGCTGCGACCTCGCCCGCATCCACCTCACATTCGCGAGGACCGCACATGCCAATCAACCCTGACGCCGTAGGCGCCGAAGGCAGCCCCTCCACCTTCAGTTGGGATTCCACCTCGAGCATCCTCTACGCGTTGGGCGTCGGTGCGGGCATGACCGACCCGACCGGCTTCGAGCTCGAGTTCACGACCGAGAACTCGCACGGAGTCGAGCAGCAGGCCCTGCCCTCGATGGTGGTGGTGCTGTCCCTGCGCAGCGAGATGAAAGGCGCCGGCCCGTTGGCGGCGCTCGGCTCGTTCAACCCGGCCATGCTGGTCCACGGCGAGCAGTCGTTCACGCTGCACAAGCCGCTCACCGTCACCGGCGCCGCATCGGCGTCGTCGCGCATCACCGCGATCTACGACAAGGGCAAGGCCGCAGTCGTGGTCATGGAATCCACGGCCACTGACATCAACACCGGCGAGAAGCTGTTCACGACGTCGTCATCGATGTTCATCCGCGGCGAAGGTGGTTGGGGTGGCGATCGCGGCCCATCGGCCAAGTTCGTCGCCCCCGAGCGCGCCCCCGATCACGTCGTGTCCTACCAGACCCGCACCGATCAAGCCCTGGTGTACCGGCTGAACGGCGATCGCAACCCGTTGCACAGTGATCCGCAGTTCGCTGCGCTCGGCGGCTTCGACACCCCGATCCTGCACGGCCTGTGCACCTACGGATTCACCGGCCGAGCGTTGCTGCACGCGGTGTGCGGCAGCGATCCGACGCGCTTTGTCGGCATGGCGGGTCGGTTCGCCTCGCCGGTCATCCCGGGCGAGGCGCTCGAGGTGAAGATCTGGATCGAGAACGACAACACCGCCACGTTCCAGACATTCGTCGCTGATCGCCTGGTGTTCGATGCCGGCACGATGACGTTCGCGTGAGCGCCGCGGGGTTCCCCGACACGTTCGTCTGGGGAACCACGTCGTCGTCCGTTGGTTCGGAAGGCGTTGCGCCCAATGCCGACTGGTCGGCCTGGGAGCGCGACAACGACGCCCCGCGCTCGGCCGACGGAAATGGCTGGGCGACCAACTACGCGGACGACGCGGCGTTGCTCGCCACGCTCGGCACCAACGCGGTGCGCGTCACGATCGAGTGGGCGCGCCTCGAGATCCGCGACGGCATCATCGACACGGATCGCGTCGCCCACGAACGGCAGGTGCTCCGCGACATCCGCGCCGCCGGCCTCGCGCCGTGGATCACGTTGCACAACGGTTCGCTTCCCGGCTGGTTCCACGACGACGAGGGCGGCTTCCGCGACGCCAAGGCACGCGGGTACTTCTGGCCGCGCCACGTCGACCGGTGCGCCGAGTGGTTCGAGGATCTCGTCGCCGGGTGGGTGCCGATCGAAGACCCGATCGGGTGGGCCACCCGCGGGTACCTGATGGGCACGCGCCCCCCTGGTCGCCGCCGACCCGACCAAGCCCGCGAGGCGATCGTCGGCGCGATCGAGGCGAACCAAGCGGCGTGGAAACTGCTCCAGGGCGGCGAAGCGCCGGTGATGGTGGTGCTGGGCCTCTCCACCGTCCGCGCCGTGAACTCCCTCGAGGCGCGCAACGAGGCCAAGCATTGGGATTCGGTCATGTGGGACCTTTTCCTGCGCTCGCGCCGCGAAGGCGTTCTCGACGTTCCGGGTGGCGCGTCGCTTGACCGTCCCGAGATGGCCGGCGCGTTCGACATCATCGGTGTCGCATACCGCCCGCCATTGTTACTCGGCGAAGATCTCCAACTCGGCCCGTACCCGGCCACCGCGCGCACCGACGCAACCGGCTTCGCCCCGAACGCCGAGGAGCTTGGCGAGGTCGTGCGCCGCCTGGGTGAGCTGGCCCCCGCCACGCCACTCATGATTGCCGCCGATGGGGTGACCACCACCGACGACGAGTGGCGCGAAGAGCTGCTGCGGTCGACCGTGATCGAGATGCAGCGGGCGATCGCCGATGGAGTTCCGCTCACGGGTTACCTGTACGACACCGGCATCGATGCCTACGAGTGGCTGTACGGCTTCAACGCGCCACGGGGGCTCATCGATCGCGACCGCAAGATCAAGGCCAGCGGCCACTACCTGCAGGCACTCCTCACGACATGACCGCCTGCATCCGGGACGCCTTCGGCGAGATGATTGATCTGGCCAGCGATCTGTAGGCCCATGCGTCAGCGCGGCGGGCACCTGCACCCTCCCCGAGGTCGCGCCCACGCCACTGGGGTGAGCTCGGTGGTCATCCGATGACGGCCGCGAGTGGGCCGGCCGACCCGCCCGGGTCGGGCGCAGTGGTCAGCCGCGGGAGCGGTACTGGGCGCGGCCGCCGGCCGCGTCCTTGTTGAGCCGCTTCGAGAGGTGCAGGCCCTCGAGCACGAACTCGATAGCGCTGGCCACCACCTCGGGCGCCTCGGCGTCGGGCTCATCGGCGAGCAACGCCTGCACGGGGGCATCGAGCGCGGGCATCGACTTCAGCAAGGCGAGGTAGTCGGCCGAGGAGATGTCCTCTCCGGCACTGGCGCTGACCCCGTTGTCGAACGCTTCGATCACCGCGCGATGGGTGATCGGCGGCACGGAGTCCTTGAATACGGTGAGCACTGCGGCGCGCACCAGGTGTTCGAGGATCTCGCTTTCGCGGCCGTCGCCGAGGGTCTCGAACTCGATCTTGCCCGTGGTGGACGACGCGAGCGCATCGAGGTCGGAGACGCGCGGCACGACGAGTCGCTCGTTGGTGCGGAGCGAACGGCGCATGGCGTTGGCAACGAGCGTCTCGTAGTTGGCCACCGACAAGCGCACTGACACGCCCGAGCGTTGGTTCACGTGCGAGCTGGCCCGGGCGAGTTGGCTGAACGTCGCGATGATCTCGCCCATGAACTCGGGCACGCTGACCGCGATGTCGTCGGGTAGCTCGACCTCTTGCTCGACGATGGTGAGTTCGGTGGCGGCATCGAGCGGGTAGTGCGTTCGGATCTGGGCGCCGAAGCGGTCCTTCAATGGCGTGATGATGCGCCCACGATTGGTGTAGTCCTCAGGGTTCGCCGACGCGAAGAGCATCACATCGAGCGGCAGCCGCACCTTGAAGCCGCGGATCTGCACATCGCGTTCTTCGAGCACGTTGAGCAGACCCACCTGGATGCGTTCCGCGAGATCCGGCAACTCGTTGATGGCGAAGATGCCGCGGTTGGTGCGCGGCACGAGGCCGTAGTGCAGCACCAGCTCATCGGAGAGGTAACGGCCTTCGGCGATCTTGATGGGGTCGACCTCGCCGATGAGGTCGGCGATCGACGTGTCGGGGGTGGCCAGCTTCTCGCCGTAGCGGTTCTCGCGGTGCACCCAATCGATGGGCGTGTCGTCGCCCTCGGCCGCGATGAGGTCTCGAGCGTGCCGCGAGATCGGGGCGTACGGATCGTCGTTGATCTCCGAACCGGCGACGATCGGCATCCACTCGTCGAGTAACGAGGTGAGCGATCGGATCATGCGGGTCTTGGCCTGCCCGCGCTCGCCGAGGAAGATGACGTCGTGTCCCGCGAGCAGCGCGTTCTCGAGCTGCGGGAGCACGGTGTGCTCGTACCCGAGCACCGTGGGGAACAGCGGCTCGCCGGCGCGGATGCGCTCGATGGCGTTGCGCCGCAGCTCGGCCTTGACCGGACGGGACTGCCAACCAGAGGCGCGTAGCGCGCCGAGGGTGCTCGGATGGTTCGTCATGAGGTCACGCTAGTGCCGCGCGTGCCTCGACCAGGATCAGCGCCGCGGGTACCTGCCGGCCTTCGAGCAGAAACGACATGAAGTCGTCGAGGTCGTGGGGGCAATGGCGTCGGACGATGAACGCCGTTCGTCGACTTGACGGACCGAACAGCCCGTTCTGCGGGGTACGCAGGGCTCATGCGGGCGCCGACTACCCTCACGTCGGTGGATCTGTCCGGCCTCTGGAGGGCTCAACTCGCCGACGAGGACCTCCGGCGCGTGTTTCACCTGAACGAGTTCGACGACACCGGTTGGCCGGCGATCGACATACCGGGACATTGGCGGACTACCGCCGAGTTCGCGAGCACCGACGGGCCGCTCCTCTACCGCCACCGCTTCGAGCACCCGGCACCGGCTCCGGAATCACGAGCATGGATCGAACTCGACGGCGTGTTCGCCCAGGGCGATGTCTGGCTCGACGGTTCCTACATCGGCGACACCGACGGCTACTTCTTCACCCACAGCTTCGAGATAACCGACCAGCTCCACGAGCACACGGCCCACGTGCTCGCGGTCGAGGTCAGCTGCCCGCCCGTCAATGACCCGGGCGAGAAGCGCTCGCTCACCGGGGCATTCCAGGACGGCGACCACCTCCCCCGCAGCTGGAACCCCGCAGGCATCTGGCAACCGGTACGGATCGTCGAGACCGGCCCCGTAGCGATCCGTCACGGGCGGGTGATCTGCGCCGACGCCAACGAGGAGCGCGGCGCGTTGGCCATGCGCCTCGTGGTCGACACCGTCGAGGCTCGCACCGTCACGCTGCACACCCTCGTGGCGGGCATCGAGCACGAGCACGCCGTGTCACTCGCCACCGGCGAGAACCAGATCGAGTGGTCGGTCAACGTGCCGCTGGTCGAACGATGGTGGCCGCACGCGCTCGGTACCCAGGCGCTGCACGACGTGCGCGTCGAGGTCCGGCTCGACAACGGCGAGATGAGCGACCATCGCCGCTGGCGCACCGGCTTCCGCACCGTCGAGCTACGGAACTGGCGCGCGAGCGTGAACGGCGAGCTCCTCTTCCTCAAGGGGGTCGCCCTCTCGCCGTTACGCACAGATCTGGCCCACGTGCCACGCGAGGAGATTGTGAGCACGTTGCGGGCCATTCGCGACGCCGGACTCGACCTCGTGCGCGTGCACGCCCACATCACCCGCCCCGACTTCTACGACATCGCCGACGAGCTGGGCCTGCTCGTCTGGCAGGACCTCCCGCTCGTGCACCGCTACTCGCGCGGTGTGCGCACCCAGGCGGCGCGCCAAGCCCGCGAGGCGGTCGACCTGCTCGGCCATCACCCGTCCGTGTTCCTCTGGTGCGCGCACGATGAGCCCTACCTCGCCGAAGAGCCCCGCGACGCCGCGGTCAGTCCCGGATTCCTTCGTCAGCAGCTCCCGACGTGGAACCGCACCGTCCTCGATCGCTCACTGAAACGGGTGCTCCAGCGGAACGACCAGTCACGACCGGTCATCGCCCATTCGGGCGTCGCCCCGCACCTCCCGCAACTCGACGGCACCGATGCCCATCTCTGGTTCGGCTGGTATCACGGGCAAGCGGCCGACCTCGCACGCTTCGCGCGACGCATCCCCCGGCATGTGCGGTTCGTGTCGGCGTTCGGCGCTCAGGCCGCGCCCGACACGCGGCCCTTCGTCGCGGACGAGTTCTGGCCGAACCTCGATTGGGCCTACCTGGCCCAACACCACGGCCTCGACGTCGACACCATGGTGCGGGTCGTGCCCCCCGATTCCTACGCGAGCTACGACGCGTGGCGCGACGCAACCCAGGTCCACCAGGCCGAGGTGGTGGCCCGAACCATCGAGACGCTGCGCCGCCTCAAGTACAAGCCCACGGGCGGCTTCTGTGCGTACCGCTGGCAGGACGTCACGCCGCAGATCGGCTTCGGCCTGCTCGACGCCACGGGTGGCGCCAAGCTCGCGTGGCACGCGTTCGTCGCCGCGTGCCGGCCGGTGATCGTCGTCGCCGACCTTCTCCCCCCGCTCCTCAAACCGGGCGACGAGATCGTGCTCGAGGTGCACGTGGTGAGCGACGAGCGCTCGGGGCGCCCCGCCGGGGTCGTCCGGGCTCGGATCGATACCCCCCTCGGTCCGCGCAGATGGGAGTGGACGGGTGACATCGCAGCCGACGACTGCACCCGGATCGGGCAGATCGAGTGGATCGTGCCGAGCACCGTCGGGCCGGTCACCCTCGAGCTCGAGCTCGCAGTTGACGACCTCCTCGTGACCAACCGCTACCGCAGCGTCATCGGTCTTCGGCATCACCGACCCGCTTAGTTCGTCGTGTCGGCGGTTCCCCGGGTAACTTCGCCATCGCTAAGCGCCTGACGGCCGATGCCATGCGGCTCGCCTCGCCAGGGTGCTAGTGCACGCTTCGGAGGATCCTGCCCTATGTCCCAGACTTTGCGGCCCGGTCGGGTCGATCCCATTCATCAGAAGGCGCGCCCGCTCCCCTTCCCGCTGAGCATCTACCAGACGGCGATCGGCAAGAAGTGGGTGATGGCGCTCACGGGCGCCGCGCTGCTCGGGTTCGTCCTCGTGCACATGATCGGCAACCTCCACATGTACGAGGGGCCGAACCAGGTGAACGCCTACGGTGAGGCGCTCCGTGAACTCGGCGGCCATCTCGCCCCCCGGACGTTCGTCCTGTGGATCATGCGCCTCGGCCTCATGGGCGCGTTCGCCTTGCACATCCACTCGGCCGTCACGCTCACCCGCATGAACATGTTGTCGAACAGCAAGTACCAAAGCCCGCGTAACTACGCCGCCGCGAACTTCGCCAGCCGCTCGATGCGCTGGACCGGAACCATCATCGCCCTGTACCTGGTGTTCCACATCATGGACCTCACCTGGGGCGTGTTCCTCGGCGACACGTACGTCCGGGGCGACGTTTACCACAACCTCACCGAGAGCTTGAGCACCATCCCCGTCGCGATCATCTACATCGTGGCCAACGTGGCGCTGTCCATCCACATCTTCCACGGCGTCTACTCGATGTTCCAGAGCCTCGGGATCAACAGCCCGTCCATCAACAAGGTGCGACGCAACCTCGCCGGCGGCTTCGCAACGGTCATCCTCATCGGGAACTTGAGCTTCCCCATCGCCGCCATGACCGGGTTCTTCAACGAAAACAACTGCAAGCCGCGCGCAGCCGCCCAGGAAGGCCACCTCAAGGTGTGCAGCGGAACCGAAGGCGCTTCAACCGAGAAGGAAGCGGGGCACTGACATGATCGGTGAACTGAAGTCCAACGTCCCGGCCGGGCCCATGGAGGACAAGTGGACCAACCACAAGTTCTCTTCCAAGCTCGTCAACCCCAACAACAAGCGCAAGTTCAACGTCATCGTCGTCGGCTCGGGTCTCGCGGGCGCAGCCGCGGCCGCATCGCTCGGTGAGCTCGGCTACAAGGTCCAGCTCTTCACCTTCCACGACACCCCGCGGCGTGCCCACTCCATCGCCGCGCAGGGCGGCATCAACGGCGCAAAGAACTACAAGAACGACGGCGACAGCGTGCACCGGCTGTTCTACGACACCGTCAAGGGCGGCGACTACCGCGCCCGCGAGGCCAACGTGCACCGGCTGGCCGAGGTATCGGTGAACATCATCGACCAGGCCGTCGCGCAAGGCGTGCCATTCGCCCGCGAATACGGCGGCCGCCTCGACAACCGCTCCTTCGGCGGCACACAGGTATCGCGCACGTTCTACGCGCGGGGCCAGACCGGCCAGCAGTTGTTGCTCGGCGCGTACAGCGCCCTCATGCGCCAGGTCTCGCTCGGCCACGTCGAGCTGAACGTGCGCAGCGAGATGCTCGACCTCGTGGTGGCCGACGGCCGAGCATCGGGTGTGGTCGTGCGCAATGTGGTCACCGGTCAGGTCACGGCGCACGCCGGCCACGCCGTGCTGCTCGCCACGGGCGGCTACGGCAACGTCTACTACCTCAGCACAAACGCCAAGATGTCCAACGTGACCGCAGCGTGGCGCGCTCACCGCCGGGGCGCATTGTTCGCGAACCCCTGCTACACGCAGATCCACCCCACGTGCATCCCGGCGAGCGACGAGTTCCAGTCCAAGCTCACCCTCATGTCCGAATCGCTCCGCAACGACGGACGCATCTGGGTCCCCACGTCGCACGACGAGACCCGGGCCGCGGATCAGATCCCCGAAGCCGAACGCGACTACTTCCTCGAGCGCAAGTACCCGTCGTTCGGCAACCTCGTGCCCCGCGACGTGGCCTCCCGCAATGCCAAGACCGTGGTCGACGAAGGCCGCGGCGTGGGTCCGCTCAAGAACGGTGTGTTCCTCGACTTCGCCGAAGCCATCGCTCGCGACGGCCGACCGGCCATCGAGGATCGCTACGACAACCTGCTCCAGATGTACGAACGCATCACGGGCGACGACCCGTTCCGCGTTCCCATGCGCATCTATCCCGCCGTGCACTACACGATGGGCGGTCTGTGGGTCGACTACAACCTCATGTCGAACGTGCCCGGCTTGTTCGTGCTGGGCGAAGCCAACTTCTCCGACCACGGCGCCAACCGCCTCGGTGCGTCGGCCCTCATGCAAGGCCTGGCCGACGGCTACTTCGTGGCGCCGTACACGGTGGGCAGTTACCTGGCCGACCTGCTGGGCAAGAAGGCCCCCGACACCACGCACCCCGCGTTCACCGAGTCCATCGATCAGGTCACCGACCAGACCAAGCAGTGGTTGTCGGTGAAGGGCACCAAGTCGGTCGACCACTACCACCGTGAGCTGGGCAAGATCATGTGGGAACACGTGGGCATGGCTCGCAACCAGCCCGGGCTCGAAAAGGCGATGTCCGAAATCTCGGCGCTGCACGACGAGTTCCGCACGAACGTCCGCGTGCTCGGCTCGGGCGACACGCTCAACCAGTCACTCGAAAAGGCCGGCCGCGTCGACGACTTCTTCGAGCTCGGCATGCTGCTTGCCCGCGACGCGCTCGAGCGCGAAGAGTCCTGCGGAGGGCACTTCCGCGAGGAACACCAGGACGACGGCGAGGCGTTGCGCGACGACGAGAACTTCGCGCACGTCGCGGCATGGGAATGGACGGGCGACGGAAAGCCTCAGGTCCGCCACAAAGAAGAGCTCACGTTCGATGTCGTGCACCCCTCGACGCGGTCCTACAAGTAGAGGTTTCGATCATGTCTAAGCACCTCAACCTCACGCTCAAGGTCTGGCGACAGGACGGCCCCGACGCGCAGGGTCGCTTCGAGACCTACGAAGCCCGCGGCATCGCCGACGACGCATCGTTCCTCGAGATGCTCGATGTCGTGAACGAGCGACTCATCGGCGAGAACAAAGAACCGATCACCTTCGAGAGCGATTGCCGCGAAGGCATCTGCGGCACCTGCTCCCTCACCATCAACGGCATGCCACACGGCAAGGAGAAGGGCACCGCGACGTGTCAGCTCCACATGCGCAAGTTCAGCGATGGTGACCACATCACCATCGAACCGTTCCGGGCCCGGGCCTTCCCGGTCATCCGCGACCTTGCGGTCGACCGCAGCGCGCTCGACCGCATCATCGAGGCCGGCGGCTTCATCTCGGTGAACACCGGTGCGGCACCCGAGGCCAACATCACGCCGGTGCCGAAGTCCGTGGCCGACGCGGCCATGGACGCCGCAGCCTGCATCGGGTGCGGCGCGTGCGTGGCCGCGTGTCCCAACTCGGCCGGTCAGCTGTTCACCGCGGCCAAGGTGCAGCACCTCAACCTGTTGCCCCAAGGCCAGGCCGAACGCTGGAAGCGCACCGAGGCCATGGTCGAGACCATGGAGGAGTACTTCGGCTCTTGCACCAACCATGGCGAGTGCCATGACGCGTGCCCCAAGGAGATCAGCCTCGACTTCATCGCGTACCTGAACCGCGACTACATCAAGGCGAAGGTCAAGAACCGAAAGCTCGCCAGCCAGTCCTGACCCGCGTCGCTCACGAGAAGTGGGCGACGTGAGCGAGGAGCAGGCTCGCGAGATCCTGGGCCGACACCTCGTGGCCCAAGCCGTCGATGGTGACAAGGCGCGCGTCGGGGATCCCGGCCGTGAGCGCATGGCCGTGCGCGGGCGCGAACACCGGGTCGGCGCTGCCATGGATCACGAGCGTCGGCGCGCCGATCTCGCCCAGCCGATCGAGGCGTGAGGGCGATGCCCCCACCGCGAGCCCGTGGCCGCTCTCGGGATACCAGCAACGCTCGAGCTCGGCCGCGGCGAGCGCCCGCTGGCCTTCCTCGTCAAACGGGTGACGGGTGCCGGCAAGCAGCCGGTAGAGATCGACGATCCATGCGATGCGTTCGTCGGTCGTGCGCGGCGGCGCCGCGAAGAGCCGCTCAGTCATGCGCTCGACGAACCAGTCGGACGCGAACGGCAATCGATCGTCACCGAGGCCGGGAGTGGTCGATACGAGCGTGAGCGTCGCCACGCGCTCGGGCGCATCGAACGCGAGCACCTGCGCGACTGCGCCGCCCATCGAGTAGCCGACCACGTGAGCCCGGGCGATACCGAGCACGTCGAGCACGCCGAGCGCGTCGGCCGCGAGCGCGTCGAGTCGGTACGGCGTGTCTGGGTCGATCTTGGTGCTGGCCCCGCAGTCGCGCGGGTCGAAGGCCACCACCCGGTGGCGGGCGTTGCTGAGCGCGTCGATCAGCGCGGGCGGCCAACGCAACGTGGTCGCGTCGCTGCCCGAAAGCAGAAGGATCGGTACCTCGTGCAGGCCGGCGCTGGAGGGCGGGTGGTCCTCGACCCACAACTCGAGGCCGTTGACGTCGATCAACATGGGAGGTTCCGTTCGATCCAGGCGGGTTGGCGAGGGGTGCCCGACGGCGAGCCCGGGACCGCAACGGTGGCGAGCGCCCGGTCGACCTGGCACGAGGTCCCGTCGGGGAACGACACCCGCATCGGTGCGTTCGCGAGCACCGTCGCCTGACCGGGGACCTGTTGCGGCCACGCGACCGCGTCCCCGTGCACGATCCGTTGCCAAGGACGCGTCCATGGGTGCGGGGTGCCCCAGGTGTGCGACCGCGAGCCGAACCCGTCGAACTCGATGCGGGATTCGGCCACCAGCACCTCGCCGTGCACTCGACACATGAGCTCGTAGCCGTCGGTCCCCACCAACGGCTGGTCGATCGGCGACAAACCGCCGTCCCACTCCAGGTCGAGGCCGAACGGCACGCGGTCGCCCCACAATCGACCGAGCGCGTCCGCCGGGTCATCGAGGCCAACGGCAAACGCTTCGAGCCCGACCATCGCGTGGTCCCCGGGCACGAGCACCTGGATCTCGAACCAGAGTCCGGGGGCGCGCAGTTCGAGGTCGCGCGGCATCGCCAGGTCGGACTCGACGATGGTGAGGAACTGGCGGTCCCCGGCGAGGCACGTCCAGAACGTGCAACGCGCGAACGCCGGGAACAGCACGAGTCCGAGCGCGCCTGCGATGGTCGCGTCGTCGGCCACGAAGTCGAACGTGAAGGCCTCGCACCACCCCGGATCGTCCAGTGGCACGTGCCGCTTCTCGTCGGCCGGGCCCAGGGCGCGCGTCATGCGGTCAGCTTCGCACGCTCGCACGATCGAGGGAACACCGACGTGACGTGGCACGCTTATTCGATGGCCAGGTTTCTGACCGACCAATGGGTCGACGCCCTCGATGCTGCAGCAGCGCCGCTAGCCGTGAGCGGCCAGCTCGAGTTGTGCGTCGAGCACGTCGTCGACTCGTTCACTTACCACGTGTCCTACCGCGACGGTCGGGTGCGGTACCGCACCGGTGCGGCCACCGACCCGAACGTGCGGCTTGTCGCCGACCGCGACACCGCAACGGCCATCGCCCGCGGCGAACTCAGCGCCCAACGCGCGTTCATGAACGGCCAGTTGGCCATCGAGGGCGACACGTTGGCCCTCGCCCACGCCCAGCCCGCGCTGCGCGGCATCAGCGACGCCTTCGCCGAGGTGCGCTCGTCCACCGAGTGGTGACATGCCGGAGCTGCCCGAGGTGCGAGCCCACGCCGAACGACTGACCCATGACTTCGGCCGCGGCCGGCGCAAGCCCGGTGTGTGGGTGCGTGACGGGGGGTCAGATGAGCCCGAGGTCGCGCACGGCTTCGCGCTCTTCTTCGAGCTCGGCCACCGACGCGTCGATCTTCGCCCGACTGTAGGCGTCGATCTCGAGGCCCTTGACGATGGTGTACCTGCCACCCTCGCACACGCACGGGAACGACGAGATGAGGCCCTTCGGCACGCCGTAGCTACCGTCGCTGGGCACGGCCATCGACACCCAATCACCCGCAGCGGTACCGAGAGCCCACGAACGCATGTGGTCGATCGCCGCGTTGGCCGCGGATGCAGCCGATGAGGCGCCGCGGGCCTCGATGATGGCCGCGCCGCGCTTGGCCACCGTGGGGATGAACGTGCCGTCGATCCAGGCCTGATCGTCGACGAGCTCGGCTGCGTTCTTGCCCCCGACATTTGCGTGGAACAGGTCGGGATATTGGCTGGCCGAGTGGTTGCCCCAGATGGTCATGTTGGTGACCTTGGTCAGGGGAACGCCGAGCTTGTTGGCGATCTGGCTGATGGCCCGGTTGTGGTCGAGCCGGGTCATAGCCGTGAACTGCTTCGCCTTGATGTTCGGGGCGTTGTTCATCGCGATCAACGCATTGGTGTTGGCCGGGTTGCCGACCACGAGCACCTTGATGCTCTTCTTCGCGTTATCGGAGATGGCCTTGCCCTGCGGCTTGAAGATGCCACCGTTGGCCGACAGCAGATCGCTGCGCTCCATGCCGGCCTTGCGCGGCATCGCGCCGACGAGCAGCGCATAGTCCGCATCGGCGAAGGCGACATTGGGGTCGTCGGTCTTGACCACACCGGCGAGCAACGGGAAGGCGCAATCCTCAAGCTCCATGTGTACACCGTCGAGCGCCTTCAGCGCCGGGGTGACTTCGAGCAACTGCAGGATGACCGGCTGATCCGGACCGAGCATCGCACCGCTCGCGATGCGGAACAAAAGGGCGTAGCCGATCTGACCGGCTGCGCCGGTGACCGCTACACGCACAGGCTTCTTCGCCAAGGGAGGCTCCTGATAGACGTGGGGGGTTTGCAGGTTGAGATTACCGATGGGCCTTGGGCCTCGGCCCAACCGGGTCAGAGCGCGGCGATAGCCGCGTTGAACGTGGGGCTCGGGCGCATGGCTGCCGTCGCGAGCGCGAAGTCGGGGTAGTAGTAGCCACCGACATCGCACGGAGCGCCTTGCACGGCGTTCAGCTCGTCGACGATCTTCTGCTCGTTTGCGGCGAGCGCCTCGGCGAGCGGCGCGAACTTCGTGGCCATGACCGTATCGCTGGTCTGGGTGGCGAGGTGCCTGGCCCAGTACATGGTGAGGTAGAACTGGCTGCCCCGGTTGTCGAGCTCGCGCACCCGCCGCGACGGCGACTTGCGGTTCTCGAGCAGGTCGCCGGTGGCCGCATCGAGGGTGTCGCCCAGGAGCTGCGCGCGCGCATTGCCCGTGCGGTGGGCCAGGTGCTCGAAGGCCACGGCCAGCGCAAGGAACTCGCCGAGCGAATCCCAGCGCAGGTGGTTCTCCTTGTTGAACTGCTGCACGTGCTTCGGGGCCGAACCACCGGCGCCCGTCTCGAACAAGCCGCCGCCGTTGAGGAGCGGCACGATCGACAGCATCTTGGCGCTGGTACCGAGCTCCATGATGGGGAAGAGATCGGTGAGGTAGTCGCGCAGCACGTTGCCGGTGACCGAGATGGTGTCGGCCCCCCTGCGGATGCGCTCGAGCGAGAACGTGATCGCCTCGACGGGAGCCAAGATGTGGATCTCGAGGCCCGAGGTGTCGTGATCCTTCAGGTACGTCTCGACTTTGGTGATGAGCTGAGCGTCGTGCGCCCGATTTTTGTCGAGCCAGAACACCGCGGGTGCGCCGGTGGCGCGAGCCCGATCGACGGCGAGGCGCACCCAGTCGCGGATAGGGAGGTCTTTTGCCTGGCAGGCCCGGAAGATGTCGCCGGTTTCGACGTGCTGCTCGAGCAGCACGTGGCCCGCATCATCGACGATACGGATCGTGCCCGGCGACGCAGCTTCGAAGGTCTTGTCGTGCGAGCCATACTCCTCGGCGGCTTGCGCCATGAGGCCGACGTTCGGTACCGACCCCATCGTGGCCGGGTCGTACGCGCCGTGGGCCTTGCAGTCGTCGATCACGACCTGGTAGATGCCGGCGTAGGAGCGATCGGGCAGCACAGCCTTACAGTCCTGCTCTTGGCCTTGGGCGTTCCACATCTTCCCCGACGAACGGATCATGGCGGGCATCGACGCGTCGACGATGGTGTCGCTCGGGACGTGGAGGTTGGTGATACCGCGATCGGAGTCGACCATGGCGAGCGCCGGGCCATCGGCCAGGCCCTGGGCGACGGCATCCTCGATGAGCTTGCGCTGCTCGGCGGGAAGGGTCTGTGCGACCTGCAGCATCGTGCCGAGACCGTCGTTCGGGTTGATGCCCGCCGACTCGAGCAGCGCGCCGTGCTCGGCGAAAAGCTTCGGGAAGAAGGCGCGGACCACATGGCCGAAGATGATCGGGTCGGAGACCTTCATCATGGTGGCCTTGAGGTGCACCGAGAACAACACGCCCGTGGCCTTGGCGACAGCGATCTGTTCGGTGATAAACGACGCGAGTGCCTCGACGCGCATGACCGTGGCGTCGATGACCTCGCCCGCCAAGAGGGGCGCAGCCTTCTTCAGCACCGTGACCGTGCCGGCGGCGGCGACGTGTTCGATGCGGAACGTGGTGTCGGCCGCGACCGTGATCGCCTTCTCGTTGCCGTAGAAGTCACCTTCGCTCATGGCCGAGACGTGGGTCTCGGAGTCGGATGACCACGCCCCCATCGAGTGCGGATTGTGCTTTGCGTAGGCCTTGACCGACGCCGGGGCCCGACGATCGGAGTTTCCCTCGCGGAGCACCGGGTTGACCGCGCTGCCCTTGACCTTGTCGTATCGGACCCGGATGTCGCGAGCGATGTCGTCTGCCGGGTCGTCGGGGTAGTCGGGCAGGGCATAGCCCTTCGCCTGCAGCTCGGCGATAGCCGCCTTCAGCTGCGGCAGCGACGCGCTGATGTTGGGGAGCTTGATGATGTTGGCCTCGGGCTTGAGGCACAGCTCGCCGAGCTCGGCGAGCGAGTCGCCGACCCGCTGCGCTTCGGTGAGGTGATCAGGGAAGAGCGCCAGGATGCGCGCCGCGACCGAGATGTCACGCGACTCCACCGCGACCTCGGCGGCGCCAGCAAACGCGTCGATGATCGGCAGGAACGAGTAAGTCGCCAGCGCGGGCGCCTCGTCCGTGAGGGTGTAGATGATCTTCGCGGTTGGGTCGCTCATCGGTCGGTGCACTCCGGTTGGCAGGTTCGTCCCGAGGCTAGTCCGTTCGGCCCGAAGTAGTCATGTTGCAGACAAGTGCGGAGTGGTCAGCCCACCAGGTTGGCGTGCACGCGACGAGTGAGCTCGGACCGGTTGAGCGTGTAGAAGTGCAACCCAGGCGCGCCCAGTTCCCGCAGTCGCAAGCACTGCTGAGTCGTGGCCTCAACCGCAAGGGAGATCGCGTCGGCCGCGTCGGCCGCGTCGATGCGGGCGAGCAAGGCCTCGGGGACACGCGTGCCGTTCATGGCGGCCATGCGCCGGTATCCCGCCGGGTTGTTGGGCGCCATGATTCCCGGCAGCACCGGCTTGGTGACCCCGAGGGCGTCGAGATCATCGAGGAGGCGTCCGTAGTCGTCGGCGTCGGCGAAGAACTGGGTGATAGCGAAGTCGGCCACCTCGAGCTTGGCCGCGAGGTGCTGACGATCGTCGGCCGAACGGCCCTGCGAGCGCGGGTGCAGTTCGGGGAACGCCGCCACCCCGACCGAGAAATCGCCCTTGTCGCGCACCAGTTCGACGAGCTCGAGGGCATACCGGAACTCACCGAGCGGTGTGTCGGCGTCGGTGGGCGGATCGCCGGCCAACGCGAGGACGTTCTCGATGCCATGGTCGGCGTAGTCATCGAGCAGGTCGATGACCTCGGCCTTGGTGTGGCTCATGCATGTGAGGTGCGGCATCGCGGGGAAAGGTCGGGTTTCATTGATCCCGAGAACGATCGAGCGAGTGCGATCCTTCGTCGACCCACCAGCCCCGTAGGTGACCGACACGAACGACGGCTCGACGAGGCTGAGTTCCTCGAGCGCGGCGTCGAGCGCACGCATCGCGGTGTCGGTCTTGGGCGGGAAGAACTCGAACGAGATTGTCGGGCCCGCGGCCAGCAAGTCACGGATCTTGGTCACGTCGAGCAGGCTAGAGCTTCCCTAGGATGCGGCACACGAGTATCCGGGGGGCCGTGATGGACAAGGCAGTGGGCGACGAGATGTGGCGTCAGGTCATGAACAGCGCTCCGCCGTCGCGCACCGACGAGGGCGGGTTCCTCGACCTCACCAAGGACCATGTCTTCGGCGAGATCTGGAGCCGTCCCGAGCTGTCGGTGCGCGACCGTCGACTCGTCTCGCTCACGTGCACTGCGTTCTCGCCCGGTCCGGCGCTCGCGATCCACGTCGAGAACGCACTCGTCAGCGGCGACCTCGACGTCGCAGCGATCGAAGCCTGGATCGTCCATCTCGCGCACTATGCCGGCTGGCCGATCGCTGCGAACGTCTACACCGTGACGCGTCCCGTGATCGCGAAGTTCAACGCATCCGCCGCGGGAGGCGCAGTGACCTGATGGCCGAGTACGCCTAGAAGGTCGAGCGTTCCGCGGCCTCGACGGTGTTGCGCAGGAGCATCGCCACCGTCGTGGGGCCCACGCCACCGAGCCGCGGGGTGACCCACGACGCCACGTCGTTCACCGACTCGTCGACGTCGGCGAGCAGCTTGCGTCCCTCCCACGAGATGCCCCCGCTGACCACGATCGCTCCCGGCTTCACCATGTCACCGGTGACACAGCTCGGCACGCCCGCCGCGGCCACCACGATGTCCGCGCGACGGGTGTAGTCGGCGAGGTTCTTCACGCCGGTGTGCACCACGGTGACCGCGGCGTTCGCGCCGGGCCGTTTCATCGTGAGGAGCAACGACAGAGGCCGTCCGAGCGTGGGCCCGCGGCCGACGACGCACACCTCGCGCCCGGCGATCTCGACGCCGTAGTGCACGAAGATCGCCTGTATGCCGGCCGGCGTGCATGGCACCGGACCATCCTCCTGCAAGACCAGCTTGCCGAGGTTCACCGGGTGCAGCCCATCGGCGTCTTTGGCCGGGTCCATCGCGAGCAGCGCCGCGGTGGAGTCATAGCCCTCGGGCACCGGCAGCTGCACGATGTACGCATGCACCGCAGGGTCGCGGTTGAACTGGGCCACCGCGTCCATCAGCGCATGCTGCCCGTCATCGGCGGACAGCCCGATGTGGAACGAGTTGATGCCCACCTGCTCGCAGGTCTCGTGCTTCTTGCGGACATAGCCCGCACTCGCTCCGTCCTCACCTACGAGGATAGTGCCGAGCCCAGGCGTGATGCCCTTGCGGGCCAATGCGGCGACACGCGCGCGCACATCGGCCAGCACGGCGTCGGCCACCGGCCCACCGGCCAAGAACTGTGCGGTCATCGCGATCTCCTCGCGGCTCGGGACGGCGTGCTGGATGGTTGGTTCGAGCGGTTCATCAGTGACGGAAGTGACGTTCGCCGGTGAACACCATGGCCATGCCGTAGTCGTTGGCGGCATCGATCACTTCTTGGTCACGTACGGACCCGCCGGGCTGGATGATCGCGGTGGCGCCGGCCTCGGCGGCGGCATCGAGACCATCGCGGAACGGGAAGAACGCGTCGCTCGCGCAGGCCCCGCCCTGCGCACGACCCGCAGCCTTCTCGGCGGCGATGCGACCCGAGTCGCGGCGGTTCTGCTGCCCGGCACCGATGCCGACAGCTTGGCCGTCCTTCACGAGCACGATGGTGTTCGAGGTGACACGCGCGGCGACCTTCCAGGCCAGCTCGAGATCGACCCATTCCGTGTCGGACGGTGACCGCTCGGTGACCACGCGCCAGTTGGCGCGGTCGAGCGAAACGCGATCGAGGGTTTGCACGAGGAACCCTCCGTCGATGGAGCGAACATCGAGCGTGGGCCACGTCGGCGGCTTGGCCTCGATCACCCGCAGGTTCTTCTTCTTGGTGAGCACGTCGAGCGCATCGGGTTCGAAGCCCGGAGCGACGACCACCTCGGTGAACACCGTCGCCAATGCCTCGGCCAACGACTTGGGCACGATGCGGTTGATCGCCACGATGCCGCCGAACGCGGAGATCTCGTCGCATTGGTGCGCGCGGATGTACGCCTCGGTGATGTCGTCGTGCACCGCGACACCACATGGGTTCGCATGCTTGATCACCGCGACCGCCGGCCCGTCGCCCAGGGTCTGCACGAGGCGCCATGCGGCCTCGGTGTCGTAGAGGTTGAGGTACGACAGCTCCTTGCCGCCATGTTGGATCGCGGTGTCCCACCAGCCGCCCCGTCCATGATGGCGGTACCGCGCGCCGACCTGGTGCGGGTTCTCCCCGTAACGAAGGTCTTGGGCCCGGTCGAGCGCGTAGTGCAACGAGGTGGGCAGCGGGTCGGCGTCGTCGCCGGCGGCGACACGATCGACTTCGTCGAACCACGTGACAATGGCCGCGTCGTAGGCCGCGGTGTGCGCGAACGCCTTGCGGGCGAGCGACCGACGCATGTCGGCACCCAGCTCACCGTTCGCGCGCAACTCGTCGAGCACGCGCGGGTAGTCGGCCGGATCGACGAGCACGCCGACGTGCGCGTGGTTCTTCGCTGCGCCGCGCACCATGGTGGGCCCGCCGATGTCGATGAGCTCGATGCCGGGCTCGCTCGTGAACGGGTAGAGGTTCACCGCGACGAGACCGAACGGCTCGATGCCGTGCGTGGCGAGGTCGACAAGGTGCGTCTCGTCATCGAGGTCGGCGAGGATGCCGCCGTGCACCTTGGGATGCAGCGTCACCACGCGATGGCCGAGCATGATCGGCGAACCGGTCACCGCCGCCACATCCTCCACCGGTATCCCGGCCGCCGCGATCGCGCTCGCGGTGCCTCCCGAGGAGACCAACTGCCAACCCAGCTCGACGAGCCCCTGGGCGAGCTCGACGATGCCTGACTTGTCGTAGGCGGACAACAACGCACGCTTGTGCGTGTTCATAGGACCGTGCCCCTTTTTAGGATGTCTTGGATGGTTCGCACGTAGACCCGCCGTTCGACGGTCTTGATTCGTTCGTGCAGTGTGGTCTCGGTATCGCCGGGAACCACCGGCACCGCCTCCTGGGCGAGTATCGGGCCGTGATCGACGTTGGGCGTGGCGAGGTGCACGGTGCACCCGCTGACCAGCACGCCGTAGGCCAGCGTGTCACGCACCGCGTGCCACCCCGGGAACGCGGGAAGCAGCGCCGGATGCGTGTTGAGGACGCGGTCGGGATACGCCTCGAAGAGGGCAGGCCCGAGCACCGTGCCGAAGCCGGCCATAGCAACGAGGTCGACGCGTTCTTCGGCCAGCGCCTCGATCACCCGGGCCGTGTACGCGCGGCGGTCGAACGCGTCGCCGAACGACGTTCGCTCGACGAACGCGGTGGGAAGTGAGGCGCGGTCCGCAACGGCGGCGGCCGCGCAGGGCCGATCGAAGAGCACGAGGTGCACCGGTAGCCCCGCGTCGAGCATGGCCTCGAGCAAGGTGCCGTTTCCTGATGCCAACACGCCGATCCGCACTGGACGAAACCTAGTGGGCGCCGACGCGATCCGGCAGGGTGGTCGTCCAGGTTTGTTGCGGCGCGAAGACTCTGTCGCGCGCTCATCGGGTAGTGAACTACGGTTTGCCCGTCCGGCCGATTTTGCGGACCTGTGGGGGGGGCGACAAGTCACGACTCCTGCAGTACCAATAACGACCGCTGGAGGCGGAAATGGATTTGTCGAAGATGCGCACGCCCGACTGGATCTTGGGCGGTTGTGCCCTCGCTCTGGTCATCGACCTGCTGTTCTTCCCCTGGCACAAGATCGACATCAACTTCGGTCCGCTCGGCAGTGCGAGCCAGAGTCGATCGGGCATCCAGTCACCTAACTCGTTCTGGGGCGTTCTGGCGCTGCTGCTCGTGCTCGCCATTCTGGCGGTTGTGATCATCCGGCGGCTCACCACCGTCAAGCTCCCCGACCTGCCCATCAGCTGGGCCGACGCGTTGTTCTACGGATCCATCGCGACGTTGGTGCTGCTGCTGATCAAGCTCGTCGCCGAGACCGACTTCCTCGGCTTCGGCGCATACCTCGGGATCCTGCTCGCCGGTGGTCTCGTCTACGGCGGGTTCGCTACCAAGCAGGTCGATGGATCCAGCGCGAGCTCTGCGCCGCCCACCGCGTTCTGACCATTCCACACTGAGCTGATTTTCGCGCCGCTACTGCAGCGGTGGATCGACACAGATTGTCGATCCACCGCCGGTAGTGGCGTCGGTTCGTTTTGAGGCACCGACGAAGCCCGAGCCCGGGTCGTCGGTGGTGAGGTAGCGCAAGATGCCGCGGGCCACCGCCGCGCCCTCGAGCTTTTGGAACTCGGGGGTCTTCAGCAACGCTTCCTCGGCCGCGTCCGTGAGGTAGCTGAGCTCGGCGAGCGCGCTCGGCACGCCGGCCGCGTTGCGCAGGATCCCGTAGTAGTCGCGGCC
>WLNW01000059.1 GCA_009699605.1 Actinomycetota bacterium | reverse complement strand
GTGCGTCGCGTGGTCACTGTGCGTCGCGTGGTCACTGTGCGTCGCGTGGTCACTGTGCGTCGCGTGGTCACTGTGCGTCGCGTGGTCACTGTGGGATGTCGCCGGTGAGGTGGTGACTCAGGTCGCCGACCAGATCGATGAGCGTGTAGTCGCGCTCCACCCATTGCCACTTGCCATCGACCTTGGCGAAGCGGTCGTGGTAGCGGCCGCCGATGATGGGCTGCAACGCGAAGTCGTCGACCTGTTGAAAGACGTCGTAATAGCTGTGCGTGCTCGCCGAGGTGCCCGACTCGTCGATCGTGACGATCGCGTTCGTGGTGACGTGCTTGGTGCGGGGCGTGCCGTCGGGGTAGCGGATCACCGACGACTCCCACAGGGCAAGTATTCCGGCCGCGTCGGTGAGGCCCTCGTCGCCCGCAGCGATGCGAATGCGGGCCGTGCCGAAGAGCGCGGCCGCGCCGGTGAAGTCGCCGTTGTCCATGCACTCGGCGTAGCGGTATAGCAGGTTCGTGATCGCCACCGAATCGGTGCTCATGGTTCCCCCTCGGGCCGTTCGTGGGCGTCACCATAGGTGCTGGGGAGCGAGGCCGTTACCGTGTCGCCGGTCGATCGGGCAGGGGAGCGGTACACGTGGCAACAGCACGCTCAGGCGGCAGGGTGCCGGTGATCGTTGCGGCGGCGCAGCTCGCCAACAAGGACGCCAACCGGATCGCGTCGCCGCTCGACCTCGCCCACGAGGCGGTACTGCGGGCGGCCGCCGACACGCCGAGCCTCCTCGACCGCATCGACGCGTTGTACTGCCCGCCGGCCTCGGTGTTCGCCCCACGCACCCTCGCCGACGAGCTCGGCGAGATGCTCGACGTGGTCGGACCTCGGGTGACGGCATCATTCAGCGGCGCCGGCCCGCTCACGCTGCTCGCCCAGGCCTGCGAGGCGGTGATCAACGGTTCGGCGCGTGTCGCGCTCGTGGCCGGATCGGTGGCCGAGGCGTCGGTGAAGGTGGCACGCGCGCAGGGCATCGAGGTCGTGCAGTCTGCGCCGTGGTCACAGGGCACGGCCGGGCGCCGGCCGCTGCTGCGCGACGACGAGCGACGCGAGTTCTTCGGAGCGGAGAGCGCAGCCGGAGTCACCGGTCCGGGTGACATTTTCGCGTTGGTCGAGTCGGCGCTCGCCCACGAGGCCGGGCGCGACCCGTACACGCAGCGATTGTGGCTCGGTGAGCTCATGGCCCCGTTCACCAAGGTTGCTGCTTCGCGTCCCGAACTGGCGTGGTTTCCGATCGAGCGCACCGCGGCCGAGATCTCCACGATCACCGCCGACAATCGCATGGTCGCCGAGCCGTACCCGAAGCGCATGAACTCCTTCCCCATGGTCGATCTCGCAGCCGCGTTCTTCGTCACGACCGACGCCGTCGCCGACGAGCTCGGCATCGACGAGCACGCACGCGTGTATCCGTGGAGCACCGGCCACTGCAAGGACGTCGCCCCGCCGTCGGGCCGTCCGAACATGCATCGTTCGGGTGCGCTGCTGGCTGCGGTCGAGGCAACGATGCGTGGTGCGCAGCTCGGCGTCGACGAGATCACTGCGTTCGATCTCTACTCGTGCTTCCCTGCGGCCGTGCAGCTGTCGGTCAACGCGTTGGGTCTCGATGTCGACGACCCGCGCGGCTTCACGCTCACCGGTGGATTACCGTACTTCGGTGGCCCGGGGGCCACGTATGTCACGCACGCGATCGTGTCGGCCGTCGAGCGTTGCCGAGGCGCCGCGAACGAGCGCGCGCTGGTGGTCGGGGTAGGCGGCGCGCCGAGCGACTTCGCGGCCACCGTGTTCGCTGCTCGACAGCCGTCGGCTCCGTGGTCGCTCGAGCGTTGCGAATCGATGGCTGCGGTGCTCGAAGCCGAGCGCGTGCAAGTCGACAACGCGCGTTCGGGTCTCGCCACGGTCGACGCGATGACGGTCGTGCACGACCGAGAGCTCGGTCCGGTAAGCGCGCCAATGGTGGCTCGCTTCGCCGATGGCGTCCGGTCGGGCGCTTGTGCCGCTGCCACCTCGGTGGCCCGGGAGCTCGAGGGCGTGAGTCTCGTCGGGCGAAAGGTTCGCGTCAGCGAACGTGACGGACGTCAGGTCTTCGAACCAGCCTGATGCCCCGAAAAGTGGTGGAGGTCACCCGGACCGTGTCCCGATGGTTTGGCGGCCTGCTCGGCCAATAGGCCGATCGGCCCTCCGGCGTCGATGAGTCAAATGGCACTGTTTCCACGTCGGTTTCCCAGCCACACTGGGCTTTCAAAAGATTCGTTGAATCGCTTCACCTATGCGTGAAGCGGTCTGTGAGTTCTTCCATGACGTGAAGGGTCTTGAACATGAAGCTTCGGAAGGTTTCGGTAGCGGAGAGTATTATCGACCTTCCTCGTGCGCGGCTGGTCCCTGATCCTCGCGAGGTGCCGATGGATGTCGGTCGGCTCGGTGCGCTCATTGGTGGGGCACCTGAGCAGCAGGCGCGGGTTGAGATGGTGTTGTCGAACTACCTGAAGCGGGGTGGGGCTCTCGGGCGCATGTTGGTCGAGGAGGCCGGGGTCGCTGAGCGCACGTTCGCTGACACGGTGTCGCGGCAACTTGTGATGCCATTGTCTGATCTGCGTAGCGACCGGCCCACCGCCGACGCGCTTGCATGGGTGAAGGGGGCTGACGCGCACCGTCTTGGTTTGCTGCCTCTGCGTTTTAGCACTGATGTGCTGACGGTTGCCGTGTGCGATCCGTTCGATTCCGAGATGGTGTATTTCCTCGAGTCGTTGCCTGTGATCGAGGTGCACCTGAAGATCACCACTGCGTCCGAACTGCGATCGGGCATCAATCACGCGTATCCGGCGCTTGATGAGGTGAACAAGTATCTCGTCGATTTCGCTCGTAGCGATGCGGCGGTAGTTGGATCACAAGTCGAGACGATCTCGGCTTCCGCTTTTGGGACTGACGAAGCGCCAGTTATCCAGGTCGTCAACAAGATCGTTACCCAAGCGCTACGCGATCGCGCATCGGATGTCCACATCGAGCCGATGGATGACCGGGTGCGTGTCAGGTATCGCATTGATGGTGCGTTACGTGAGGTGTTGTCGCTACCGACTGAGATCGGTCCGGCGCTCGTGAGTCGTATCAAGATCATGGCTGACATGAACATTGTCGAGCGGCGTCGTCCCCAGGACGGTCAGTTCCAGGTCACGGTCGATGCACGCGACCTCGACGTGCGCGTCGCCATCACCCCCACGATTTGGGGCGAAAAGACGGTACTGCGGTTGCTTGATAAGAGTCGCTCGTTGTACCGCTTGAGTGAGCTGGGCATGCCCGCTGATAGCAATGCGATTTACTCCCGCATGGTGCGGTCGCCCTTCGGCATGCTCATCGTGAGCGGCCCTACTGGTAGCGGCAAGACCACCACGCTTTACGCCACGTTGAACGAGATCAATCGCGAAGACATCAATGTGATGACCATCGAGGATCCCGTCGAGTACGTGTTCCCGTCAGTCAACCAGATCCAGATCAACGATCAGGCCGGTATCACCTTCGCGACTGGCCTGAAGTCGATGCTGCGTCAAGACCCCGACGTCATCCTCGTCGGCGAGGTCCGCGACGTCGAGACTGCACGCATTGCTGTTCAGAGCGCGCTGACTGGTCACTTCGTGCTCTCGTCGGTGCACGCGACCGATTCGGTTTCGGCGCTCATCCGTCTGCTTGACATGGGCATCGAGTCGTTCCTCATCGCGGCGTCGGTAATGGGTGTGGTGGCGCAGCGACTCGTGCGGCGCATCTGCTCTAGTTGCGCGATCGAGTACACGCCGAGTGTCGCCGATCTTGCGGTATTCCGTTCGGTGATTGAGAGCGACAAGTCGCGGTTCGTGCGCGGCGCTGGCTGCAATGTGTGTTCGAACACGGGGTACTACGGCCGAGTCGGCGTGTACGAGGTGCTGTCGATCACCGAGGAGATCCGCCAGCTTGTCGTCGCTGGCGCGTCGCCTCGAGAGCTGCGCGACTGCGCCATCTCGCAAGGATTGCGCACGCTGCGTCACGAAGCCGGGCGCATGGTCGAGAACGACATCACGACCATCGATGAAGTGATCCGCAACGTGTATGTGTCGGAGGGAATGCTGTGACCGATCTCATAACCCAGCCTGGGCTTCCACCGTTGCCGCGTCCGGTGCAGGCGCCGGTCGTGGCGGGCTCCGAGGGTCCGTTGCCTTGGTACAAGAAGGAGTTCCATCTCGGCAAGGCGGTCAAGCCCGAAGAGCTCATGAACTTCTCACGTCAGTGCTCGTCGTTTCTGCGCGCGGGCATCCCGGTGCTCGACGCGCTGGCGGTGCTTTCTGAGGAGAACAGCAACAAGGCCATGGTGGAAGTGCTCGCCACTATCGGCCGCGACCTGCGTAGCGGCATGAGCTTGGGCGCTGCGATTGGCCAGCATCCAAGGGTCTTCCCGAACTACTACATCGCGATGGTGCGCTCGGCTGAGCTCACCGGCCGGCTCGACGGTACCCTTGATCAACTCGCGGGCTACCTCGAGCGCGACATCGAAGCGCGCCGCAAGGTGCGCGGCGCGATGACCTATCCGGGTGTGGTTTTCGTGATGGCCATGGGCGCGGTCGTTATCTTGGCCACGTTCGTGATGCCGCGGTTCAAGGCGTTGTTCGAAAACATCAACGCAGAGCTCCCCCTGACCACGCGGTTCCTGCTGGGCTTCACCACCTTTGTCGGCACCTGGTGGTGGGCGATCCTGCTCGGCATCGGCCTGGTTCTGTCGTTCTTGTACGTCGCTTTCGGCGGTTCGCATGGACAAAAGCGGCGGCATCAGTTGCTCTTGCGGGCACCGGGAATTGGTCCGCTGATGCACTTCGTGATCCTCGAGCGGTTCTGCCGGGTGCTGGCTGCGATGGTGCAGGCCGGTGTGACACTGCCCGATGCACTTGCGGTGGCCTCTGATGCCACGAACAATCGGGTGTATCAAGATCAGTTGGTTTATGTGCGCACCGAGATGTTGCGCGGCGCGGGGTTTGCTCGCCCCATCGCCGCCACGGGCTTGTTCCCGCCCGCGGCCCGCCAGATGATCCGCGTTGGTGAGAGCACCGGCACACTCGACAAGCAGCTGGAGTCGACGGCCGCGTTCTACGAGCGGGAGCTCACCTACAAGCTCAAGCGTTTCACCGATCTGTTCGAGCCGATGGTCATCGTCGGTGTGGGGTTGGTCGTCGGTTTCGTCGCGGTTGCCCTCGTGCAGGCCATGTATGGCGTGTTCGACCAGGTGCAGGCGTGACACCCATGCCCGAACCGACCGTCGTTGTCCGGTTCTCTACGTGTTCTACCCCCAACAATGAAGCAAAAATGGAGCAGATAACAATGCGAAATTTAATCAACCGGCGTCGCGTCGATGAAGGTTTCACACTGGTGGAGCTTCTTATCACCATCGTCATCATCGGCATCCTTGCCGCGGTCGTGGTGCTCGCTATCGGCGGCCTCACGAACTCCGGCTCGACGTCGGCCTGCAAGGCAACCAAAGACTCAACCCAGGCTGCCGCGACGGCGTACTACTCCGATGGTCGTGGTCCAAACGGTTCCAGCACGTGGCCGCAATCGTTCGGTGACCTCGCGACCTACATGACGCCCCGCTCGGGCGTTGTTCCGAACCCGATGACCGGGTTGACGCTCACGGGCAACGGGTGGACGCTGACCCTGGTCCCCAACGGCGCCGCAGAACCTTCGTTCACAAGCTCTGTTGCTGCTTGCGTAGCGTGATTTGGTGAGGGTCGGGCGATTGCGTGCGGTCGCCCGACCCTCACCATGGTTCTTTCAGCTCATCAAAACTTCGCGAAAGACGGTGACCTCAACGTGAAAGCACGTCCATGTGTCGGCAACGACCGCGGCGAAACACTCATCGAGGTTCTCGCGGCAATCATCATCATCGGCACCGCTATCGCCGCGCTCGTCGGCGGGCTGGCCACCACCATTCTCACGTCGTCGCATAATCGCGAACGCGCGACGGCGAACACGCTCCTGCGCAGCTATGCCGAGGGCGTCAAGCAGTTCTCCCGCGCCGGGTATTTCGATTGCACGACCACCTATGTCGTCCCGGACACGGCGTACGTCCTGCCGCCGGGTTGGACGCGACCGACGAACATCGTTTCGCCGTGCCCTGGCGGGGTCGACGCAGGGACGCAACGAGTGACCATCACCGTCGAGTCGCCCACACATGCTCGCCAAATTCTCGAGATCTGGGTGCGCCGGGTATGAACTCGAACTCTCGCCATACTGCGTTTGTGGCCACCCGCGCTCGTGGTGACCGTGGCGCTTCGCTGGTACTCGCGCTCGCGGTCATGCTCGCCATGAGCGGCATCATTGGCGGACTGGTCACGTTTGTCACCACAAGCGATCGCGTCGCGGTGAATCTCACTCTGAAGCGCAACCGGCAATACGCGGCCGACGGAGCAGTTGAGCAAGCAATCCGCGCCGTCCAGACCGACACCACGATGAACGGTCTGCTCGGCACGACGTGTCCTTTCGCGAGCGGCCACTTCAATCCCCCCGCTCCGATCAACGGCGTATCGATCCGTGTCGATTGTGCGGGTGCCGCCGTGCCGGTACTCGACGGGTTGAATCGAGTGGTACTCGAGCGCAACGTGGTCTTTTTGGCCTGCGTCGACACGAACGTCGCCTGCACAGACGCGACGGCGCTCCTTCGGGCCAAGGTCAACTTTCCGACGAACGCAGCCGGCGCGCTCATTGGATCATTCGTGCAGTCCTGGAGCGTGAAGTGATGCAGTCACATCCCAAATCAGAACCCCGCAGGGCTCGCGGTGACCAAGGCGTGACCTTCATCGAGATGCTCATCACGATCGTGCTCATGACCGCGGTGATTGCTTCTGCGGCTGCCGCGTTCTCGCTCACGGCAAAGTCGGCGGTGTCGGTGAACGATCGTCTGAAGAAGTCGAACGACGCGCAGATCATCACCTCGTTTTTGACCGGCGACGCGGCAAGCGCCGGCGGATATGACCAGCAGAACAACCCGGTCGACGCGTCAATCGCGTCTCCGGGCGTGTACGTCGGCATTTCGATCACCGACGGATTTTGCGACGACGCAGGCTCGGTTCTACGACTGGAATGGGTCGAGCGAGCAATCGGTACGGCGCCCGTGCGCGTGGCCGCGAACTACGCCGTCGCGAACGGCCAACTCACCCGCAAGTCGTGCCGTAAATCGCCGGCTTCGCCCGGCGGGCCATCGACGACCGAAACCAAAGCAGTGCTGGGCCGCTACATCGACTCGGCGACGGTTACCTGTATCCAGTCCTGTACCACGGGCCGCGTCTCGCCAACTCCGGTGATCGTCACGTTGAACGTCGTGGCCGCAGTAAGCCCGGCGCCCGGAAGCACCACGTATCGCTATTCGGTCTCGGGGTTCCTACGCGCAGGCGGGAACGCAACCTTTGCCAATAGCGATGTCGTGCCACTGATCGCCCTCGGCGTTCCAACCAACACCGCGGCCGCCGACTGCCCAACCACGCCGCGTGCCTCAGGCCTCGCGATGGCCGCCACCGCCGGCAGCGACCCATGGACGCCGAAACTGACTGTGTTCGGCATCTCGGTGATCAACTCCAACGCCACGAACCCTGCATGCGGCCCAGCGGTCAACCTGGCCGGCCCCAGCACCGCCTATGGCGCGCTCAACACCCTCCTCTTGAACCCGGGCATGTGCACTGGTTGCGCGACCGGCCAGACGATTCCGATCACCGAGCCAATTCCCGACCCGTACGCCACGGTGACTCCGCCGACGAGCCGTAGTTGCTCCGGTACCGGCAACCCTGCCCCGACGACCAACAACAACCTGATCACGTTCAACCCGGGCGTGTACAAAGACGTGCTCCAGCTCGCGGGCGGCATCGATTCCCAGTTCGTGTTCGGCTCGAGCGGCGATGGCATCTTCTATTTCTGCAAGGGCATCACTCTTTGCTCGGGCGTTCGCTTCGACGCAGGACAAAACGGCGTCCTGTTGTACTTCGCGCCGAACGGCCAAGCAGCCAACTCGATGCGTCAGGGCTCCGGGTCATCGTGTTCGGGCTACCAAGACTTCGGTATGCACCTCAAGGGCCGCCCCGAGTGGAACAACATCGTGATATGGCAAGGCGGCGCCTCGCCCGCAGGTCAGCCGTCGGTGCGCGACGTCCAGATACCTTCCGGTGAGAACAACCTGCCAGCGGGCCTGAACTCCAACATCGATGGCATCGTCTACGCCCCGCAGTCACAGGTCGAGTTCTACCTTCCAACCAACGCAAACAGCGTCGGCGGATGGCCAGCGACACCGATCGAAGGCACAGTGCTCGGTGTGGTCGCCCGCAATGTGGTGATCGATCGCGTGACGCGGATGCGCATCGGCCCCGGGCCACAGACGACCACCGCCATGACCGCGAGCCCCAACCCGGCCAACGTCGGGCAACCCGTCACCCTGGTTGCGCGTGTGCAGGCCGTAGCGCCGGCCACGGGCACGCCCACCGGCTCGGTTGAGTTCTTCGACGAGACCGCCGACCTCGGCAACGCGCCGTTGGTGAACGGTGTCGCCACCTTGACGGTGAGAAGCATCCGCGGCGGAGCGCGTCCGCTGACCGCCGTATACAGCGGCGACACACTCTTTGCCTCGAGCGTCTCGCCCACCTTGAACCAGATCAACAACACAGTCGGCTCGACCACCACGCTCACATCGAATCCCAACCCGTCCGGCGCGAACCAGACCACGCGCCTTGTCGCGACCGTTGCCGGCCCCGGCCCGTTCGCCACTGGCAACGTCGCGTTCTACGAAGGGCAAACCCTGCTCGGCGTGGGCCCGCTCGCCGCAGCACAGGCGTACCTCGACATCGCATTCGGTGCGATTGGCTCCCACACCCTGCAAGCAGTGTTCGCCGGCGACGTGTCCTACCAAGGCAGCGCGTCCGCGCTGTACAACCATGTTGTCCTTGAGAGTGCCGTCGTCACGTTGACCGCAACGCCGAACCCGGCGAACGTCACAAGAGACGTCACGCTCACTGCCACAGTCACGTCGCAAACTCCAGGCCTCGTCACACCTACGGGCACGGTCACGTTCATGGACGGCGCAACCCAACTCGGCGGCGGCCCAGCCATCATCAACGGCCTCGGCACCGCGACGATTCCCGTGACCTTCGCAACCTCGGGCGTGCACAACCTGACTGCCATCTACAGCGGCGACTCGATCTTTGCCGTGGCCACGAGCTCGCAGGTCCCGGTGACGGCCAACAAGGTTGGATCGAACACCACGCTCACGAGCAGCCCAAACAGCCCGGCGTTGGTGGGCCAAGCCGTCACCTTCACCGCCACGGTCACCTCGCAACTCACGGACGTAACGCCCTACCCCACGCCGACCGGCACCGTGACCTTCCGCGACGGCGCGACGACCCTCGGCACCTCAAACCTCAACAACGCCGGCTTGGCGACATTTACGACGAGCACGCTCAGCAGTACGTCGCACACCATCTCCGCTGTGTACAACGCGAACGCGACCTACAACACGAGCACATCAGCCAACCAGACCTACGTCATCAACGGCGTAGCAGTCACCGTGACACTGACGAAGAACGACAACAACATCACACTGGGCGAACAGGTCGACTTCGTGGTGTCAGTAGATCGCACCGGCGGCGGCACCGATCCAACGAGCGGCTCGGTCACGCTCTATGACAACGGTGTCCAGATCGGGTTCGACAACAACATCGGCTCCAATCACACCTCGAACTTCAACAGCCTCACATTCGGGATCGGCGCCCACAGCATCGTCGCGGTGTACAGCGGCGCCGTATCAAACGGCGTCACCTACGCACCAGGCCAGTCGACCCCTGCGATGACATTCACCGTGTCTGGCTACACCACCGACCTGCAACTCGTCACCAGCAAGAACCCCGCAGGGTTCGGTGAGGCAATCACATTCACCGCGACAATCAACGAGACAAGCCCCGGCACGCCAACCGGCACGATCACGTTCCTCGACAACGGCGTAGTCATCGGCACCGCAAACCTCAACGGCTCCGCAGTCGCTACCTTCACGACGAGCTCACTAACGATCAGCACACACCCAATCACCGCGACCTACCCGGCCACAGGCAACTTCGCCAGCGACACGTCGAACACCGTGAGCCAGGTCATCCGACGTCTGGTTGCGGTCACGATGACCAGCGACAGGAACAACCCGGCGGGGGCAGGTTCGACCGTCATCTTCACGGCAACCGTTGCCCGCACCGAAGGCACCGGGACACCAAGCGGCCAGGTCTCGTTCTACGTCGATGGAGTGGTCGCTTCGACACGCACGTTGGTGAACGGGTCGATCACATACAGCACCGCAGCGCTGTCACCCGGGGCGCACACGATCTATGCCGAATACCTGGGCGACAACACGTTCGCCCCCGGCATAAGCACGACTCTGGGCCAGAGCGTCGGGCAGTACACGCCGAATGTGGCGCTCACCCTCAGCGCCGGAACGAACCCATCGGTGTGGGGTCAGTCGATCACGTTCCGGGCGGCGGCGACTGGCGCGGGGCCGACACCGTCGGGAAATGTGACCCTCTACAGCAACTGCGGCCCGAGCCAGATCTCTCGGGGCACGGCCAACCTCAACGGCTCCGGAATCGCTACGTTCACGACGAGCTCGCTGCCATTGGGTACGAGCGCAATGTGCGTCGTCTATGCGGGCGACACGAACTACCTCGGGCAGCAGTCCAACACCATGAGCCAGACGGTCAACCAGTCGGGCACCGCAGTGACCCTGACTCTTGCCGGTGGCGGGAGCACGTCGGCTGTTGGTCAGTCCGTCACGTTCTTGGCCGACGTCAACCCGACCGGTAACGGATCGGGTATCCCGACGGGCACCGTCACCTTCACCGACAACGGTGTCACTGTTCCCGGAACGTTCAACGTGAACGGCGCCGGCGTCGCGAGCTATGTCGTCACCTACAACGTGACGGCATCGCACACGATCACCGCTCAATACAACGGCAACGCGAACTTCGCAGCGAGCGCAATCGCTACGTTCACACTCACCATGCCGCCTCGTGGCCTCACCATCACGGCGAATCCGAACGCGGGCAGTGGGTCCAACGGCCAGCCGAGCAACGCCGACACGGTCGTGTTCACCTTCGACCAAGCAATCACCCCCACCTCCGTGATCGCGAACCTCACCAATGCTGCGCCGCAGAACGTGCGGGTGAGATTCTGCAGAAACTCGGGCCAAGAAACCGTGCTCACCGTGTTCACCACAACTGGTGGAACCCCGAACTGCAACAGTACGACCACGGTCACGCTCGGAACTGTCGATCTGGGCGACACGAACACTCGCTACATCAGCTCGGGCAACACCGTGATCCTCACCGGGACGCTTTCGGTCAACGCGGCGAACACCCAGATCACGCTGACGATCACGCAGACGCCCAGCAACTCGACGTTCGGCACCAACACCGGCAACACGACGCTGACCTGGACGACCAACAACGGCGTGACGAGCCCCACCGGCAACGTGGTCGCCGCCTCGGTCACCGAGAGCCCGGCCAAGCGGAACTTCTGATCGGATGGTCGCAGCCGGGCGCAAACCCGCTGCGACCATCGACCGACCTCGGTCAGTGTGGGGCGATCTCGTTGGGGACGAGGGCGTACTCCATTGCGGTGCTGAGCGAGATCTGACCCGCAGCGACCAAGCCGGTCAACGACTCCTCGAGCGTCGACATGCCTTCGCCCTTGCCCATGGTGATGGCATTGCGAAGTTGGCGCGTCTTGCCTTCACGAATGAGGTTGCGCACGCCGCTGTTGGCCAGCAGCACCTCGAACGCGGCGGTGAGTCCGCCGTCGGTCTTGGGCACGAGTCGCTGCGCGACCACCGCGGTGAGCACGCTCGAGAGCTGCAAGCGGATCTGGGCCTGGCGTTCGGTGGGGAACACGTCGACGATGCGGTCGAGGGCCTGCGCTGAGTCGTTGGTGTGCAGCGTGGAGAAAACCACGTGGCCCGTCTCGGCGAGCGTGAGCGCGGTCGCGATGGTTTCGATGTCGCGCATCTCACCGACGAGCACCACGTCGGGATCCTCGCGCAGGGCGGCGCGCAACGCACGGGCGAACGAGGTGGTGTCGAGGCCGACTTCGCGCTGGCTGATGATGGCGGACCGGTGGTGATGCACGTACTCGATCGGATCTTCGATCGTTATGACGTGACATGCCCGGTGCTCGTTGATCCACTCGATGAGCGACGCGAGACTGGTCGATTTACCCGAACCGGTCGGGCCGGTGAACAGCACCAGACCCTGTTGCAATGCAGCGAGGCGCCGCACTACGGGCGGCATTCCCAGCGAGTCGAAGGTTGGGATCTTGTCGGGAATCAAGCGCAGCGCGAGAGCCGGTGACGAACGCTGGAAGAAGGCACTGCCGCGCACGCGGGCTACGCCGCCCCAGCTGAAGGCAAAGTCGACATCGAGCTCGCTGTCGAGCGTCGCGGACTGGCGATGGTCGAGCACCTCACCGAGGACCTTGTTGATGCGAGCCTCATCAAGCGGCTCTTCGCCGTCGATTGGACGCAGCTTGCCGTCGACTCGAGCCACGGGCGGCGCTCCTACCGTGAGCAGTAGGTCGGTGCCGCTAGCTTGCCAGACAGCAGTGAGCAATCGATCTACGTCAGTTCCATGGAGTTCCACAAATGTTCCTTTCGACCAAGTTCCTTTCGGCCACGCCAGGTCTGAGCTGAGGCAATCATGACGGACACAGTTGCCATCGTTCTGGCGGCGATCATTGGCCTGGCCATAGGCTCGTTCCTCAACGTGGTCATTGCGCGCGTGCCCATCGGTGAATCCATCGTGAAGCCGCCATCGCATTGCCCGAAATGCGGCACCGTGCTGCGCCTCTATGACAACATCCCGGTGCTGTCATGGCTTGTGCTGGGCCGAAAATGTCGGATATGTCGAGCGACGATCAGCGCGCAGTACCCGTTGGTCGAGACCGGCACAGCGGTTCTCTTCGCGCTGGTCGCGTGGCGCGTCGGCGCGCACGCGGACCTGCCGGCACTGCTCGTGGCCGCGGCCGCGTTCGTGGCGCTCTCGGCCATCGATTTGCAGACCAAGCGGTTGCCTGATCTCGTCGTCTTTCCTTCGCTCGCGATGACCGCTGCCGGGCTTGTGGTAGCCGCAGCGATCGACGATCGCTTCGACGATCTCGGGCGGGCGGGCATCGGCGTAGCGGTCGGCTTCGGCGTGCTGCTGGTGATCCACGTGGCGAAGCCCAACGGCATGGGCTTCGGCGACGTCAAGCTCGCCGCGCTGTGCGGCCTGGTGCTCGGCTGGTTCGGTCTGGCCGACCTCGCGGTGGGCCTCTACGCCGGCTTCGTGCTCGGTGCTGCGGTGGGAGTTGCGCTCATGGTGGTCGGGCGCGTGCGTCGCGGCGTCACTATTCCGTTCGGTCCGTTCCTCGCCGCGGGCACGATGATCACGATCTTGGCCCTCGGCAGCTGGGCCGATTGGTTGCGTGACCTTTACGCATAGCGTGAATAGCACACGGGCGCGCCAAGATTTTACCCGTGGGTTTCCTTCGGCTCCGCGCATGAGCACCGAGTTCCGCTCGGCATTGCGTGACATCGATTTCGGCTGAACGGGATCGTCGGTCTTGGGTGGGTCGCGACGTTCCCCGAATTCGCCCTCGGCGACCACAACGACCTGCGCTGCGTGTCGAGCGTGCACGACTCGGGTTGTGACGACCTTGTAGCTTCCTCCTCGTGTTCGCCGCGATTCCCAGCCCATCCTCGAATGCCCTCCACCTGGGCAGCCTCCAGCTTCGCTTCTACGGCATGACCATCGCCCTGGGGGTGTTCGCCGCGATCTGGCTCGCTGATCGACGCCACGTTGCTCGTGGCGGCTCGCGCGACGACTGGGGCTACATCGGCATGTGGGTCGCGATCTCGGGCCTCGTCGGCGCGCGTGCGTATCACGTGATCACCGACTGGCGATCGTTCGAGGGTCGCTGGGGCGATGTCATCAAGATCTGGGAAGGCGGCCTCGGTATCCCGGGGGGCCTTATCGTCGGTACGTTCGTCGGCGTCTGGGCGGCGAAGAACCGCGGCCTCGCGGCGCGCGACGCGCTCGATATCGCAGCACCGGCGATACCGCTCGCGCAAGCCATCGGACGCCTCGGGAACTGGTTCAACCAGGAGCTCTTCGGCAAGCCGAGCAGCCTGCCCTGGGCGGTCAAGATCGACGCCAAGTATCGGCCCGTCGGCTACGAAACCTACGCGACCTTTCAGCCGACGTTTCTCTACGAGATGCTGTGGAACCTCGCGCTGTGCGGCGTGCTGCTCTGGCTCGATCGGCGCAAGATGGCGCCCCGCGGCAAGCTGTTCGCGATCTACGTGTTCGGCTATGGCCTTGGCCGGCTGTGGGTCGAAGCACTGCGCATCGACAAGGCCAGCAAGATCTTCGGCACCCGCGTCAACATCTGGGTCGCCGTGCTGGCCGTCCTCGGTGGGCTCGCGTGGTACGTGTTCGGCTCAGAGGAGCAAAAGGCGTCCACGCTCGACGACACCACCGCGGATGCCGACGACGCCGACGCGATCGACACCGGAGACTGAACGCTCAGCGAACATTCGCGTCGCACCAACGCGGGAAGTGCAGGATCTCGCGGAGGTTGAACGCGAGCGACTACAGCTCGAGGCGTTCGCGCAGCCTCGGGATCTCGAACAGCTCCGGGTACTCGTCGGCGAGCCAGCCGGGCATGTGGGCGTCGTCCTTCGAACGGGTGAGGTGCCGGTAGTCATCGGCCATGTGTAGCGACGGTAGAGCGCACATGCGGAGGAATACCTCGAGGTCGAGATCAGGCGTGGTCGAGTACGTCGCTCGACAGGTGGGGCCATGCGTCTTTCGCCCAGGTCCCGAACTCGCGATCGGTCAGCGCGACCAACGCAACGTTGGCCACCGGGTCGACCCACACCAACGTGCCGGCGCGTCCGAAATGGCCGAACGTCGCCGGCGAGTTCGCGTGGCTCGACCAATGCGGTTCCTTTTGGCCGCGGATCTCGGGACCCAGGCCCCACGGGTTCGGTCGTTGTCGCCCGTACCCCGGGAGCACGCCTTCGAGTAATGGGTACTGCGGGGTGATCATGGCGCGCCACGTCTCGGGCGCGAGCAACGTGGGGTGGCGCAGCTCGCGGACCAGCCGGCTTACTTCGACGACATTGGCCACCATCGCCGAGCCGGGCGATCCGGCCAGGCGCGCTCCATGCATACCCAACGGTTCACACACCGCTTCTCGGAGGTAGTCCCCGAACGCGAAACCGGCGCGCGTCGCGACGAGCTCGCCGAGCAACTCGTAGCCGAAGCTCGAGTACGACCGCCGCATACGCGGGTTGCCCCGTGGCCCATCGGCCTCGAACGGCAGCCCTGCGGCGTGGCACAGCAGATCACGCACGGTCGCGCCGTCGACGCCGAGCGCCGGCTCGTCGAGGTCGCAGATGCCTTCTTCGCACGCGACGAGCGTGGCGAGCGCCGTGAACAACTTGGTGACCGATGCCAACGCGAACTCGCGGTGGCAGTCGCCGGCGAAGTGCTCGTCGCCTTGTTGATCGATCACGGCGAACGCGACGTTGCCCGCCGGCCAGGAGAGGCCGTCGCGCAGAACCGCGTCGAGGTCAGCGAACCCGCGAAGCACGTGTGCACCCTACGACCCGCGCCCATGGCGGCACAGCGCATAGACATCGTCGATTCGTGGGATTCATGGGATTCGTGGGGTGGTTGCGCTGCGCCAAGTAACCTCTGGTGGTGACCGATGCAAGCTTTTTCACCGTACCCGGCGGTACACGGGTCGTGCGGACGTTTGCGTTCATCGACCTTTCCGGTTTCACCACCTACACCGACACCGAGGGTGACGCCGAGGCCGTGAAGGTGTTGAGCGGCTTCCGTGCCGCGGTGCGCGAGGTTGCGGCGTCGCGCGCTGTTCGCGTCGCGAAGTGGCTCGGCGACGGTGCGATGCTGGTCTCGGTCGAGATGGAACCTGCGGTCGAAGCGGTGGTCGACATCGAGCGCCTCATTGACGAGAGCCAGTCACCGCTCGCGTTGCGCTCCGGCATCGCGACAGGTCCGGTCATTTTGTTCGAGGGCGACGACTACATCGGCCAATCGGTCAACCTGGCGTCGCGACTTTGCGATCTGGCCCATCCGAAGGAGGTTCTGGCCCCCGCATCCATGGTGTCGTCGTTGCTCGTAAACACGCGCGCGGTTGCCATCGGTTCGCGCCACATCAGCGGGTTTGCGCAGCCGATCGAGCTTGTACGCCTCGTGGCTGCCGATGGTCGCCACGGCTGACACCCTCGCGACCGTCAGGCTGATCGGTCCGGCCCAATGGTGCGCAACTCGTTGAGCTCGGTCACGAGATGCCAGAGCGCGTCGAGCACGGCTTCGACGTCGGGCATGTCCTGCGGAGCGTCGGCCGCGAGCAGCAGCTGCGTTCGAAGGGCCGTCCAGTGGCCGCGTCGTGCCGCAGCATCGATGAGCATCGCCCATGTCACGTCGCGCTCGCGGCCGAGGACCCGAGCGAGTGCCGGGCCGAGGGCGTGGCGTACCACGGCGATCTCTTCGAGCGCGGACGAGGCCGGTCCGGAGATCGCG
>WLNW01000058.1 GCA_009699605.1 Actinomycetota bacterium | reverse complement strand
CGGGAATGCAGACGCGTGCCGCTCGCGCCGATCGTCCGGCGATCGATCTCCGTCGTCTGGTTGCCGGCTTCTTGCGCATGGCGCCCGACGTCGCGATCGTCGGCGAGGTCCGCGACCGCGAAGCGCTGCCGGAACAACTTCGCTCACCCCTTTTCGTCCGTCGTGATCCGGAGAATGCCGACGAGTGCCGCCGCGACCGGGCCTGTTCGCCGTTGACCGCCACGGGAAGCTCCCCGATGCCCGTTGAGGCGGCCCATGAGCAGCGCTGATCCTCGCAGCGACCTCAACGCGATCCTCAACGCGGGTCTCACCGTTACCTTCCACGGCGCAGTCGCACAGCGTTCCACTGTCTTCTCACCGCAGCGGCACGCGACGAACGGCAGGAACTGCCGCGCCGTTCTGTGGCAACTCCACCGGCGTCCTCTCCTCCGCCAGCGTGGGCGCCCTCGCTCGGCGATTCTGTTGGCGTCGGGGTCGCGGGCATTGCTGTGGTGGCGGTCGGTATCGTCGGGCGGTGCGCAGGATCTTGTTGGTCGGGTTGTCGGCCCTCATAGCGGCGGCGTGCGCCGCGGCCAACCCGGTCCTCGAACAGATCGACGCGTGGAGTCCGGCCATCGCGCCCGTCTCGGAGTCCCAGGTGCGCGCCGCGCTCGGCCCTCCGACCGGTCGCGT
This sequence comes from Actinomycetota bacterium, assembly GCA_009699605.1. Lineage (GTDB taxonomy): Bacteria > Actinomycetota > Acidimicrobiia > Acidimicrobiales > WLNW01 > WLNW01. The sequence goes on along the minus strand of WLNW01000058.1, from coordinate 16,338 downwards.
CCCGATCGTTCCCCTCGCCGATCCGAACCTGCGGGTGGTCGGCTCGTTGCGGGCCCCGAACCTGTTGTTCGCCCAGATTGTCGCCCAGCCCTCCGCCGGCGGGTTGGGGCCCCACGAATGCATGCTCGTGTTCGCCGGCGATCGCCTCGAGGACGACTTCTGCCAGGTCGACGCCGAGTTCTTGATCCACGTCTCCTCGACCGGGTTCCTCGCGGCGCCCGTCTATGACGCGGGGGTCACCGAGGTCCGGCTCACGGTGTGCGGGCACCGGCGCTGGGAGCAGCCCCTTGCCGGGTTCGTCGTGTTCCCGTTGGACGCCCAGGAGATCGGGTCGGTGTTCGCGCTCGAGGTGTTCCGCGGGTCGAAACGCATCAGCGTCGAGGGCACCAAAGCCGCGCTGGGGGCCAAGGGCTGCGTCGCCACGCCCTGAGCGGGCGCCGTCATCACCCCCTTCACCCGGACGTGGTCCCTACGCTGAGGCCGCCACCGGCGAGGAGAACACGATGACGGTTCAGGTGCTCGACGACATCGACGAGCTCGAAGCCCGGGTGCGGGCCGCGGGCCGCGAACCGGCGGCGCTGCACGCCGCACTGGACGGCCGGCGCGCCGTTGATGTGGCCCGGGTCATCGATCGGCTCGGCGGGGCTGATCGGGTGGCGGCGTTCGCGGCCGTGGCTTCACCGGTGGCGGCACGGGTGCTGCACGAGGCCGGCGCCGAGACGGCCAAGGCCGTTATGGGATCGCGACCGCTGAAGGATGCGGCGGCGTTACTCGACCGACTCCCGATGGACGAAGCGGCGCGTGTCCTGGCGGGTCTCGGCGACGAACGTTCCACCGAGCTCCTCGCCGCGATGACCCCGCGCCACGCGGCGGAGGTGCGGTCGTTGCTTGCGCATCCGGCGAAGAGCATTTTCATCGGTAGGAGCTGAAGGCCACCTGAACGGGCGGACGACCCGGCACGATCGCATGGTCGCTGTACTCAGCGTCGTTGAGCACCCCATCTCGCTTGACGGAACGCCGCGCCTCGACCGCCGAGATGCCGACCCGGTCCGTCAGGCGAGGACGTCTTTCGTGGTGAACCGAGCCCAGGCCGCGGTGGCGAACACGAGCACGTAGCCGGCCTGCAGGGCCAGGTTCTTGCCGATCGCGGTCCAGGTGACGTGGGTGCGGAGCAGGTCGCCGAACGAAAGCCAGCCGTGCGTGAACATCCACGGATGGATCGCCGACAGTTGCGGGATCGCGTCCAGCACGCCGGAGAGGATCAACACGCCGAGCGTGCCGGCCATGGCGCCGATGGCGACGTCGGTGAGCGTCGACGCGAACAGGCCGATCGCGGCGAGCCCGAGCAGGGACAACGACACCACGCCGGCCGCACCGACGATCCGCAGGATCCCCGACCACAATGAGAGCGTGTCGCCTGACAGGGTCACGACCCGCCCGACCGGGAAGAGAATCGATCCGACGACAAGCCCGGCGACCGCGACCGCAAGTGTCGCGACGAAGCAGAACACGACGACCGCGACCGCTTTGGCGACGAGCAACCGTGTCCGTCCGGTGGGGCGCGCGAGCAGATAGCGCAGCGTGCCTTGGGTCGCCTCGCCAGCGATCGCGTCACCGGCGACGATCGACACGGCCAGCGGCAGGAACACCGGCAGGGTGATCGTGAGGGCGGCGAGGGCGGCGAACACGCCGTTGTTCGTGACCTGGTTGAGGAACGTGGGTCCTTCGCCGTTGCCGGGTCCGCCTGCGAACTTCAAGACGAAGACGATTACGACCGGCAACGCGGCGAGCACGCCGAGCAGTGCGTGGATGCGTCGGCGGCGGAACAGGTGCAGGAGCTCAGCGCGCAACATCGAAGCCCTCCCCGGTAAGGGCGACGAACATGTCCTCGAGCGACGGCCGTTCGACGGCGAACCCGTTCACCCGCACCCCCGCGTCGACAAGCATTCGGCAGAGCTCGTGGGGCTCGGCGCGCATGACGTCAGCGGACACCGTCGAGGGTCCGGTGATCGGTTCGAGCCCGATGGTCGCGAGCGTGTCCGCGGCGAGGCGGAGATCGGGCGTGTCGATGCGCAGCCGCGGTGTCGAGTTCTGCTGCATGGCGGCGAGCGAACCCTGCGTGAGGAGACGGCCGAGGTTCATGACCGCGACGTGCGTGCAGACCTGTTCGATCTCGGCGAGGAGATGGCTCGACAGGAAGACCGTGGTGCCGTCGGCGGCGAGCTCACGGATCAGGTGGCGGATCTCTCGGGTGCCCTGCGGGTCCATGCCGTTGGTGGGCTCGTCGAGGATGAGCAGCCGCCGCGGTCGCAGCAATGCAACGGCGAGGCCGAGGCGTTGGCGCATACCGAGGCTGTACGCGCGGTACTTCTTCGACGCCGCCGCGCTGAGCCCGACCCGCTCCAACGCCTCGTCCACACGAGCGTGCCGCGTGGAACGGTCGCGCTCGGGACCGACCGCGTCCATGCGCTCCAAGTTCTGCCGGCCCGTGAGCCACGGATAGCAGGCCGGGCCTTCCACGAGCGCGCCGACGGCCGGCAGCACCTCGCGCGCCGCCTGCGGGATCGGGCGGCCGAGGAGCTCCACCGTCCCGGCCGACGGGGCGATCAACCCGAGAAGCATCCGGATTGTCGTCGTCTTGCCCGATCCGTTCGGGCCGAGGAACCCGAACACCGAACCGGTCGGCACCTCGAGATCGAGTTGATCGACGACGGCCACGTCCCCGAAGCGCTTCGTCAGCGCGTTGGTGCGAATTGCGAACGCACTCGTCGGCGGCGCCGAGGCCGGTGCGGGTCGTAGCGCGAGGTCGGTCATGCGAGCGCGGCGACCTGGGTCACGAGCGTGGCACCGTCGACGGCTCCGACCGCCACGCGCCCGTCATCGAGGACGAGGACACTCACGAGCGTGGTCGACAGCAGTCGCCCATGCGTCGCGCCGACCGCGATCGACGGCACGTTGTTCAACAGGGCCGTGAGCTCTGCGGGGGCCGATCCCGCCGGAAGCAGAACCACGCTCGTCCAGTCCTCGCCCGCGTGCACAAGGGCGGGCGTCGCGTCGGGAGACGTCGTTGCCGCCGGGCCGGCGGCTGCGGTCGGATCGGTGCTCGACGTGCGATCGCGCCGGTGGCGGGCCGGTCCGCCCTGGAGGAACTCCGTCAGGCTCGACGCCTCGACGGTCGTCGATCCCGGCGGCGGGCCGAACGAGAACGTCGAAGCGTCGGGCGTCGCGAAGCTCACGCTGGTGAAGCCGAGCTCGAACGCGAGCTTGCCGTTGGACTTCGCGGTGACGGTGACGTCGAGTGGCAGCCCGGTGGCCGCGTCGACGGCGATCCGCACGTCCTGCACCGTCGAGCGCGCGTCGTGCGGCGCGAGCACGAGCTCATACACCGGTCGACCGGCGATGTACGCGGCGGCATCGACCGTCACGGCAGTGCTGGGCGTCACCTGGTCGAGCAGTTCACGGGCGAACTCGGCGGGCGTCTCGTGCGCGGGATCGGGCACAGAGGTGTGGACCGCGCCGGCCGCCGACGTTTCGTTCGGGAGCGAGAAATGCACCACGCGCCCGGAGCCGCTGTCATAGCTCCACAGCTCGGGGCCGTTGCGAACCCAGTTCGTCTCCTGCAGCGGCGCGGCGGTCGAGAAGCGGACCTGCCCGTCACCGGCTTCGGCGACGTGCACGGAGTGCTTGCCCGTCAGCAGCGTCGTGAGCGACGAGGCTCCGGCAGCGCCGAGCCCGGGCAGCGACGACAACGACGGCAATCCGAGCTCGCTGTCGACGGTGATCGTGCCCGAGAGCCCGGTGGTCTGCGCGGTGCGCGCCTTCGCGAGGAGCTCGGCGGCCGTCAACGGCGGGAGATCCGGCGACGCGGCGCTAGCCGTCGAGACGATGTGCGGGACGGCGCCGACGCCGAACACACCGACCAAGGCGACCACCGGGGCCGTCCACCGCACACGGGAGCGAGTTCGAGCGTTCATAGGTCCGATCTTGGAGGTCGGGGGCTGAGAGAACGCTGAGAGACCAGCGGCCGGGGCAGTTCCAGCACCAACGTCGCGCCGGGCTCGGCGCCGACGACGCGCACGGTTCCGCCGTGGGCCTGCGCGATCTCGCGCACGATCGCCAGTCCGAGCCCTGATCCGCCGTCGGACCGGGCGCGGCCTTCGTCGAGTCGCACGAAACGGTCGAAGATCCGCTCGCGGTCATCCCTGCCGATTCCCAGTCCGTCATCGCGGACAACGATCTGGACGCGCTGCATGCCCGCGTGGAGCCTGACCGAGACCGTCGAGGTGGCGTGGCGGAGCGCGTTGTCGAGCAAGTTCGACACGGCGCGTCCGAGTTGATCGCGATCACCATCGAGCGTCACCGCGGGCAGGGGCTCGACGAGCACCAACCGGACACCGCCGCGGACGGGACGATCGGTCTCGGCGCGCACGAGAGCCGCGAGGTCGACCGTCTCGACATGGCGGGCGGTCGCCCCTAGGTCGGATCGGGCGAGGAACAGCAGATCGTCGGCCAGGCGTTGCAGGCGGTCGTCCTGGCGCAGCACGTCCGCCGATACCGCAGGCCAATCCGTCGCGGCGGGGTGGGCGGCCGCAACCTCGAGCGCGGTGCGAATGTTCGCGATCGGCGTACGCAGCTCGTGCGACGCGTCCGCGACGAAGCGGCGTTGCTCGCCGTGCGCGTCTTCGAGCCGGTCCAACATCGCGTTCAACGTCGCGGCGAGCCGGCCGACTTCGTCGCGCGTCGGCGGGACGTCGACACGCCGGTGCAGCCGATGCGCAGAGATGTCCTCCACGTCCGACCGCAGCTGCTCGACGGGTCGCAACGACCGACCCGCGACGATCCACACGACCCCGGAGGCCAGTGCCACGAGCAGCGGGACGGCCGCGACCAAGACCCCGGCGAGTAGCTCGCCGCTCCTCGAGAACTCGGTGAGCGATGTCAGCACGACGACGGTGACGGGCCAGTTGGCGATCGTCGCCGCGGTCGGCTCGACCAGCCACGGACCGGGCTCGGGAAGCCCCCCGTCGGACTGGACACGCCGGCCGTGCTCGCCGTCATGGACGACGGGCGCCGTGCCTCGGAGCTGCTCGCTCGCCGCAACCACGGCGCCGTTCGCATCGATCACCTGGATCAGCGTCAACCGGGGCGCGTTCAGCACGGGGAGCACGGCGGGCAGGGGGCCACGACCGGCGAGTGCCGCCACCTCGGCGGCTCGCTCCGGGCCCGTCCCCGACAGCGACCGCAGCAACCCGGCGCGCAGCACCGACAACAGCACCAGCGCAAACACGGTGAGCGCGACCGCGACGACCACGGTCGCGATCAACGTCACGCGCACGCGGACGGGCGCGAGCCGAGACCGGATCCAGGTTCTGGCGCGGCCCCGGTTACGCACGCGAGACGAGGCGATAGCCCGCGCCGCGCACCGTCTCGATCGATGCCCGATCGAACGGCACGTCGATCTTGCGGCGGAGATAGCTCACGTAGACCTCGACGACGTTGGCGTCGAAGTCGCCGTGCTCGGCCCACACGTGACGAAGGAGGTCCTGCTTGGAGACGACCTCGTCGGCGTGCAGCGCCAGGTATGCGAGCAGCGCGAACTCGCGGGCGGTGAGCTCGACCGAGTGCTCGCCGCGCCGGCAGGTGCGCGCCGCGAGGTCCACGACGAGATCACCCGCTTGCAACACGGACGTTTTTGCGGTCGAGCCCCGTCGGATCAGGGCGCGCAAGCGCGCCAGGAGCACCGGGTACGAGAACGGCTTCGACAGGAAATCATCGACGCCCGCGTCGAGCGCTTCGGTCTGATCGAACTCCCCGTTCTTGGCGGTGAGCATCAAGATCGGCAGATCGCGGCCGGCGGCGCGGAGACGCCCAGCGACCACGAAGCCGTTCACCTTCGGCAGCATGAGGTCGAGCACCATTGCGTCGTAGGTGAACTCCGACGCCATCCACAGCGCCTCGGCGCCGTCCGCGGCGTGGTCGACCGCGTAGCCCTCGGCCTCCAAGCCGCGTCGCAACGACGCGGCCATCGAGGCTTCGTCCTCCGCGATCAGTACTCGCACGGTTCAACGCCTGCCGTTCGATGGGGTACCCGGACCGGTGACGCGACGCGGGCCGGCCCGCGATGGCCGGCCCGTGCAGCCCACGCCTCAGAAGTTGCGGCGATACGACTGCGTCTTGGCGGTGCCGTTCGCGCCTGCAGCGGGAGCCGAAGGCGTCGTCGCATCGGCCGTGTGCCGAGCGTCCTCGGCGGCTTCCTGCTCGGCGGTCTCCTTCGCCTCGTGCGCGGGATCCTCGTTGCTCATGCCGCCGTGCCGACCCCCGCTGTGGCGCCCGCCCAGGCGCTGCCCGGCGTCCTCGGCGGCCTCTTGCTCAGGGGTCTCCCCCGCCTCGTGCGTCGGGTCCTCGTTCGACTGGAACTTCCCAGTCGGCGCGACCGCCCCGGCCGGCCCGGTCGTGGTGCTCGGCGTGTCCTGCGCGTTGGCGGCGAACGGGTTGATCGCGGCGAGCGCCAGCGATCCGCCGACGAGGCTCAACGCGGCGACGCCGGCGGCGACAACCTTCTTCTTGCCCTGCTTCGATTCCTTCACACGACGGCTCCTGGTTCGGACGGTTCGAATGGTGCACCATAGCTGTACGCCGCGGCGCCGAAAGCCGCCGGAAACCGAAAGCAAAGGGACGGCAAAATGACCGCGGAGCCCGTCACGCGAAGCGGACGATCGACGCGGCGCCCGCGACGAGGCAGTAGATAGCGAACGGGGTCAGCGTGTTCGATCGGAAGAACCGCTCCAGGAACCGCACCGCACCGTAGGCGGCCAGGCCGGCCACGATGCTCCCCACGATGATCTGACCGTGCAGTCCGTCACCGTTGGGCCCCAGCAGGTCGTGGAGCTTGTAGACGCCGGCGGCGAGGATCACGGGCGTCGCGAGCATGAACGAGAACCGTGCCGCGTGCTCGTGATCGAGCCCTCGCAACAGACCGGCCACCATCGTCACGCCCGAGCGACTGATGCCCGCGAACAACGCCAGGATCTCCGCGGATCCAATGCTGAGCCCGTCGCGCACCGTGAGCGACTCCAGACTGCGCCCGCTCCCCTCGGTCGTGCCGGCGACGTGCGCGGCGGCCTGCCGGCGTCGAAGCACTTCGCCACCCAGCAGGATCACGCCGTTGATCGTCAGGAAGATCGCCGCGGCGAGCGGCTTCGCGAACAAGGTCCGCAACGAATGCTCGAACACCAGGCCGACCACGCCGACGGGGATGGTCGCGAGGATCAGCAACCACGCCATCCTCTCGTTCGCATCGTCGACCCGACGGCGGCGCGCGCTGCGGAAGAACGCGCGGATCAACTCGGCCCAATCCCGGCGGTAGTGGAACAACAGTGCGACAGCGGTCGCCAGGTGCAGACCCACGAGGAACGCGAGATAGAAGCTCTCGTCGGCCGACTGCCCGCCGACGAGCGTGCCCCACCCGAACCACCCCGGCACCAGCACCGAATGGCCGAGGCTCGACACCGGGAACAGCTCGGTGACCCCCTGGAGGACCCCGATGACGATCGCCTGGAAGTAGCTCATCGCCGCGTACGCCCTGCGTCGTCCGACGAGTCCCTGAATGCGGTCGTGGTCACGCGGCGGCTTCTCTCTCTCTCTTTGCCACGGCCGAGTACCGGAGCTTCGTTGCGAGGGTAGGACCGTCACCTTCGACGACGGTGACGACGACCTTTGCCGAGGGTTAAACCTCGGGCAGGATCACCGAGATTTCCATCGGTGCCCGCGACGTGCAGACGAGCTCGCCGCCCTCGGCGCGCAGCAGACGACGGGCGAATCGCAGCCCGATGCGCGTCGATCCGCTGCGGCCCGCGTCGCCGTCGCGTTCGTCGAGCGCGTCCGAGAGCCCCGTCGCATCGAGCTCGATCGACCCTTCATCGGCGACCCGCACCGCGACCCCGCCGGCGATGGCCGCCGCGGTCACCCGCACGCGTCCCGCTCCGTGCTTCAGCGCGTTGTCGATCACCACGTCGAGGACGTTGTCGATCGCGGCCAGAGAGACCACGGCCGAGACCCGCGAGGCCGCGTCCACGTCGACATCCAGCGTTCGTGCCCGTTCGGCGAAGGCCGGAAGCCAGCGACGGCGGACGCCGCCCAGGACGTCGGCCATGTCGAGCCGGTTTCGATCGACCGGCCGGCGGCGGCCGAGCGCGAGCAGTTGGTCGACGGTCTGCTCGAGCCGGTCGAGCGACGCTGTCGCCTCGTCGAGCACCGCGAGCCGATCCGGGCGCGGGGCCGCACGTTCGGCGTCGAGCACGAGTCGGAGCCCGGTCAGCGGCGTGCGGAGCTGATGGGACACCTCGCCGCTGAACTGCCGTTCGCGGACCACCGACTCGGTCACCCGGCGCGACGCGTCCTCGAGCGCGGTCGCAAGATCGTCGAGCTCGGCCATGCCCGAGCGTGGCAACGCGACGAGCGGGGCATCGGCCCCGAGCTGGGAGACCCGATCGTGCAAGCTCTCGATCGGCACCGCGATGCGCCGCGCCAGGCGGCGACCGAGCACGATCGACGCACCCACGATCACTGCCGCCAGCACCGCCATCGACGCCCACGCGAAGCGGATCCGGCGATCGGTCACCGCGAGGGCCTGCTCGGCGCGCAACACGGCCACCACCGAGCCGCCCTCCGCTATCGGCACGGCGATCACATAAGACGACGAGGTCTCCCGCTCGCCCACCCAGTCGTCGAGCGCGTCGCGCACCGCGTCGTCGCCTTGGGCCGGGCCGGTCCCCGACACCAGGCGCGCGCCAAGGTCGTAGACCCCGAACGAGGTGCCCCGAAGCGGGGTACCGAGCACCAGTGGATCGCCGGGTCGCCACCCCACCGGCACGTCGCGCTCGGCGAGAATCGCGGCGCGTTCCAGGCGCAACAGGGCCTGGCCCTCGAACTCGCGATCGATCACCACACCCAAGGGCACCGCGAGCGCGACCACCGCAAAGCAGGTCACCCCGACGATCGCCCACAGGATGCGTCGCGTCACGGGCGCTCGAACCGATAGCCGACCCCGCGCAGCGTTCCGATGCGGCTGGGCCCCCCGGGTTCCTCGCCGAGCTTGCGCCGCAAGGACGCCATCGTGACATCGAGGGTCTTCGTCGACCCGATGCCGTCGTCGTCCCACACCTCGCTCATCAAGCGATCTCGCGTGACGACGCGCCCCGCCTCGCGGGCGAGCACGTGCAGGACGTCGAACTCCTTGGCCCGCAACTCGATCTCGACGTCGCCGACCCATGCCCGCCGCGCCGCCGGATCGACGCGGAGGTCGCCGATGATGAGGTCCGCGACCGGCACCCCTGGCGCGCCGCGCAGCCGGGCCCGCACGCGCGCCAACAGCTCGGGCAGTCCGAACGGCTTGCGGACGTAGTCCGACGCGCCGGCATCCAGCCCGACCACGACATCGATCTCGTCCTGGCGGGCCGTGAGCATGATCACCGGCAACGTCGCATCGATCCGTCGGATGCGTCGACACACCTCGACCCCGTCGAGGCCCGGCAACCCGAGATCGAGCAGCACGAGCACCACCCCGTCAAGGCTCGTGAGCGCCGCCTCGCCGGAACGCACCCATCGTGTCTCGTAGCCCTCGGCCCCCAACGCGCGCGCCATCACCGCGCCGATCGTCTCATCGTCCTCCACGATCAGCACCCGCCCGCTCATGCCATCAACGCTACGCGGCTGGTTCGCAGCGGGCCGACCGACCCTGGGCCGACACGCTGATCGTCGAGAGATTTAACCGTCGTCGAACCGCGAGCAAGGCATCCCGTGAGCAACGTGCTGTCACGCTGGCCCGATGGCGAACGAAGCGTCCACTCCGGGTGCCGGCCTCGCCGGTGCCGGGTCCTTGCTCAACAAGGTCCCCGAAGTCACCATCTGGTTCTGGATCATCAAGATCCTCTGCACCACCGTCGGCGAAAGCTTCGCCGACTGGGTCAGCGTCGACGTCGGCGTCGGGCTGATCAACACCGCGTTGCTGTTCACGGTGGCCCTGGCCGCCGTCTTGGCGTGGCAGATGCGGTCCGTCCGATACCACCCTGTCCGCTACTGGCTGACCGTTGTGGTCCTCAGCGTCACCGGCACGCTGTACACCGACATCCTCACCGACCGTTATCACGTCTCCCTCGCGGTGACCACCCCCGTGTGCGCCGCGGTCCTGGCGGTCGTGTTCGGCATCTGGTTCGTACGCGAGCACACCCTGTCGATCCACAGCATCGTGACCCGACCCCGGGAGGCGTTCTACTGGCTGGCCATCCTCGTCACGTTCGCGCTCGGGACCGCGGCCGGTGACTGGACCCTCGAGCTCACCGGCTGGACCCCCGGCGTCTCGGTCCTGCTCCCATCCGCGCTCATCGCCGCGGTCGTGGTCGGCTGGCGCTTCGGCGGCGGCGCCGTCTTGTCGTTCTGGCTCGCGTACGTGCTCACCCGACCGCTCGGCGCCAACCTCGGTGACTGGCTCGCACTCCCCCACGCCGACGGCGGCCTGAACCTCGGCACGGCAATCACCAGCGTCATCTTCCTCGCCGCGATCGCCGGGACCGTCATCTACCTCGCCATCGCGAAGCCCGACGTCATCGACCAATCGTCCGAGGCACCCACCGCACCACGAGACCCGCAACGCGAACGGGTGATGCTCGGCTACTACGGCGCCGTGGTCGTCGCCGCGATCGCCGTGCTCGCGATCGCCAACAGCCGCCCGCACCGCGATGTGTCCGCCGAAGAGACCACCGGCAGCACCAGCAGCGGACCTGTGCGGATCGGCCCGCAGGCCGCCAACTTCCCCGCGACCGACGTCGCGCAGCTCGCGACCATCGTCGACGACACGGCGGCCCTCCTGACCGCCGGTGACCAAGCCGGCGCAACCCGGCGCGTCAAGGACCTCGAGACGGCCTGGGACAAGGCCCAAAGCCGCCTCCAACCGCTCGACAAATCCGCCTGGAACGTGCTCGACGGTGAGATCGACACCGTGCTCGGCGCGCTGCGCGCGTCGCGCCCCGACGCCACGAAGGAACAACAAGCCCTCGCCAACCTCCGCTCGTCACTGGCCCGGTGATCCACCGTGCGATCGCCTGCGTGGTGGCGGTCTGATCGAGTCGGTTCGGTCCGCCCATCGACGGTTTCCGTCGTGGTGGCGGCCGTCGCCTTCTCGGTGCTGTTGCCGTTTCATCACTCGACGTCGTGGCACTTCTTCCACGACGCGGCGCACGCACTATTCGCGACGTCGCGTCCCGGGGCCGAGGGCGGGCTCGATGTGTACGCCGAGCACCCCGAGTTCCAGTTCGGGCCCCTCAGCATCCTCGTGGCCCTACCGTTCGCGTACCTGCCCACGTCGATCGGGTGGCCGGCGCGATGGTCGTGGCGGCGCTGCTCGGGGTGGTGGCAGCGACCACCATCCACGACACCATCGCTCGCACGCGACCTGAGGGTTCCCGCGCCTCGACCCTTTCGATAATGCTCGGCGTCGCCACCCTGACGACGGTCTGGAGCGACGTCGCCGTGCGCACCGCGCACCTCGACGACGCGATCGCGCTCGCAGCCGCGGCGGGCGCGGCGGGCGCGATCGCGCGGCGCCGGCCCTGGCTCGCCGTCGTGCTGCTCGCCGTCGCCGCCGGCGCCAAGCCGTGGGCGATCATGTTCGCCCCGCTCGCGCTCGCCGTACCCGGCCGCGATGCGCTCCGGCGGCTCGCCGCCCTCGCTGGACTGGTCCTGGTGGGTTGGCTGCCGTTCGTCATCGACGAGCCCGGGACCGTGCACGCCGCGGCATCGTTCAAGATCACGAACGCGACATCCTCCGCCCTGCGAGCCCTCGGGTTCGCGAACGCCACGACCCCGGCCTGGGTACGCCCGGCGCAGGTCCTGTTCGGACTGGCCGCTGCGGCACTGCGCGTTCGCACGGGCCGGTGGCATGCAGTCCTCATGGCCACGGTGGCGATCCGGCTCGTGCTCGATCCCGCCGTGCACCACTACTACACCGCAGGTCTCGTGGTGGGCGTACTGCTCTGGGAGGGCATCGCTCGACCACACCGAGTCCCGGTCGTCACGATGCTCAGCGCGGTGGCATGCGAAGCGACCTCGGGCGCACCGCACTACCCCGCGCTCGCCGGCGTGATCCGCCTGCTGTTCCTCGTCGCGCTCGTCATCCTGGCCGCGCGAACGGCGCCCATGCCGCGACGCGGCACCGCCGCCGCGCCGGGGACGGACCGGAGAACCGCCATGGGCCGCGTGCGGGCGCGTGCCGGTCGCCGACCGCTCGCGCTGCGCCGTCGGGCCCGGCCGGCGACGTTCCCGTGACGTCCCCGTCGCCCGACCCGGAGGACCTCCTCGAGATCGCCGACCTGGCCCCGTCGGCGGCCACCGCGGTCGGCGAGATCTCGGGCCGATGGCGGGTCGCCACGTGGTTGCGCCACGCCACGACGATCGTGGCGCTCGGCGTCGTCGTGACCGTGCTCCTCCTCAACGCGAAGCGGTCCGAATCCGCGCTCACCACGATCGCCCACGCCCGCCCGGCGTGGATCGTGGCCGTCGCCGGCGTGGCGGCGGTCACGTATGCGATGGCCGCGGCGTGCACCATCGGCTCCACCACCGTCCGGCTCGCACGGGGACGCACCGTCGTGATGCAGGTCGCGTCGTCGTTCGTCAACCGGTTCGTGCCCGGCGGCGTCGGGGGTGCGGTCCTCAACGTCCGGTACCTCGAGCGCGCCGGGGCGCGCCGGAGCGAAGCGGTGACGGCGAACGCGTTGAACAACGTCGCAGGGCTCGCCGTGCACCTCGCGCTCTTCCTCGGACTCCTCCCGTTCTTCGGCGGGCTGCAGCGCGACGTCGACCCGCCCGATGATGCGGGCGCGTACGTCGCGATCCTCGTCGGCCTCGTCGTGGTCGGCGCCGCCGTATGGATCCGATGGATCCCCCAGCACTGGAAGGGGCACCTCCGGGTGATGCAGCTCGCGGCGAGCGATGTGCTGCGCGACCCGCGGCGCCTGACGCTGTTGCTCCTCGGCTCGGCCGGCGTGACCCTCGCACACGGCGCGGGCCTGTGGTGTGCGCTCCGATCGGTCGATGCGCACGTCACACCGACCGACGTAATGGTCGTGTACCTCGTCGCGGCGGCTGCGGCATCGATCAGCCCGACCCCCGGAGGGCTCGGCGCCATCGAGGTAGCGCTGGTGACCGGCCTCACCCGCACCGGCACGCCGACCACGGCCGCCGCCGCGGCCGTGGTCATCTACCGGCTCGTCACCTACTGGCTCCCCGTGCTCCCGGGCCTCGTCGCGTTCCGCCGGCTCCGCCGGATCGGTGCGATCTGACCTCCGCGAGCCGATGTCACCGCGAGCACGCACAGCACCGCCGCGCCGCCGACCGTCCAGCCGGCGACCACATCGGAGAACCAATGCACACCGAGCACCACGCGTGACGCACCGACCATCACGATGAGCGTGAGGAATCCGCCGGCGAGCACCACCCAGGCGCGCCGACGTCGGGTCTTGCTCGCCGCGATCCACCCGAGCGCCCCGAAACACGCTGCGGCTTGCGCCGAGTGACCGGACGGAAACGCGTACCCGGACGCCGCAGTCGCCGCATCGATCGCCGGCGGACGAGCGCGACCGACGACCGACTTGACGACACCCACCACGATCGCCGTCGACGAGGTCGCCGCAACGACCAGCAGTGCACCAGGCAATCGGCGGACGCGCAACACGACGACGGTGAGGGCCACCACCACCACGATCGTCCAACCATCGGCGAGGTGCGTCACGACTCGCATCACCCGGATCAGTCCCGGGCTGCGGTGGGTCACCACCCACGCCGTCCACCGATGGTCGAGACGCACCGTCGCATCGTTCTCACCGACGCTGTCCCACAACTTCACGAACACCCCGGTCAACGCCGCGACCGCGACACCGAGTATGAGCGGTTGACGTGCGCGGCCGCGATCAGCCGACGCCGCCGAGCGTTCGGCCGTCACGCGTCCCGGCGGTCGAGGAACACCGCACCGACCACCAGCGCCACGACGGCATAGGCGCAGAACACCACGAAGCCGACCCCTCGCGACAGATCGGTGGAGTCGACGGCACCGGTGTGGAAGATCGGGTTCCCGGCCCGCAACGGCAGGTACTTGCCGATGTCGTCGTTCCACGGCGACGGGAGGAAGTTCGACAGGATCGGCAAAACCAACAGCAGACCGACCAGCGCCGCGATCGCACCCGCGGGACGGCGCAGGATCGCACCGAGACCGATGCCGAGCGCGCCCAGCACGGCCAGGTAGGTCGCCCCGCCGAGCACGGCCCGCAACACGCCCGGATCACCGAACGACGCCGTGGCGAACTTCTGCGACAAGATGCTCTGCCCGACCACGAAGGCCGTCCCGCACGCCACGAGACCCACGGTGAACGCCACGCCGAGGAACACCACGACCTTGCCGGCGAGCACCACCAGCCGCTGGGGGGTCGCAGCGAGCGTCGAGCCGATCTGACCTGTCGCGTACTCCGACGAGATCACCAACACGCCGAGCACCCCGATCGCCAGCTGCGCGAGGAAGATCCCGTTCATGCTGAAGCCGGTCGGGTCGAAGTTGCGGAGCTCACCGGCGTCGAGTCGATCCGCCCGGGCCACGCGTGCGGCGCAGAACAGCGCGCCCAGCCCGACCACCAAAGCGACGGTGACCAGCAGCGACCACATCGTGGAGCGGACCGACCGCAACTTCGTCCACTCCGCCCGGACGACCGAGCCGAACAGCGCGAGCGCCGACGGCTCGGGGAGCACCTTGGCCGGCCGTGGCGCCGGGAGGACCTCGGGCGTCGCGTTCATGCGCCGGCCATTGCGGTCGGTGCGATGCCGGCGTGGTACTGCGAGCTGTCCCGGGTCATCTCCATGAACGCCTCCTCCAACGATGCCTCGACCTTCGTGAGCTCATAGAGCGTGATCGCCGCTCGCGCCGCCGCGATGCCGACGTCGCGACACTCCACGCCCGAGATGAGCAGCTCCTCCGGCGGCGCCGTTTCGACCTTGCCCCCCATCGACTCGATCAACGACTGCAGCCGTGCCGGCTCCGCGGTCGCCACCCGGACGCGGTTCGATGACGCCTGGGCGATCACCTCCGCCACGCTCGCATCGGCGATCAATCGCCCTTGCCCGATCACGATCAGATGATCCGCGGTCAGGGCCATCTCGCTCATCAGGTGGCTCGATACGAACACCGTGCGGCCCTCGCCCGCCAGCGAGCGCAACAGTTCGCGCACCCATCGGATGCCCTCGGGGTCGAGGCCGTTCACCGGCTCGTCCAGCAACAGCACTTCCGGATCACCCAGGAGCGCCGCGGCGATACCCAGCCGCTGACTCATCCCGAGCGAGAACGTGCCGGCGCGCTTCTTGGCCACCGAGGCGAGCCCGACCTGTTCGAGGACCGCATCGACCCGACGCCGGGCGATGCCGTTCGACTCCGCCAGCCACCGGAGATGGTTCCGCGCGCTCCGCCCCGGGTGCACCGTCTTGGCCTCGAGCAACGCCCCCACCTCGTGCAGAGGGAACCGCCGATCCCGATACGGACGACCACCGACCCGAACGCCACCCGAGGTGGGCGCGTCCAGACCCACGATCATGCGCATCGTCGTCGACTTGCCCGCACCGTTCGGCCCCAAGAACCCGGTCACGCACCCGTCGCGCACCGTGAAGCTCAACGAGTCCACCGCGAGCGTCGACCCGTAGCGCTTCGACACCGCCTCAGCTTCGATCACCCTTGACCATCCCGTTCTCCCGCGATGGGATACAACTCGAGGAGTATGAGCCACCGGCACCGGAGACGTGGCGCATTCTGACCGCTGGAACCTGAGACAGCGCTGAGGATCGTGACCGGGGTGTTCTCAGTCCTCACGCTCGCGCCACGTCGTGGCTGCCGCAGTCCACGAGGAAGCGCACGCATGACGTTCCCCCCTCGGTGCTGGGCTCGATACGGATGCGACAGCGCCCCGGTGCCGGGAGCACACACGAAACCGCGTCCTCGAAGGCGATATCGGACATGACGAGTCGTCCGCTCGGGCAGAACAGCTCGACGCCACGGGCAAGTCCCGGGCCCGAAAGCGGGCCGATCCAGACCTCGGCCCGCGCGAGTACCGCAGGATTCTCGGTCACGAGCACCACAACACAGGACTCGCCGGTCGCGATCTCGGCGGCATCCTCCTCGCGGCGGCGATGCTGCTCACGCTGACCCCGAGCAAGTGGACCTACCACTTCGGATCATTGTCGGCGTTCGCCGCACTCGCCATCGCCGCGGAATCGTCGCGTGTCGCAACCATGCGAGGCCGACGCGGCGCG
>WLNW01000057.1 GCA_009699605.1 Actinomycetota bacterium | reverse complement strand
ACCTGTCCAAAGCTGACGAGTCGGGTCTCGGGAGTGCAGACCGTCACGACCCGCAGAACACTACCAACCTCGGCGCCTACCTCGAAACGCTCACGGCCGTGCTCCGCGCGGCAGGTCGAGGATCGCGGCTGCTTGGGCGGGGGAGGCAATGGGCCGGCCCACGTCGGTCGCCAGCTGTACGGCCTGAGCGATGAGCTCCTCGTTCGTTGGGGTGCCCGGACCTGCGTAATCCTCGAGTCCGATCTTGAGGTGCCCGCCAGCCTCGAGTGCGAGTCGGGCTACCGGGGTTGCGAGGAGGTCGCCACCCACGGCTGACACCGACCACGGAAGCGAGGAGCCTTCCAACATCTCGAGGTAGGCCGCAAACGCCTTCGCGGTCGGCGGCAGCCCGAACGACACACCCTCGCCGCGGGCGAAGTATCCGTTGGTCCCGCCGAAATACAGTTTTAGCATCGCCCCACGTGGCAGGCGCCCGGCCCGCTCGAACGCGAGGGTGTGGTTCAGCCATGTCGGCTCGTAGATGGACACGCTGGGACCGAGGCCGAGCCTTTCGCACAACGCGAACCCTGCGTGGATGTCAGCCACGCTGTTGACGTACGGGCCGAGGCCGGGCGCCGGCAAGCCGTCCTCGTCAGCCCAGGTGACGTTCACGCATCCCGGATCGACGATTCCGATGCGCAACCCGATCACATCAATGAGCGGCGCGAAGTGCGCGAGCCGCTCGGCCATGTCTGGGCCCAGCTGCTGTGTCGGGTAGAGCAACGCGTCAGGATGCCGGTCGAGCACCGGGCGCCATGACTCGGCATAGAGACGCACAGCAACTTCGCGTGGCAACTCGATCGAGTCGTTGTGCGCGTGGATGATCGCCGCGCCCGCGTCGATGCAGCGGATCGCCACACGGGCGACCGCTTCGGGTGTGCGTGGTACGTGTGGATTGCGCTCGGTCGAGGTGAGGCCGTTGATGGCCGCTTCGATGATCACCGGTTGACCGGCTGGGGTCACGAGAAACCTCCTGGGATCGAGACGCGTGCGGTGGAGGGAGGTCTAGCTGAACTGGTGCCGTTCATGAGGCGAGTCGTGCGCGCTTGCTCGGTGGCTCGTCATCCACAACACTCGACGACGCCACCGAGTGGCGGGAGAGTTGGGCCTCATGCAGACCGAACACGTAGATCGGCCGCGTACCGCGTTCGTATCGGGGGCGAGTCGCGGCATCGGGAAGTCGTGCGCGGTGTTTCTCGCACGCGCCGGCTTCGACGTCGCGATCACCGCCCGTACCGTGCACGACGGCGAGGTGCGCGAACACTCCCCGACGGTCCATGGTTCGGATTCCAGCCCGCTCCCGGGAAGCCTCGAGGAGACCGCCGCGAGCATCACAGATCTTGGGCGCACCGCGCTCGTGCTGCCGGCAGATCTCCTCGATCACGGATCGCTCGACGAGGCGGCCGCGCGCACGCTCGCAACCTTCGGCCACATCGACGTGGTCGTGCACAACGGCCGCTACGTCGGCCCCGGTCACATGGATCGGTTCGTCGACACGCCGATCGAGCTCCTGCGTCACCAACTCGAAGCCAATGTGCTCGGGCCGCTGGTGTTGAACAAGACGTTCCTCCCCGCGATGGTCGCGCAGGGATCGGGCACGATCGTCATGATCACGTCGGCTGTCGCCTACGCCGACCCGTCGAGCGCGGCAGGCGAAGGGGGCTGGGGGATGGGCTACGGCCTCTCCAAGGCTGCCGTGCACCGCATCGCCGGGTTCATCGAAGTCGAGTACGCCGGCCAGGGCATCCGCACGTTCAACGTGCAGCCGGGCATGATCGACGCCGAGCGCACGCTGCTCGAGAGTGGCCGTTTCGGATTCGGGGGTTGGGGGGCACCGCCCGACGTGGTCGGCGCCGTCGTGCGTTGGTTGGTCACGCACCCCGACGCCGACCGCTACCGCGGCGCCAACGTCGAAGCGCAGTTTTTGTGTCACGAGCTCGGTCTGCTCCCCGAATGGCCCGGCCCCAACGCCAACCGCGCGGGTCTGCGCTACGACCGATCGGCCGAACAGCTCCGCGATTTCGAAGAGCAACTGGTCGCCACCTTGAACGACAGGACCGTGTCATGAGCCATGCCGTGTTCGGCGATTACATCTCCGCCGATTCGCACATCACCGAGCCCGAAGCGGCCTACGCCGACATCGACCCGAGGTTCCGCGACCGCGCGCCCAAGCTCGCGCACCTTCCTGGCATGGGCGCGACCATCATCGTCGACCCCGATTCGCCCGATGCGGCCTACTGCCCGTTCGGGCGCATCGCCGCAGCGGGTCGCACCCACATCGAACGGCCCGATGGCTGGCACTGGGACGAGCTGCATCCTGGCGGGTACGACGCGAAGGCGCGCCTCGAGGAACAGCGTGCCGACGGCTTCGCGGCCGAGGTCATCTTCCCGTCGGTGGGCATGGTGCTCTGCGCCCACCCCGACATGGACTACAAGGTGGCGTGTTTCGAGGCGTACAACCGGTGGATCGCCGAGTGGTGCGACATCGCACCGGATCGTCTGCTGGGCGTCGGGCAGACCGCGGTGCGCACGCCCGATGATGCCATCAAAGATCTCGTGGCCATCAAGGAGCTCGGGCTGCGCGGCGTGATGCTGCCCGGCTTCCCCGGGCTGGAGGATTGGCACCACGAGATGTACGACCCGCTGTGGGAAGCGATCATCGACCTCGAGCTGCCGGTGTCGTTCCACATCCTGACTTCGGGCGAAGGGCGTCGGTGGCGAGGCCCGGGCATGAACGGCTTCCTCGGCATCTTCCACGCCAACCAGGACCTGCTCGGCACGCTCATCTTCGGTGGTGTGTTCGAGCGCCACCCTGATCTTCGCGTCGTGTGCGTCGAGGCCGACGCAGGGTGGGCACCCCACTTCATGTTCCGCATGGACACGCTGTACAAGCGCCACCACAAGTGGATCGGCAAGGTCGCCATGGCGCCTGGCGGTGCGGGCAAGGAGTACGACTCGCTCGGGCGGCTGCCGTCGGAATACTTCAAGGAGAACATCTACGTGACGTTCCAAGACGACGAAGTCGCGCTGCGATCACTCGACATGCTGAATCTCGACCGCTTGTTGTGGGCCAGCGATCATCCGCACTCCGACTCGACCTGGCCCAACTCCGAGGCGATGCGCAACCGCTTCGCTGATCTGGTGACCGAGTCACAACTCGACCGCATCGTCCGCGACAACGCGGCGTCGTTGTACAAGATCGCGACGTGAGCTCGTCGTCCGACTCGCCGGCCACGCTCGGGCGACCTGAAGTGCGCGGCGGCCCGTTCGCGATCGACGACGAACTCCTCGGACTTCGCGACGCGGTCGCCATCGTCACCGGCGGCGCGCAAAGCATCGGACGAGGATGCGCAGTCGCGCTCGCTCGCGCCGGTTGCCACGTCATGATCGCCGATCTGGCCGACGGCAGTGACGCCGTGCGCGAGATCCACGCGCTCGGCCGCGACGCGATCTTTCATCGCACCGACGCGCGCACGAAGACCTCCGTCGAGGAGATGGTCGCAACGACCACGGCGTACTTCGGCCGGCTCGACGTGGCGGTGAACACGGTGGGCAGCACCAAAGGCCCCCAGCCCTTCCTCGACATCGAGCTCGACGATTGGGATGACGTCGTGACGCAGAACCTGTCGACCGCGATGCTGTGCACGCAGGTCGAAGCGTTAGCCATGATCGAGCACGGCAGCGGCGGCAGCATCATCAACGTCTCGTCATTGAGCGGCTTGGTCGCCGCGCCGAACGCCGCCGGGTATGGCGCGGCCAACGCAGGCGTAGTCCACCTGACACGCTCGGCCGCGCTAGAACTCGGCCGTTACGGCATCCGGGTCAACTGCATCGTTCCCGGGACGCATCGCACCGAAGCAGTGGTCAAAGCAGAGGCCGCGAACCCCCAGATCGCGGAGTGGATACGGGTGGTGGGCGCGTCGACTCCGCTCGGCCGCCTCGGCGACGTGGCGGAGACGTCGGGTGTCGCGGTGTTCCTCGCGTCGCGCCTGTCGGCGTACGTGACCGGGCAAGAGATCGTGTCGGATGGTGGAGTGCAGCACACCACGTCACGCCCACCGATGGGCATGGACGCAGAGGCTGAGGCCGTGCATGCGCTGCGCCGTCGGCCGGCGGGCGAACAGGCTGCACGCCGACGGTGACCGGTTGATCTCGATCGACGATGTCGACGATGCGATTCACACACGCCTACCCAGGGAGTGCCCCGCGCATCCAGATCGTGGCCGTGCGTCGGTGCGCGATCACCCAGTTGCCGTCGTGGCGCACCAGCTGATCGAAGTAGCGCATGCCCAGCGTGAGGTCGCCCTCGGGCGCGTCGGGCTCACGCAGTTGGTACACGACCGCATAGGTGTCGGTGGATGCCTCGTCGGCGCCCGCGGTGAAGGTGACGAGCGGATCGCCGAGCACGTGCATGCTTCCCGCGAACACCGCCGAGGCGTTGCGCATCCCGTCGAGGTACGGCCCGATGGCTGCAGTGCCGCGCACGCCTTCGACCTGCGCCTCGGGGTGAAAGAGGGTGCCGACCGTGTCGATGTCCCTGGTGTCGACTGCTCGTGCGTAACGCTGGGTGAGGCTGCGGATTGCTTCGAGATCGGTGATGTACTGCACGGCGTCGGTCATGGCGCGAACAGTACCGGCGGGCGGCTTGCCGGTCGATCGGTCACAATGGCGGCGACCCACAAGCGAACGGAGCCAGCAAATGGCGCACGTTGATCCTCGTGACCGTGGCGATCTCCCCGAGTTCGAGGACTACTTCAGCTACCTTGACGACCACGCCGGTTACGTGCCGAACGCGTTCCTCACGATGGCGCGCCTGCCCGGATTGTTCCACGGGTACATGTCTTTCTCGAAGGCCCTCGGCGAGCTGCAGGGTGTCTCGGTCGAGATGAAGGTGCTCATGAGCCACATCGCCTCCAGCGCCTATGGCTGCCGCTTCTGCGAGGCGCACACCGCGCATACCGGCGTGATGCGTGGCGTGGCCGACGAGCGCATCGAGAAGGTCTGGGAGTTCGAGTCGAGCGACCTGTTCGACCAGTCCGAACGCGCGGCGTTGCGCTTGGCGCGCGACATGGGTCAGGTGCCGAACCAGGTGACGCAACAGCACTTCGACGATCTGCGCGAGTGGTTCACCGACGATCAGATCGTCGAGATGGTGGCGGCCGTGTCGCTCTTCGGGTTCTGGAACCGTTGGAACGACACCATGGCCACCGACCTCGAAGTGCCGATCGTGAAGGTCGCCGATGCCTTGTTGGCGGGCCGTGGATGGTCGCCCGGCAAGCACCGGGTCATGGAAACCGCCCCCGACCCGAACCGCTATACGCTCCCGAACCCCGGCGGGTACACCGACGCGCAATGGCGGCAACGCCAGGCGTATTGGGACGATCACCGCCCCACGATCACCAAGCCCGACGGGACTGTCATTCACCCCGACGGCACAATCATCGCCCCCGATTAGATCGTCGCGGACTTCCCGGGACCGACGCCCGACCACGTCCGAGCCTCGTCAGCAGCCGTGGGGTTCGCTCGTCGGCCACACGATCGGCAGGTGGATGATGCCGCGCGTCGAGCTCGCACCCCACACGATCGCGTCGCGGTCGGGGATCGAGTACTCGGGTAGCCGGCGCAGGATCTCCTCGAGCACCACCCGCGACTGCAGGCGCCCGAGCGGCGCGCCGATGCAGCGGTGCATGCCGACACCGAACGCGATGTGCCGGTTGGGTGCGCGGTCGAGCACCAACGAATCGGCGTCGGGGAACACGGACGCGTCGCGGTTCGCCGATGCCCACAGCAACATCGTGCGGTCGCCGGTGGCGAACTGTTGGCCGAAGCACTCGGTGTCGCGCGTGACCTTGCGGGCGATGCCCTGTACCGGCGCGATCATGCGCAAGAACTCTTCGACCGCCGATTCCATCAACTTTGGTTCGGCGATGAGTCGGGCGCGCGCCGGGCGATCGTCGTCGAGCATCAACAGCGCGCCGTTGATGAGATACGCGGTGGTGTGCAGCGCACCGAAGATCAGTTGCACCACCATGCGCACCTTCTCGTCGAGCGCGAGTGGACCGCCTTCGACATGGCTGTCACGCATGACCGTGAGGAACGTGTCATCCGCAGGCGCGACGTCGTGCGCGGTGAGCAACGCGATGACGTAGTCGTTGAGCTCCACGGCGGCCCGCACCGACCCGTCGGCGTCGGTGGTGTTGCCGAACACGATGGTGTCGACCCACTCGTGGAAGAGGTGGGTGTCGGTCATGGGTACGCCGAGCATGCGCGCCAACATGATGGTGGGTAGCGCGCTGGTGACCTCGTGCGAGATATCGCACTCGCCCCGGTCGGTGACCGCGTCGAGCAACTGGTTGGCGAGCTCGCGTACCGCGGGCTCCATGCGCTCGATGCGGCGCGGCGAGAAGTACGCAGCCATAACCAGGCGGTAGCGCCGGTGCTCGGGCGGATCGACCGTGATGGGCAGCGGTCGCGCCCCGTTCGGCGGGATCGCCAGCGCATCGCCGGCGCTCGAGAACACCTCATAGTTCTGCGCGGCTTCGTAGACGTCGCGAAACGTCGAGAGCACGTAGAAGCCGCCGTGTCGATCGCTGTGGTGCACCGGGCACTGTTCGCGCAACTGCGCGTAGCCCGGATACGGATCGATCATGAACGCGGGGTCGAAGTGATCGAACGGTTCCACGGTGTCGGGCGCGGTCACGAGCACCGCCTCACGAGCATCCGCACGCGCCGAACCGGTCGTTGCATCACCACCTCCCCAGGTGGCACCAACGTAGCTGACCTGCTCGAACTACGATTTCGCCATGGACGACAGGGCGCGTCTCGAGGTTTACGCGAGAGCGCCATTGGCGCGCCGGTTCGAGGCCCGGGCCGAACAGCTCGCGAAAGCCGGCGAGATCCCGGCCCGATTGACACGGCCATGGTGCAGCCGCAGTCATGGGGCGGGTCCGACATGCGCCCCGTGATGGCCAAGATGATGCCGCTTGGTCGCATCGGCCGGCCCGAGGAAGTGGCCGAGATGGCCGAAATGGCCGAGACGGCCGAAATGGCCGAGACGGCCGTGTGGCTCGCGTCGGATGCGTCGAGCTACTGCACCGGGGCCGAGTTCGTGGTCGACGGCGGATACCTCGTCGGGCCGTTCGACGCGCTAGGCAACAACAGCAAGTAGATCGCGTACCAAAGCAGAACCGA
The DNA here is from genome assembly GCA_009699605.1 of Actinomycetota bacterium. Taxonomy (GTDB): domain Bacteria; phylum Actinomycetota; class Acidimicrobiia; order Acidimicrobiales; family WLNW01; genus WLNW01. Next base: position 9,842 of record WLNW01000057.1, on the reverse strand, counting down.
GGGGCGTCAATGAACACGGGTACCGCTGACCACATCGCATTCGTGCAATCGTGTTGGCATCGCGAGATCGTCGACCGTTGTCGCGACTCGTTCCTCGAGACCATCGTCGCCGCCGGCGTGGCCCGCGATCGCATCGATCTGTTCGAGGTGCCCGGGGCGTTCGAGATCCCGCTCGTCGCGAAGCGGCTCGCGCAGACGGGCCGCTACCTTGCCGTGGTCGCGTCGGGTCTCGTGGTCGACGGCGGCATCTACCGCCACGAGTTCGTCGCCGGCGCGGTCATCTCGGGCCTCATGCAAGTACAGCTCGAGACCGGCGTGCCTGTGCTGTCGGCCGTGCTCACACCCCAGCACTTCCACGAGCACGACACGCACCAGCAGTTCTTCTCGGAGCACTTCGTGGTGAAGGGCGCCGAGGTCGCGAAGGCGTGCGCCGCCACGCTCGCCGTGCACGCCACTCTCGGCTGAGTAGTTTCGCCGACCCGAAGTCATCGCGATTTTGGTGTCGCACACCCGGTGAACGAGGCCGTTCGAGGAGCTTGTTGCGCGATTTTGCCGCGTGGGGCGGACGAATCGCGCAACAAGCTCAGACGCGCAGGCGGCGAAGTGTCGCTACGACGCGCTGGCGGTCCGGTTGCGGCGACGGCGCGATCGACCACCGTCACCGCCGTTGGTGTTGGGTTCCCACTTGAAGGTGCGGGCCGCGACGACGGTGGCACCGACGCCCCACGCCAACATCACCATCAGGTGACCCGGTTCCCAGCCTGCGCCCGTCACCTGTGGCGACGGGAGGAACACGCTCTGGCACGCCTGGATGAGGTGGCGCACCGGAAAGAAGGCCGCCACCTTGGCCAGCGCGGTGTCGTTGTCGACGTAGCTGAACGCGCCCGAGATGAACAGCAGCGGGAACAAGATGATGTTGATGATGGCCGGTGCCGCTTCTTCGTTCGGCACGATGTTGGCGATCATGATGCCGCAGGCGCTGAAGCAGAACGCGCCGATGAGGAGCACCACGGCGAGCGTGAAGACCCGCGTGCCGAACTCGGGGAACTCGATGCCGAAGCCGACGATGCCCACGACGATGGTGACCACGGTGAGCAACGCCGCGATGATCACGACGTTGCCGATGATGCCGCCCATGTAGGTGAACACGGTCAACGGCGTGCCGCGCTTGCGCTTGAGGATCCCTTGGGCGCGGCGGAGCGACAACGTGAACGCCAGGTTCGTGTAGCACGCCGAGATGAGCCCGAACGCGACGATGGCCGGCACGTACTGCTGCACGAACTTGATGTTGCCGAGCTGCGCGATGCGGTCGCTGCCATAGAGCGACGAGAAGATCAACAGGAACATCAACGGGAAGACGAATGTGAACACGGCGGCCGGTGGGTTGCGCCAGAACTGCTTCTGCTCCCACTTGACCTGCTGGAGCACCTTCATGCGGTCACCTCGCTGGTGGGGTCGGCGGTAAGGCGCAGGTACACGTCCTCGAGCGACGGCTTGCGCACGTCGAGCCCATCGAGCAGCACGCCGCGCTCGACTGCCCAACTCGTGAGCCGGTGCAGGTCACGCGTGGCGTCCTCGGTCTCGAAACGGCAATGGCCGTCGGCCACGGTGAGCGCGAGCGGCACGCCGAGCAGGTCGGCCGGTGCCGCGAACGACACGATGGTCTTGTCGAGGTCGCGGCCGCCGATGTCCTCGGGCGTTCCCTCGGCCACGATGGCCCCCCGGGCGATGACGATGACCCGATCGGCGAGCATCTGTGCTTCGTCCATGTAGTGCGTGGTGAGCAGCACGGTCTTGCCCAGCGCGGTCAGGTTGCTCACGATGTCCCACGACTGGCGGCGGGCACTCGGGTCGAATCCGGTGGTCGGCTCATCGAGGAACAAAAGTTCGGGGTCGCCGATGAGCCCAAGTGCGACATCGAGGCGGCGTTGCTGGCCACCCGACAACGTCTTCACCCGGCTGGTGACCTTCTCGTCGAGACCGACGAGCGCGATGACCTCGTCGACATCGCGTGGCGCCCGGTAGTACTCGCTGTGCATCTGCACCACCTCGCGCACGGTGAGGTAGGCGTCGATGCCGCATTCCTGCAACACGATGCCGATGCGCTCGCGCAGGGCGACGCCACCCTTGGCTGGGTCGACGCCGAGCACCTCGACGTGGCCCGACGTGCGTTGGCGGTAGCCCTCGAGGATCTCGACGGTGGTGGTCTTGCCCGCACCGTTCGGCCCGAGCAGTGCGAGCACCTCGCCGTGACCGACCTCGAAGCTCACCCCCCGCACGGCGTCGTTGTCGCCATAGGACTTGCGCAGGTCGCGCACAGAGATCGCAGGGGTCATGGGTTCCTCAGGCCGAGAGCGGACGGCCGAAGGGCAGTTTGGTCTGCCACGTGCCGAGAAATGCTTCGGCCCGGTAGCACGAGGCCAAGAGTGGACCATCGGCGTGGCCGGCCACTTCGTCGAGGATGGCGCGCACCGTGGCGGTGGTCTCGGCGAGAAGGGCCGCGTCGTCGCGGCTCGCCGCGCCCCACGCGGCGAGCACCGGGCCGGCGAGCGTGACGAAGTCGGGCAACACTGCGATGCCCGCCCGCTGCAGTGCCGCGAGCGCCTTCGCAGTGACCGGGATGGTTGACGTGGGCACAACCGCCTTGGCCGTCAAGAACGCCGCGCCCTTGTGGTCGATTGCGCCGATCTTGGAACCCGCGAAGAGCACGTCGCACTCGACGCCGAGCACCTTGAACGCCGGGTCGGCCCCCTCGCCCACGAGGGCGGCGCCCGCGGCGAGATCCTCGGCGGAGAAGCCGTCGGGGTTGCGCAGCGAACCTTTGGCCGTAGCGATGCCAACTACCCGGGCGCCCTGCGCGAGCAGTTGCGCCACGAGCGCCTTGCTCGGGGCGCCGAATCCTTCGATGGCGACGCGCGCACCGTCGAGCCCGCCGAGTGAGTGCGCTGCCGCGGCGACCGCGCCCGCAGCCACGAGGGAATCGTGCTGCGCACCGGTGAGCGCGACCCGTGGGTCGTTGGTGCGGAGGCCCGCGAGGTCGGCCGCAGTGACGCCTTTGCCCGGGCCGATCAGCAGGGTTGTGGCCTGCGGGGCAAGCTCGGTCGCGAACGCGGCGATGGCATCGTCCTTGGCGTCGTCGGGCGCGTTGATGCCAGCCGACGCGCCGCCCCGTTGCATGCCGAGGGCCGCGTACGTATAGGTGAGCGAGCGCGCGAGGTCTTCGGCGCCACTCGGGAGGATCTTCGGACCTTGGCGGACGATGCCGGTAGAAACCGGTGCGTCGTCGAGATCGACGATGACGAATGCGTCGACGGTGGAGAGCGTGATGGTGCGCACCGGTCGAGGCTACCCCTCGGCGATGAGACGTTCTAACAACAGCTCGGGTTGGTCGGCCTGCACCCGATCGAGCCAGTAGGGGCTCTCGAACAACGCGAGCAGCGTGCCGTCGCTCTTCGCCAGCACGTCGACCCCGCGCATGGCCCGCAACACTGGGGCGCTGGCCGCATCGGTGCGGCGCGCCAGCTTGTAGGTGGTGCGCCGCAACTCGGTCGGAGCGCCGAACTCGTGCTCGAGACGCCACTGCGCGACGTCGAACTGCATAGGTCCCACGGCGGCGAGCACGGGCGCCTGATCGCCGAGGTCGGCGTCGCGCAGCACCTGCACCACGCCCTCCTCGTCGAGCTGGTTGATTGCCTTGCGGAACTGCTTGAACCGGCCGGTGTCGCGCACGCGCGCCACCGCGAAGTATTCGGGCGCGAAGCTCGGCAGCTTGGGAAACTCGACCGGATCCTCGAAGTACAGCGTGTCGCCGACGCACACGTCTGTTGCGTTGACCAGCCCGACCACATCGCCGGGGAACGCTTCTTCGACGGTCGCCCGCTCCTGGCCGAACACGGTGTGCGCGTACTTGGTCGCGAAGGGCTTGCCGGTGCGACCGTGGGTGAGCACCATGCCTCGCTCGAACATGCCCGAGCACACGCGGATGAACGCGATGCGGTCGCGGTGCGCGGGGTTCATGTTGGCCTGCACCTTGAACACGAAACCCGACATCGCCGCATCGAGCGGGCGTTCCGTGCCTTCGACATCGATCCGCGGTGGCGGTGACGGCACATAGTCGATGACGGCGTCGAGCAACAGCCGAACACCGAAGTTGGTGAGCGCCGAGCCGAAGAACACCGGCGTCTGAGAACCGGAGAGGAATTCGTCGCGATCGAACTCGGGCATCACGCCGTTGACGAAGTCGAGTTCGGCGTGGGCATCGTCCCAAACCGCGCCCTCTTCGACAGCTGCGCGGTCTGCCGGGACGAGTTCCTCGGCGGCGACCGTTGCGCCGCGCGCCGTTCGGGTGAAGCGGATGTAGTCGCCGTTGCGGCGATCGATCACGCCCCGGAAGTCACCGGCGATGCCGACGGGCCAGCACACCGGCGCGCAGACAAGGCCGATCTGCTTCTCGATCTCGTCGAGCAGTTCGAGGTGCTCGCGGCCCGGGCGGTCCCACTTGTTGATGAAGCTGAGCAATGGCAGGTTGCGGGCGCGACACACCTCGAACAGCTTGAGGGTCTGCGGCTCGATGCCTTTGGCCGCGTCGAGCACCATGACGGCGGCGTCGGCCGCCGCCAGCACCCGGTAGGTGTCCTCGGAGAAGTCGCGGTGGCCCGGGGTGTCGAGCAGGTTCACCACGTGGTCGCGGTAGGGGAACTGCAACACGGTCGAGGTGATCGAGATGCCGCGTTGCTGTTCGAGGGCCATCCAGTCGGAGGTGGCCGAGCGGCGGCCTTCGCGCGCCTTGACCGCACCGGCCTCGGCGCTCAGAGCGCCGCCGTACAGGAGGAACTTCTCAGTGAGCGTGGTCTTGCCGGCGTCAGGGTGCGAGATGATCGCGAACGTGCGGCGACGAGCCGCCTCTCCAATGGGTGAAGGCACCCCGCAAGCAAACCGCGGAACGCGGAGGTCTACAACGTCCGGCGTGCGGAGTGATCGAGAGCCGGGGTCACGGCTCGCCCTCGTCGGAACGGTCGTCGTCGGCTTCGTCAACCGCAGCGGCGGGATCGGTAGCCGGTTCGTCGGGCAGGTTCTCGAGGTCGGCGACGATGCGGTCGACCTGGACGCGTGCCGCGTTGATGCGTGACCGACAGAACCGGATCAGCTCGCTGGCGCGCTCGACCTTGGTGGCCAACAGGTCGATGTCGAGCGCGTCGTCCTCGAGGTCGGCGAGCAGGTCTTCGAGCTCGCTCATGGCGGCTGCGTAGCCAAGAGGGGCGACCGAGGGTTCGATGCCGGAAGAGGAGGGTTCAGCCATGGTCTCCAGCCTCGCGGGTGTGGCCCGGCTCGGTGACGATGCTGCGCATGGTGCCGTCGCCGACGCGGGTGAGGAGGATGTCGTCGGGCGAGACCTCGCGCACCGAGCGCAGGAGTGTGCCGTCGACACGATGGGTGATCGACCAACCGCGGGCCAGCAACCGTGCTGGGTCGAGGGCACGAAGGCGCGCCTCGGTGAGGTCGAGCTGACGGTCGAGGGTGGTGATCTGGCGCGGCACCCGGGTGCGAACGACATGCGCCGAACGATCGAGACGTGCCGTGCCTTGGGCGAGGTGCTCGCGCGCCGTCCGGGTCGACCGGTCACGGCGGCGGTCGAGCCGCTGCTCGGCGCGGGCCACCGTGTGGGTGGCCTCGCGGGCGAGGCGGGTCGCAAGGTTGCCAGCATCGGTGTCGGCGGCGCGGAGCGAGGATCGTGCCGCTCGCGCCGACGCCCGCGCCCGTATGCGGACGAGGTCGTGCTGGTCACGCACGACGAGTTGCGCGACCCGAGCAATCTCGGACCACAGCTCCTCGGTGGTGTCGCGGTACGAGCGCACTCGCGACACGAGCGCGGCGGCGCACGCGGTGGGTGTCTTGTAGGCGGTGTGCGCGACGTCGTCGGCGATGCTGCGGTCGACCTCGTGACCGACACCGGTGAGCACCGGAAGATCGAGCGCGGCGATGGTGCGGGCCAGCTGTTCGTCGTCGAAGGTCGCGAGATCGGCACGCGAGCCGCCGCCGCGCACGAGTGCGATGACGTCGACGTCGGTGCGCGCGAGCTGCCGCAGGGCGCGTATCACCTGTTCGACGGCGCCCACACCCTGCACTTTGGCGTCGACAAACGTGAGTTGGAAAGCGAGGCCGCTCACGTCGAGCTCGTGCACGAAGTCGTGATAGGCCGCGCTTCCCGCACTGGTGACGAGGCCCACCCGAAGTGGAACCAACGGCAACGGAACCCGCGCGTTGCGATCGAGCAACCCGGCCTCGCCGAGCGAGCGCAAGACGCGCTCGCGATCGACAGCCAACTGGCCGAGCGTGTACATCGGGTCGATCCCGGTCATGCGCACCTGGAGCCGGCCGTTGCGTTCGTTGAAGGCCACCGCGCCCCGGATGCGGACCCGCGCGCCACTGTCGATGCGGGCGATGCCCGCCCGCTTCAACGTTCGGTTCACGACTTCCTTGTTCATCTTGAACAAGGCCACGGCCAACTGCGCGGTGGCCGGCTGGCCGATGTCGTCGCGGGGCTCGACGAGATCGAAGTAGACGTGCCCGCGCGACCGGTTGAGGCCGCTGATCTCACCGGTGATCCAAACGTCGTCGGCAAAGGCGTCCTCGAGCGCGTAGCTGATGGCCCGGGTGAGCTCGGCGACGGAGTACGTCTCGGCGGTCATGCGCCGTTGGTGGTGGCGATGGTCGTGTTCTCGGCGGCGGTGCTATCGGCGACCGCGGGGCGTATGAGGGTCTCGTACAGGTCGGCGTACAGCCCACCGGCGCGACGCAGTTCGGCATGGCGGCCCCGCTCGAGGACCCGGCCCCGTTCCATCACGATGATCTGGTCGGCGTCGACGATGGTCGACAGGCGGTGGGCGATCACGATGGCCGTACGCCCCGAGAGCGCAGAGGCGAGGGCCTGCTGCACCAGTGATTCGTTCTCGGTGTCGAGATGGCTCGTGGCTTCGTCGAGCACCACGACCGCCGGGTCCTTGACGAGCATGCGCGCGATCGCGAGCCGCTGCTTCTCGCCGCCCGAGAGGCGATAGCCGCGCTCGCCGACGACGGTCTCGAACCCGTCGGGCAATGCCTGGATGACGTCGAGGATCTGCGCGGAGCGACATGCTTCGATGATCTCGTCGACCGTTGCCTCGGGCCGCGCGTAGCGGAGGTTGGCCCCCACGGTGTCGTGGAAGAGGTGCGGGTCCTGGGCGACCACGCCGATGGCGGCGCGCAGTGATTCCTGGGTGACTTCGCGCACGTCGTGGCCGTCGATGCGGATGGCGCCATTCGTGACGTCGTAAAGCCGCGGCAGCAAGGACGACAACGTCGTCTTGCCCGAGCCGGATGGGCCCACCAGCGCGATGAGCTGGCCGGGTCGGATGTCGATGTTGATGTCGTGCAGGACGTCTTCGTTCTCGGCTTCGCTGCCCCGTGGCAGCCCCATCTCGAGCGACGCGATCGTGCCCGCGTCGACGCCCGGATACCGGAAACTCACGTGGTCGAACTCGATGTGACCTTTGGGACGGGGCAGCTCGATCGCGTCGGGGCGATCCTCGACCCGGTTCGGTGCGTCGAGCACTTCGAACACCCGGTCGAAGCTGACCAGTGCGCTCATGACGTCGACGCGGGCGCTCGACAAGCTGGTGAGCGGTGTGTAGATGCGCACCACCAACAACGACAGTGCGGCGAGCGTGCCGACGGAGATCGTGTCGTCGATGACCAGGCGACCGCCCACCCAGTAGACGACGGCCGTGCCGACCGCGCCCACGAGCGACAGGGCGATGAGGAACGCCCGGCTGTACATAGCGCTCTTGACCCCGATGGCCCGCACCTTGTCGGCGCGCGACGCGAACTCGTCGCGCTCGCGGTTGTGGCGGCCGAACAACTTGACCACCAGGGCGCCCGACACGTTGAACCGTTCGGTCATCTGCGTGTTCATGGCCGAGTTGAGATCCATGCCCTGACGGGTGATGGCCGAGAGGTTGCGACCGACGCGCCGCGCCGGCAGTACGAACAGTGGCAGCAGCGCGACCGCCACGAACGTGAGACGCCATTCGAGTGTGATCATGGCCACGAGCACCGTGGCGAGCGTGACCACGTTCGACACGACGGTGCCGAGCGTGCCGGTGACCGCCCGTTGTGCACCGATCACATCGTTGTTCATGCGGCTCACCAGCGCGCCGGTCTGGGTTCGGGTGAAGAACGAGATCGGCATGCGCTGCACGTGATCGAACAGCGACACCCGCAGGTCGAAGATCAGACCTTCACCGATGCGCGACGACCAGAACCGTTCGAACATCGACAACAGCGCTTCGGCGAAGGCCGCGATGATGATGATCAGCGCCAGCCGGTTCAGTTGAGCGTTGTCGCGTCCGGGGATGGCATTGTCGATGATGCGCTTGAACAGCAGCACTGGGACGAGCTGCAACAGGGCCTGCGCGACGATCACCGCGACGAAGCCGATCACCATGAGGCGGTACGGCTTGGTGTAGGCGAGGACGCGGCGGCCGGTGCCCTTCCTGACCTTGGCGTTCGACATGGCGGGGTCGCGTCCCATGCTGTGGACCACCATCATGGGTGACGTTCTCACGAGACCTCCAGGGTGCGGCGGAGCGGCGACAAGGCGGGCACGCGAGCGGGAGGCGGGCGGGCATCACCCCGGCCGGCAACGCCGAAGCGACGCAGCACCGAGATACGTAGCCGAAAAAGAACAGAGGAAAAGCGTGGAGGAAGATAAGGGATTCGAACCCTTGGTGACCCGGAGGCCACAGCGGCTTTCGAGGCCGCCCCATTCGTCCGCTCTGGCAACCTTCCGCCCCAGACTTTAGCGACCTCGACCCGCGGCCCCAACCCGGATGCGGTGTCGCCGACCAGGTGCGCTCACCGCCGAGCAGCGAAGAACGAGCGCAGCAGCTCGCCGCCCTCGTCGGCGCGCACCCCGGGGCGGACGCAGAACTCGTGGTTGAGTCGAGCATCGGTGCCCACGTTGTAGAGCGACCCGAGCGCGCCGGCCTTGAGGTCGAGCGCCCCGAACACGACCGTGGCGACGCGCGCCAGGTGACACGCACCGGCGCACATCACGCACGGTTCGAGGGTGACCACCAGGGTGCAGTCATCGAGTCGCCACGAGCCGCGCAGTGCCGCAGCGTCACGCAGCGCCAGGACCTCGGCGTGCGCCGTGGGGTCGCCCGTGAGCTCGCGCTCGTTGTGCCGAGACGCCAGCAGGACGCCGTGCGAGTCGACGACCACCGCACCGATGGGCACGTCTCCGTGCTCCAGCGCCCGGGCCGCTTCGACGAGGGCCAGCCCCATCAACTCGTGATGATCGATCGTGACGGCGGGCTTGGCGTCCATGGCCTCGCAGACTACGACGCGCCGCCCGCGGTGATGCCGGTCGGGCCGGTCGACCCGGTCGGTCCGGACAAAACAGCCGACCGCCCGAACCCGCAGTGCAGGCTCGGGCGGTCGGTGATGCCTCGCGACATCGTCTGAGGAGAGCATGGGATTCGAACCCATGGTGAGTTGCCCCACACACGACTTCCAATCGTGCGCCTTCGTCCGCTCGGCCAGCTCTCCGTGACTCCTCGCTGCGGAGGATCCGGCTGCAAAGGGTATCGTGTCAGCACGCCCGTTCTGGGGTGTGACGGTCGGGTCCTGTGCGACTGGTTCCCGTGAACCGGGTCAGGGCCGGAAGGCAGCAGCTCTCAGCGGATTCCCCGGTGTGCCGCAGATCGCCTGGCCGTCACGCCCGAGAACGGGCGTCGGTGTTCCCGGGTCCGCCCGAGAACGGGCGTCGGTGTTCCCGGGTCCGCCCGAGAACGGGCGTCGGT
>WLNW01000056.1 GCA_009699605.1 Actinomycetota bacterium | reverse complement strand
GACGGCACCAATCGCGCGGCGGCGAAGGGTTGGCCCGACATGCCGGTGATTCCGTTGTCCACGGGTACGAACAACGCGTTTCCCTACTGGGTCGAGCCTACCGTCGCGGGGAGCGCGGCGGGTCTTCTCGCGACCGGCGTCGTCGTCTCCGACCCGACCACGTTGCTTCCGGCCAAGGTGGTGCACGTCTCGATGCCCGACGGTGTCGACGAGTTGGCGCTCATCGACGCGGTCGCCGTGGCCGATCCGTGGGTCGGTTCGCTCGAGTTGTTCGAGCCCGACACGATGCGCATCGCCGTGCTCACCCGGGCCGATCCGGCAGCGATCGGCTTCTCGGCCGTGGGGGGCCTTCTCGTGCCTTGCAGCCCCGAGGACGAGCGCGGCGTGCTCGTCCGGTTCTGCCCTCCGGGCGCCGATCCTCCGGTGTTGCTGCACGCACCGACCGCGCCGGGGCACTACGCGGCGATCGGCATCCTTGAGTGCCGGTCGTTGCACCTCGGCGACGCGATTGAGGTCGCGGGTCCCGTGCTGTTGGCGTTCGATGGCGAGCGAAAGCGTCGCCTGCGCGATGGTGAGACCGCCGTCTTCGTGGTCCGCCGCGACGGTCCACGGGTGATCGACGTGCGGGCCGTGATGGCCGCCGCCGCGCACCAAGGCGTGTTCGTGGGACAATTTCCCCGGACGTAGTTCATCGTTCGACACCGGCCGTGCGCGGTCTGTCGGCAAGGGAGCCTCTGATGGGTGCACAGATCGTGATCAAGGGCGGAACCGTGTACGACGGTTCCGGCTCGCCAGGTGTCCTGGCCGACGTGGCCATCACTGACGGCAAGGTGGTCGAGGTGGGCCCGTCGCTCTCCGGCGATCGGGTGCTCGATGCCACTGGTCATGCCGTTGCGCCGGGCTTCATCGACATCCACACGCACTACGACGCGCAGGTCTTTTGGGACCCGGCGCTGACCCCGTCTTGCTATCACGGCGTTACTACCGTCGTCGCTGGCAACTGCGGGTTCTCGATCGCGCCGACCCGTCCCGAGGATCGCGTGCTCCTTGCGCAGACCCTCGAAAAGGTCGAGGACATGGATGTCGCCGCGCTCGCGGCCGGCATCCCTTGGGACTTCGAGACCTTCCCCGAGTACCTCGCCTCGATCGAACGACGCGGCACCGTGCTCAACTACTCGGCCTACATCGGGCACACGCCGTTGCGCATGTACGTCCTCGGTGACGCGGCATCCGATCGGGTGGCCACTCCCGAAGAGATCGACCGCATGGCGGCCCTGGTTCGCGAGGCCATGCTCGCGGGTGCCGCCGGCTTCGCGACCAGCTTCGCCCTGACCCACCGCGGGGCTGACGGCAAGCCGATCCCCAGCCGTTGGGCCGACCGTGCCGAGTTCGAGGCGCTGTTCAAGGCCGTGGGCGACACCCGTCGGGGAGTCGTCGAGGTCACCCCAGGCGAGAACCTGTCGATCGCCGAGATGTATGAGCTGCAGCCGTCGATCGGCGTGCCCATGACCTACACCGCGTTGCTGACCATGCCGAACGGCTCGCACCTGCGCAACCTCGAGCTCGGCCGCCAAGGTTGGGCCGCCGGCGCCCAGGTGTGGCCGCAGATCACGTGTCGCCCGTTGAACTTCTCGATGACCCTGCTCGAGCCGTTCACCCTCAACCCCAACGCCGAGTTCGCGTCGCTCATGGGCACCTCGGTCGAGGCCCGTGCCGCGGCCTACGCCGACCCCGCATGGCGGGCCCGCACCAAGGCGATCTGGGCCAACATGATGGGCATGGTGCCGCGTTTCGACACCTACGAGATCATGGAGTCCGCGGCCCACCCTGAGCTCGTCGGCATGAAGCTGTCGAAGATCGCGGCCGATATAGGCCGGGAGCCCTTCGACGTCCTGCTCGACCTCGCGCTCACCGAGCCCGACCTCAAACTGCGGGTCAAGTGCGTGGTGGCGAACGACGACATCGCCGGTATCCGCGAGCTCCTCGCCGACAGCGGCTGCACCCTTGGTCTCTCCGACGCCGGTGCGCACGTCGGTCAGCTGTGCGACGCCCCTATGCCCACCGATCTGCTCGGCACCTGGGTCCGCGAGTACGAGGCGCTCACCCTCGAGGCAGCCATCCGCAAGCTGTCGGGCGTGCAGGCCGATCTGTTCGGCTTCGCCGACCGGGGCTACCTCAAGCCCGGTTACGCGGCTGACGTCATGGTGTTCGACCCCGCCACCGTGGCGCCCGGGCCAGCGCGCCGGGTGCGCGACTTCCCGGCCGACACCGAACGGCTCACGGCCGACGCGCCGGTGGGGGTGCGCCATGTGCTCGTCAACGGCACGCCCATACAGATCGACGGCGTGCAGTTGCCCGACGCCCTCGCCGCCCGCCCGGGCCAGATGGTCAAGCCCTCGCCCCGCAGCTGAGCGTCAGGCTCGCGGCCACGGACGGGTGCTCGACCATTCGTCGGCGAGGTCGTAGGCCTCGGCTTCGAGGACGATGGCCCGGTACGCCTTGCGGTGCTTGCGCAACCGCACAAGCTGGCGCGTGTAGCTGGCGAGGTACCGCACCAGGAACCAGAACACGCCCAACTCGTGCCACTGCCGTACGTGGACGAGTTCGTGGGCCAGCAGCTTGCGCGTGCCGTCGTGCACCTCGTCGGAGGTCACGAACACGAAGCGGCCGATCGTCACGCCGCTCGAGCCCGGTGCACGTGCCGGCACCCTGATGATCCGCGCCCGTTCGGCCAACGCTCGGGGCAGGACGTCGTAGGCCGCGAGTTCGATCTCGTTGAGCCGCCGTGCCCGCGGGCGCCGCGTCGTCACCACCGGGCGAGCACCTCGGGAAGCTCGGACAGGTCAGCGATCGACACGAAGTCGTGGTGGTCCTCGGCGACGGCGAGCTCCATCGACCACGTGATCTCGTACGGGACATGCACCCCGCGCCCGCCTATGTCGAGCACGGGCAGGATGTCGCTGCGCAGCGAGTTGCCCACCATGACGAACGACGACGGGTCGATGCTGTGCCGGCCGAGAATGCGCGAGTAGGTGGCCGGGTCTTTCTCGTTGACCACCTCGATCTGCCAGAACAGGTCAGCGAGACCCGATGTGGCGATCTTGGTCTCCTGGTGGGTCAGGTCGCCTTTGGTGATGAGCACGAGGCGATGGGTGGAGGCCAGCTCGCCGATCACCTCGGGAACGTAGGGGAGCAGCTCGACCGGATGGGCGAGCAGTTCCTTGCCCTGTTCGATGATGAGTTGCAGCTGGCTCGCCGGAATGGCGCCGTCGGAGAGTTCGATCGCGGTCTCGATCATGGACAGCACGAAGCCCTTGACGCCGTACCCGAACAGCATGAGGTTGCGTCGTTCGGCCTGGAGCAGCACCTCTTCGGTGGTGTGCGGCTCGGCGAACTCGGCCAGCAGGTCGTGGAAGCGCTGTTGTGCGACGTGGAAGTACCGCTCGTTGTGCCACAGCGTGTCGTCGGCGTCGAAACCGACGGTGTCGATGGTCATGGCGCGTTGGCTACGTCGTCGCGGTCGGCTGCAGCCGTGGCGAGGCGGGCGCTGAGGAGCGGGGCCTCGCCCGGTTCGAGCGGGGTCATCGCCAGGTCGATGGCCGTCCAGGTGGTCTTCGAGAACGGGTAGAGCAGGATGGGTGCGATCACCGAGACGGCGACGCCGATGATTGCCAGCTCGGCCGCAGGGGTGTTGGGGGACGTGGTGATGAAGCCGACCACCAGTACGACCAACAACAGGCCGAACGTGATGATGGTGTTCATGCCGACGGCGCCGATGAACTGGCCCTCGGCGCGCTCGAAGAGGTATCCACAGCTCGGGCAGCGCTCGACCATCTGGGTCCAGCGGCGGAAGAGTTTGCCGCCGCCGCACACGCAGCAGCGCCGGGTGCAGGCCCGGCCGACCATGACGAGGATCCCCGGAGTCGGCGCCGCGGGGACGTCGGACTCGCGATCTCGCACCGAATCACGACCCATGTGGTCACGCTACGGACTGACCCGCCCATCTGTGCGATCGGCCCGCGCGATCTCACATGGTCGCCGGCTCGCGGGCAAGATGGGTCCGCGCGGCGGTTCCCGCGCGGAAGGGAAGCATCGTGACTGTCATCTCCGAGGACGATGTCCGCGCCCGGGTGCGCGCACTCATCGCCGACGTTGATGCCAACGACCGCGTTGCGTTCCGGGGGACACAGTTTGATCGTGGGCTCGCCTGGGTGCACTTCCCCGAAGGTCGCGGAGGGCTGGGCCTGTCGCCCAAGATGCAAACGGTGGTGGCCGCCGAGTTGCAGAACGCGGCGCGCGTCTACGACGACATTGCGTTGAACCCGATCGGTATCGGCATGGCCGCGCCGTTGCTGGTGACCTACGGTTCCGACGAGATGTTGGACCGCTTCCTGCGCCGCATCTTCACCGGCGAGGACATCTGGTGTCAGTTGTTCAGCGAGCCCGGCGCCGGCTCGGACGTGGCGTCGCTCGCCACTCGCGCAGTGCGCGACGGTGACGAGTGGATCGTGAACGGACAGAAGGTGTGGACCACGCTCGGGCACGTCTCGAACTTCGGGTTGCTCGCGGCGCGCACCGATCCTGATCAGCCGAAGCACAAGGGCATGTCGTACTTCGTGGTCGACATGCACGAGGCCGGTGTCGAGGTGCGGCCGCTGTTCCAGATCACCGGCGAGGCCGAGTTCAACGAGGTGTTCTTCACCGACGCCCGTGTGCGGCACGAGTACATGCTCGGCCAGGAAGGTGACGGCTGGAACGTCGCGGTGGCCACGCTGATGAACGAGCGGGTGGCTCTCGGCGGCGGCGTGCGCAGCCGAGGCAGCGGGCCGATCGAGGTGGTGCTCGAGGCGTGGCGCGACAACCAGCACCTGCACGGGCCGGCGATGCGCGATCGGGTCGCGCAACTGTGGATTCGCTCCGAGGTTCTGCGCTTCACCAACCAGCGTGCCCGCACGGTGGCCAAAGCGGGTACCCCGGGGCCCGAGGGTTCGATCGGCAAGCTCCTGTCGGCCGAGCTGAACAAAGACATCGGTGAGTGCGCGCTCGACGTGCTCGGCGCAGCGGGGATGTTGCATCCGGCGGGCTATCCAATGGACCGCCCCAGCCACGCGGGCCTCGATGCCCGCGATCCCTACCGGATGTTCCTGCGCATGCGCGCCCAGAGCATCGAAGGTGGTACGTCCGAGGTCATGCGCAACATCCTCGGCGAGCGCGTTCTCGGCCTGCCGAAGGAACCCGCCACCGACCGGGACCTTGCGTGGTCGAAGGTGCCCCGCAACGGCTGACGCCGCGCCATGCGAGGAGGCCGATGTTCCGAGAGGACTGTCATGATCAATGAAGAGGTGATCCGTGTTGTGCTCGGGTCGTGGGCTCAGGGGGCCGACGCGGCCAAGGCGGCCATCCGGGCGTTCTTCGCCGACGGCTGCATGTGGGAACAGGCAAGCTTTCCCACCACGATCGGCCCCGAGGAAGCTGCCGCGTTGTTCGACTCGATGGGTCAGATGGGCTTCAGCAGCGTCGACGTCGACTTCCGCAATGTTGTGGCCGCGGGCGACGTGGTCTGCACCGAGCGTGTCGACTGGTTGGTGCGGCCCGACGGGTCGCGCGTCGGCCCATTGCCCATCGTGGGCGTCACCGAGTTCCGTGACGGCAAGATCACCTCGTGGCGCGAGTACTTCGACCGCGCCCACCT
Source organism: Actinomycetota bacterium (assembly GCA_009699605.1). GTDB lineage: Bacteria > Actinomycetota > Acidimicrobiia > Acidimicrobiales > WLNW01 > WLNW01. The sequence goes on along the minus strand of WLNW01000056.1, from coordinate 11,489 downwards.
CACGGCGCGAGGTAGCGCTGCGAGCGATCCGGCAGGCGGCTGACCCTCGACTGCGCCGGTCTACGCGCGGCGCCAGATCGGGCCGGAGGGCGTGTCCTCGACGACGATGCCGAGAGCGGTGATCTCGTCGCGCAGGCGATCGGCTTCGGCGAAGTCGCGAGCGCCACGTGCGGCTTGGCGCGCCGCGATGAGTGCATCGATCTCGGCGTCGGTCTCGGTCGCGCCCGCCTCGAGCGCGAGCCCGAATGCACCGCACAGCGCGTGCACGGTTGCGACCAGCGATGCAGCGAGCGCTCGGTTGGACGAGTCGAGTGCCGCGTTCGCGCGACGCGCGGTCTCGAAGATGAGTGCCACGCCGCTCGGTGTTGCGAGGTCGTCGTCGACGTCGTCGGCGAACGTCTGCGCGGTGGCCGCGTCGACGGCGCCGGTGGCATCGACGTCGGGCATGCGGCGCGCCAAGGCATCGAGCCGTTCGAGGCCCCGCAACGCTTGATCCAGCGCGGGCCCGTTGATCTCCATCGATTTGCGGTAGTGGGTTTGCAGCACGAGGAGCCGGAGCGCGCGGGGGTCGTAGTTGTCGAGCAGCGTGCCGAGCGTGGTGAAGTTGCCGAGCGACTTCGACATCTTCTCGCCGTCGACGTTGACCATCGCGTTGTGCACCCAATAGCGGGCGAAGGACTTGCCGGCCCCGACCGCTTCGGCCCGTTCGTTCTCGTGATGGGGGAACGCGAGATCGTCGCCGCCGCCGTGGATGTCGAACGATTCGCCGAGGATGTCAAGCGACATGGCGACGCACTCGATGTGCCAACCGGGCCGGCCCGGCCCCCAGGGTGACGGCCATGTGGGCTCGCCCGGCTTGGCCGCCTTCCACAGCACGAAGTCGAGGGGGTCTTCCTTACGCTCGTCGATCTCGACGCGCGCCCCAGCGCCCTCGCGTAGTTCATCAGCGCTGCGGTGCGCGAGCGCGCCGTAGTCGGCCAGCTTGCTCGCGCGAAAATACACGCCGTTGCCCTCGACCACGTAGGCCATGCCGGTGGCCATGAGCTCGTCGACGAATGCGACCATCTCGGCGACGTATTCCGTGGCGTGCGGTCGGTGGTCGGGTGGCTCGACGCCGAGCCTGGTCATCTCGTGGTCGTAGTCGGCTTCGTAGATGCGGGCGATGTCGGGTTCGGTGGTACCCCGCTCTGCGGCGCGCTTGATGATCTTGTCGTCGATGTCGGTGATGTTCTGCACCAGCGACACCTCGAAGCCACGCCACCGCAGGTAACGCCGCAGTACGTCGTAGGTGAGCGCACTACGTGCATGGCCCACGTGGGGGACGTCGTACACCGTGGGTCCGCACGCGTAGATCGAGACCCGGCCCGCGTTGCGGGGGACGAACTCGGTCTTGTCGCCGGTGAGGGTGTCGGTGAAACGCAGCACGCAGCAAGGATACGCGACGGCCTCCGGCCGAACGTCACCGAATTCCGCGGCCGGCGCTACTCAGTGCTCGCGATGGTCGTCGGGCGCAGGTGCGGCCTCGCCGACCAAGACGGTCTTCAGAACCTTGCCCGACGCGTTGCGGGGCAGCGGCTCGTTGCGCACCTCCCACACCGAGGGCACCTTGTACCCCGCGAGCACCTCACCCGCGAACGCCGCGAGCTCGGCGAAATCGAGGTCGACTCCTGCGGCCGGGACCACGATGGCCTTGACCTCTTGGCCGTGCTCGTGGTGGTCCTGGCCGACCACGGCGCACTCACGAACGTGGGGATGGGCCTCGATGCGCGACTCGACCTCGATGGGATAGATGTTCTCGCCCGAGCGAATGATCATGTCGCGCGCCCGCGAGTTGATGAACAACATGCCGTGCTCGAGGCGCCCGATGTCCCCGGTGTCGAGGAAACGGTCGCGGCGAATAGTCGACGCGGTGGCCTCGGGGTTCTTCCAGTAGCCGAGCATGTTGTATGCGCTCTGGATGACGACATGGCCTTCGATACCGTCGGGCAACGGTTGGTCGTCGTCGTCCCAGATCTCGATACGACACGTGGGGTTGGCCCGCCCGGCGCTGGTGGGTTCGCGTTCGTACTCCATGCCGGTGTTGCCCGATACCGATGCCACCGTCTCGCTCGAGCCGTAGCCATTGCCCATGTTCACGCCGACGTTGGGGAACGCCGCTTGCAGTTCGGCGCGCACCGCGGGGCTCGTCGGCCCACCACCGAAGCTCACCTGGCGGATGCTCGTCACGTCGTACTTCGCGAAGTTCGGATGATGGATGACCCGGGGCCCGGTGCCGCCGATCGGTGACCACGTTGTGACGCGTTCTTGCTGGATGAGGCGCAGCACGTCCTCTGGGTCGAAGCGGCCGTTTCGCAACACCATGCGCATGCCCATGGGCAGCCCCATGATGATGCCCGCGAGCAAGCCAGACACGTGGAACATAGGCGACGTGAGCAGCGTGACGGTCTGGCCCGAGGCCGCGGGTGGCGTCGGCGGCTCCTCGCCCAGCGCCTCGGCCTGGAGCACCGCCATGCGGCCCCGCACCATGGCGTTGCACATCAGCACTTGGACGAAACCGATGAGCCCGCGGTGCGAGATGAGCGCCCCCTTGGCCCGGCCCGTGGTGCCCGAGGTGAAAAGGATGAGCGCAGGGTCGTCCTCTTCGATGGGCACATCGGGCAACGCCGCGCCGGGTGCGTACGCAGCGAACGACGGCCAGTCGCGTTCGATCTCGATGACCGTGCATCCGAGGTCGATGCCGGCCACGCGCTCAAGGCGTTTGGCGTCGCCGATCAGCACCTTGGGTTCGGTGAGCTCGGCTGCGTAGCGGATCTCGTCGGTGGTCCACCAGCCGTTGAACGCGCACACGATCGCGTCGAGGCTCGTGACGGCCCAGAACGCAACGGCGAACTCGATGCAGTTGGCGGCGAGGATGCCCACCCGGTCGCCCTTTTCGATGCCGTGCAGGTCGCGCAAGGCCGTGGCAACCGATGCAACCTGCGGTACGAGATCGGCCCGCGTGAGCGTGGCGTCGCCGAAGGTGAAGTAGCCGAGCGGACCCAACCGATCGGCGCTGTCGACGAGCATCTCGCGCAACGAGTGCATGCGCTTCTCGAACACAGGAGTGGGTGTCCCCAGCACGTCTTCGACCACGGTGGCGAACGGAGATCCGGCGCCGAGCGCCGCGGCGGTGGCCTGTTGGTGGATCGCGTGGAGCGCCGCGAAGTCGAGCGTGCTCATGCGAGCGGGCGTGGCCGGGTGAGGTCGACCCCGCAGAGCATGGCCAGATCGAGAAGGCCACGCGCCGCATCGAAGCGGGCTGGTGCGTCATCGTCGAGGATGGCTTCGGCGAGGGCTACCAGCGCGCGTCGGGCCCGCGGTGCGTCGAGATCGTCGTCGAGCGCGGCGCGGAGCTCGGTCGCGTACGGAGCAGGGTCGGGTCCGCGGTCGACGCGCTGCGCGGCGGCATGCAGGGTGGCCAGCACGGCGTTGCCATCGTCGATGTCATCGTCGAACCACTCCCAGTTCTCCCGGTAGTGATGCGCCATGAGCGCGAGCCGGATGGCGCGAGGATCAGCGACCTTCAGGAGCTCGCTGACGAACACGAGGTTGCCGAGCGACTTCGACATCTTGGTGCCCTGGTACGCGACGAGGCCGCAGTGCATCCAGTGCCGCACGAACGGTGCGCCGTGTGCGCATTCGCTCTGGGCGATCTCGCACTCGTGGTGAGGGAACACGAGGTCGCCACCGCCGCCGTGCAGGTCGATGGTCGAGCCGAGCGTGGCGTACGACATAGCGGTGCACTCGATGTGCCAGCCGGGACGACCCGGACCCCACGGCGAGTCCCAGCTGGGCTCGTCGGCGAGCGACGGTTGCCAGAGTATGAAGTCGAGTGGGTCGCGTTGGCGCGAATCGTCGGGATGACCGCCCCGCTCGCGGGCGAGCTCGATCATCTCGTCGCGCGAATAGTGCGACAGCGCGCCGAAGGACGGAAAGGTCCGGACGGCGAAATAGGTGGTGCCTTCCACCGTGTACGTGTGCCCTTGCGAGTCGAGCTTGCGGATGATGGCGATGATGTCGCCGATCGATTCGGTGGCTTTCGGCTCGGCTAACGGCGGGCGGGTGTCGAGCGCTTCCATGTCGCGATGGAAGCGGGCGGTCTCGGCCGCGGCGAGCTCGAGGTAGTCGATGCCGAGCGACCGCGCCTTCGGCAGGATGGAGTCGTCGACGTCGGTGATGTTGCGCACGAGCCGCACCGTGTGGCCGAGGTCCTCGAGTCGGCGGATGAGCAGGTCGTAGGTCAGGTATGTGCTGGCGTGGCCGAGGTGGGTCGCGTCGTAGGGCGTGATGCCGCATACGTAGATGTCGACGACCTGACCGGGCGTGAAGGGCACGACCTCGCGTTGCGGGGTGTCGAACAGTCGCAGTGGCACGGCCGCGAGGGTAGCTCCCGGGCGTGGGCGATTGCTCCAGCGGCCCTTTCAGGCGACGGTGGCCAGTGAGGCGCGGGACAACCTGTTGGGAGCCAGAGTCATCGTCATCACTGCGCTGACAATGAACTCGAAAGAGCGCGTCGCGCGTCAGCGGCGGCGCCGCTTGCGCACGTCGGTCAGCTCAGGCGGGAGATAGCCGGCCTCGCCGAGGTTGAGGTCGGTGCCTGGCGGCACGAGCCGGTCGATCGCGTCGAGCGCCTCGGCGGGAACCGTGATTTCGGATGCCGGCAGCTGGTCGACGAGCTGTTGCATTGTGCGGGGCCCGATGATGGTGGACGTCACGGCGGGATGCGCGAGCGTGAACGCCACGGCGAGGTGCACGAGCGACATGTCGGCTTCGCGGGCGACCTCGAGTAGTGACTCGACGATGTCGAGCTTGCGCTGGTTCTGCGGTGCGTCGTAGTCGTGCAGCCCCGCGTACACGCTGCGCGGCTTGCCGAAGAACCGTTCCTGCTCATCGCGAGGCCGGTTCATCGCGATGGTGGAGCGAGGTGACACCGGGTTCTCGACGCCGCGCCGGTAGCGCCCGGTGAGCCAACCCGAGTTCAGCGGCGACCACGTGAGTACCCCCATGCCGTACTTCGCGCACACGCCGAGCGACTCGCGCTCGATGCCGCGTACGAAGATCGAATACGGCGGCTGGTTCGTGCGGAAGCGGATGTGGCCACGCTTCTCGGCCACCCATTGCGATTCGACGATCTCCGACGGGGGCAACGTGCAGCTGCCGATCATGCGCACCTTGCCCTGGTGCACGAGGTCGCTCAACGCGCCGAGCGTCTCGTCGATGTCGGTGAGCGGATCAGACCGGTGCACCTGGTAGAGATCGATGTAATCAGTGCCCATGCGGCGCAGCGAGTCCTCGCAGGCCCGGATGATCCACGACCGGGTCGAGCCGCGTCGATTGAGCACGTCGTCGCTCATCGGATGGTGCAGCTTCGTGGCGAGGACGACGTCGTCACGGCGGCCGCGGACGGCCTTCCCGACGATCTCCTCCGACTCGCCGTAGCCGTAGACGTCGGCGGTGTCGATGAAGTTGACGCCGGCGTCGAGGGCCGTGTTGACGATGCGGATGCAATCGTCGTGGTCGGGGTTGCCGTCCTTGCCAAACATCATGGCGCCGAGGCACAGGTTGCTGACCGTGACCCCGGTACCGCCCAAGGTGTTGAAGCGCATGTCTTCCCCCTATATCCCTGCCGCCAACCTAATGTGCTCGACGAAATCATGTTCGAGGGGACGAAGCGTATGGCAGATGTAGTGATCGTCGAAGCGGTGCGTGCTCCCATCGGCCGGCGCAACGGTGGCCTGGCGGCGATGCACAGCATCGATCTGCTCGCTGCGGTGCAGCGCGAGGTGATCGAGCGCGCCGGGGTCGACCCCATGGAGGTCGGCCAGGTGGTCGGCGGCTGTGTGGGCCAGGTCGGTATGCAGACCGGCAACGTCACCCGCACCGCGTGGCTCAATGCGGGCCTGCCGATCGAAGTCGCGGCGACCACGGTCGATACGCAGTGCGGCTCGTCGCAGCAAGCCACCAACCTGGCCTATGCATTGGTGGCCGGCGGAGTGGTCGATTCGGCTATCGCATGCGGCATCGAGATCATGAGCAAGGTGCGCATGGGCTCGACCGTTCCGAAGGACCCCGACTCGGGCAAGCCGGTCAACAAGAACTATTGGAAGTATCACGAGTACACGTCGCAGTTCGAGGGCGCCGAGCGCATTGCCGAAAAGTGGGGGATCACCCGCGAACAGTGCGACGCGTTCGGCAAGCAGTCACAGGATCGGGCGGCGGCGGCGTGGGCCGAGGGTCGCTACGACACGCAGATCGTCGGCATCGACGCGCCCGTGCTCGGCGACGACGGAAAGCCCACGGGCTCCCAGCGCATAGTCCGCGACGAGGGCCTGCGCGAGACCTCGCTCGAAGGACTCGCGGCGCTCAAGCCCACCGGTCGCCCCGATGGTGTGCACACTGCGGCTTCGTCTTCACAGATCAGCGACGGGGCCGGAGCGCTGCTGCTCATGACCGCGGAGAAGGCCAATCGCCTCGGGCTGCGCCCGCTCGCTCGCATCGTGGCCACGTGCCTTGCGGGCAGCGACCCGGTGCTCATGCTCACCGGTCCAATCCCGGCCACCCAACAACTGCTCGCCAAGAGCGGGCTCACGATCGACGAAATCGACGTGGTCGAGATCAACGAGGCGTTTGCCTCGGTGGTACTCGCCTGGCAGATCGAGACGGGCGCCGACCCGGCACGCGTCAACCCCAACGGTGGGGCGATTGCCCTCGGTCATCCCCTCGGTGCCACCGGGTCGATCCTGTTGACCAAGGCGCTGCACGAGCTCATCCGCACCGACGGCCGCTATGGCCTGGTCACCATGTGCTGCGGTGGCGGCATCGGCACCGGCACGATCATCGAGCGGCTATAGCCCCGGGCTGTGATGGTGGGGTCGCACAGGTGAATAGGCCAGTCCACGTCCGGGTGCCGGGCCGGGTGAACCTGATCGGGGATCACACCGACTACACCGGCGGCCTGGTCCTGCCCATCGCTATCGATCGATGGACCGACGTGCGCGGCACTCGCGCCGACCGTGTACGACTCACATCGTCGGATGCCGTCGACCCCGTCGACTTCGCACTGGACGGCTCGGACGGTTCACCGATCGCGGGTTGGGGTCGATATGTCGCCGCGGTCCTTGCCGGGATAGGTCCGGCGCACGGCATCGAGGGCACCGTTACCACGACGATCCCCGTCGGCGCAGGCCTCTCGTCCAGCGCCGCCTTGGAGCTCGCGGTCGCGCTCGCCATCGGCTTCGACGGATCAGCGGTCGAGCTCGCGAAACTCGCGCAGCGGGCCGAGCACCGAGCCACCGATGTGCCCACCGGGATCATGGATCAGTTGTGCATCGCCTCAGCGCGAAGCGGCCACGCCATGCTGATCGACTGCCACACCCTCGACATCGTGCACGTACCCGTGCCCGACAGCGTCGAGATCGTCGTGCGGTTCGTCAAGAACCGCACGCTCGAGGGATCCGGCTACGCCGAGCGCGTACGCGAATGCGCGGAGGCGGAAGTACGAATTGGGCCGCTGCGATCCGCTGGCCGCGCTGATGTCGAGCGCATCACCGATGAGCGCTTGCGGCGCCGGGCGCGCCATGTGGTGTCGGAGAACCAACGGGTGCGCGACTTCGCGGCGGCACAGACCGCCGGTGATCTGCAACGCGCCGGGCTGCTCATGATCGAAAGCCACGTGAGCCTGCGCGACGACTACGAGGTGTCGATCCCGGAGGTCGATGCCGCGGTCGAGCAGCTTTGTGCAACCCCGGGTGTTCACGGGGCGCGCATGACCGGTGGGGGCTTCGGCGGTTGCGTCGTAGCGCTGTGCGATCCGGGCACGGAAGTCGAAGGCTGGCGTGTGCGACCGGTCGCCGGCGCTCACCGTGTCCGCGACGTCTGAATGAATTGCCGATTCGTCGCCAGCGCGCGGGACGTTTTCTGAGAGCTTGTTGCGCGATTTTCCACCTCTACCCGGGCTAATCGCGCAACAAGGGGCCGCACGCCGCACGCCGGCCCAGCGCGCGCCGGCCCAGCGCGCGACTACGCGGGGTCGGCTTCGGCGACGGTGTTGGCGTCCATGGCCGCGAGGCCGTCGCGGCGGAACTGGGCATAGACGACGTACACGACGATCACCGCGGCGAACCCGCCGAGCGCAGGACGCAGACCGATCTGGTCGCCGATGAAGCCGCCGCAGAACGCGCCGAGCGGCATCCCGGCGAGCAGTGCCATGAGATACGCCGTCACTGCCCGGCCGCGATAACCCTCGGCCACTTGGGCCTGCATCGAGGTGTTGAGCGAGATGCCGGTCAGTGCGTGGGCCATGCCCGACACGAGGAAGCCGAACAACCCCACCGCGAGCGACGAGGTGGCGATAGAGATAGTGATGCCGGCCGCGAACAGCGTGAGCCCGCTCCGCACCATCACGGATCGCCGGATCTGATCCCCGAACAGCACCAATACGAGCGAGGAAACCAAAGCGCCCAGGCCATACATCGCGCTGAGCCATCCGAGGCCCGCGCCCTCGACGCCGAATTCCTCGCGCACGAGACCGGCCGCGAGCTGGGCCATCGACTGGCCGAAGAACGCGCCGACGAATGCGGTGAGCACGATCAGACGCAGTGCCTTGCGGTGCCAGACATAGGCCACGCCCTCGGCGAGCTCGGCGCGCCACGCGCGTGAATGCGTCGGGCGGTGGCCTTCGCCGACCTTCACGAACGAAAGGCCGATGATGACCACGACGAACGACACGGCGTTCAGCGTGAACGTGGTGGCGGGGCCCCACGCGTCGAGCACGATGCCGGCGATGGCCGGACCGACTGCGCGCGCCGCGGTGAACCCGACCGAGTTGAGGCGCACGCCCTGGAGCATCTGTTCGGGTGGCAGGAGAACGGCGGCGATCGACTGCGCGGCCGAATACTGGAACCCGGCGCCGACGCTGCCGAAGCCGACGAGCCCGATGATGAGCCATGGGCTCAGCACATCGGCGAGGGCGCAGATGGTGAGCATGATTGCGGAGACGAGCTGCAGCGCGTTCGCCCACAGCAGCACTTCCCGGCGGCTGAAACGATCGGAGAGCGTGCCTGACACGGGGCTCACGAGCAGCGACGGGATCAACGCTGCGACTGACCCGAACCCGACCCAGCTGTTCGACTTCGTGAGCTCGTACAGGGTGAACGGCACCGTGATGCCCTGCATGAAGGAGCCGGCGTTGGAGATGGTGGCCGACCAGAAGTAGACGGCGAAGTTGCGGTTCGCCAGCACCGCACGACCGGAAGTTCGGGTCGGTGCGGCGGCGGTCATCGCCGCCAACCCTAGAGGTGACCACTCGCATCCTGCCGCCTCGGACGCATGCGCCCCACATGTTGCGCGACACTTGCCGCATGAGCGCACCACTGGTACTCGGATCGTCCCGCGGCCCTCAGATCGTGAAGGGAGCCGACACCGTCGACGTGGCGGGCTGGCAGGCCGCCACGGTCGTGCTCGATGGCCAGGCCGAGAGCGCGTTGATGAGCCCGCCCGAGTTCCCGTTGTGGCTGGTGCGCGGCGCACTGTCCCCGGGCGCGTCGTTGGAGTGGACGTCGCCCCACGGCGACGAGGTCGTGTATGTCCTCTCGGGCGAGCTCGAGCTCGATGGTCGCGTGTGCCCCACCGGCGGCACCGTGGTCGTCGAGTCGGGGGTGGCCGTGCGCGCTACGGCGGTCGGCGAGGCCAACATCCTGCACTTCGGTCCGAACGATCCGACACCACCGTCGGAGTTCGCGGGAGCGCCCGATCCTGAGGGACACGTCGCGCATGTGATCGGTCCTGGGGGCACGTATGCGTGCGTCGAGGAGCGTCGCGACACCCGCTACTACATGGACTCCACGTGCCCCACGTGCCGGGCCACGTTGCTGTACACCGGCCGGTCCGATCCGTACACCTCGAACGCGCACAGCCATTCGACCGACGAGATCATCTATCTGCTCACCGGCGACCTCCGCCTCGGCTCCTACGATGTCGGCGTCGGCGACGCGTTGTGCGTCGCGAAGGACGTGCGCTACAAGTTCACGTCGGACGACGCGTTCGTCCTGTTGAACTACCGCCGCGACGGATCTCGCCAGACCATCGATCGTGCGAAGCCGCCCATCGTCGAAGGCGGCGCCGTGCACGGTTTCACGCCGGTGATGGATCTGCGCTGATTATCGTTTCGGGCGCGACCACGCCCGGTTTCGGGTTCCACGCGCCGGCGCGCATGGCGAGGAATCCGGTCGCGACGGTCAGCACCAGCATCGAACCAGCCGAGGCGAACCACAGGGCCTTCGCGCCCCATACGTCGTAGATCGGCGCACCGGCCAGCGCGGCGATCCCGGTCATCAGGCTCGAGTTCGCGCCGTACAGACCCTGCCCGGTCGCGAGGAGCTTGAACGGTGATGCATGGGCCATTGCCGCGCTGCCCGACGGTGTCGTGATGGTGTCGAAGCACGAGCGGATGACGCCGACGATGGCAATGGCGAGTGCGGTCTCGGCGAGGCCGAACATCGCGACGAACGGCACCGTGCACAGCATCGAGATGACGGCGGTGCGATACGCGCCGAACCGGTCGGCGACGCGCCCGCCGTACCAGGCGAAGAACACGTACGGGAGGGCGAAGCTGGCCAGCGTGAGGCCGGCAGCGGTGTCGCTCGCGCCTATGTCGGTGAGCTGCTTCGCGATCACCGGTTCGAAGGCACCGATCGACAAGTTGGCCGCCGCGCCGATGAGCAACGCGGCGCGCGCGGCGGGTAGGGCGAGCACCGATCGGATCTCACCCTTGGTGCGCACGGCGGTTTCGATCTGGTCCTGGTCGCGCACGCGCACGCGCAGCGACAGGCCGGCGAGCACGAGTAGCACCACGGGCGCGAGGAACGGCAGGCGCAAGCCGCCGGCGGCGTAGATGGCGAAGGCGAGCGGAGGGCCGATCACGAACCCGCCCACCTCGACCGCGACCATCATGCCTAGACGTTCGCCGGCCCGGTTGGGATCGCGGGCCACGACGGTGCGCCGCGCCGCAGGGGCGAACATGCCGCCGCCGAAGCCGACGACAGCCCGAGCGAGCGCGAACTGCCACAACTCGGTCGCGAAGCTGAACCAGAGAAACCCGGCGCACATCGCGGCGATACCGATGCGCATGATGCGCTGCGCGTGACCACGATCGGCGAAGCGCGCGAACGTGAGCTGGGCGTACACCGAGCACAGGACGCTCGCGGCGGTCACGAGCCCAAGCCCCCAGGTGGGCAGGCCGTACTTGTCCTGCAACTTGGGCAACAGCGCGAACACTGCGGCGAAACCGAGCATGTTGCACGCCGAGACGCACACGATGCTGACCAGCGTCAGGTCAGGGCGTGCCCGCGCCGACCTCATGACATCTTGCACAGCGCATGCTTAGCAGCCTTGCGCTATTGCTGTTGCTGGGCAGCCTCTTGGCGGCGGCGTGACTCGACCACGCGTGGGTC
>WLNW01000055.1 GCA_009699605.1 Actinomycetota bacterium | reverse complement strand
GAGGAACCTTCCAAGACACTTGCGATGACGCTTGCCGTTCTCGCATGGGTTGCCGCCGTGGTGATCGGCGGCGCCTCAGTCGTGGGTTTCGTCCTGGCATTTCAGGCGCGTCGCGAAACTGGTCGATCGGTGACCTAGCGGGGTGAAGGCTAGGAGTGCGTCTGATCTGCTGCACTTCGGCAATACCGGAAGTCGGGACCGCTCGCGAGCCGGTTCGTGTGGGGGTACCCCAAGCGGAGAAGCACGCGGCGCACCGTGTTGGGCTGCCAACGGTCCCCGCCACGAGGTGGTCTGATCCTGAGCGAATTCAGCGCGGCTGCAATTTGCCGGAGGGACGATCCGGCCGCCCGCATCGCGCTGATTCGATCGGACACCTCCGAGGTGACGATCCGTGGCCTTCCGAGAACGACGCCCTGCGAACGCTTGACCGCCAAGGCTTCCTTGGTCCGCAGCCCAATCAGTCGTCGTTCGAACTGGGCGAAGCTCGCCATGACCGAGGCCATCATCTCGCCCTGCGGGGTTGACGTGTCCACCCCGAGATCGAGCGCAACGATCGACCAGCCTCGATTGCGGCTGCGTTGCATCAGCGCTGCGAAGTCGAGCAGCGAGCGCGACAAGCGATCCAGCTTTGCGACGAAGAGTGCGCCTGCCAGCCCTCCCTCGATCTGCTCGATTGCGGCTCGCAGCCCGGGTCGGTTGAGGCTCTTCCCGCTCAGTCCTGCGTCTTCCTCGATCCTGGACAGGTGCCAGCCTCGCGCCTCGCAAGCGGACTCGAATGCTCGCCGTTGGGCTTCGAGACCCGCGTCCGAGTCGGCCTGATCGCCGGTGCCGACTCGGACGTAGCCGACTGCTGTAACCGAATCGGACTCTGATTTTATCTCATGTTCTTTGGCATCCGAAGAGTTGGGCTACACCCCCCCGTTCTGCGACATAGTTGCTACACAGACAGGCCGGGCGAACCAATCACGATTCATGCGTGATAGGCGTTTAACCTGGTGGAACGGTTATCCATCGTTCACCCCTGTAGCAAGAAATGTGTAGCAGAATGCCCAATTAGGGAGTACCAAAAGTGCTTCTGAGCTCGACAAACGCCCGAGTAGCTCAGTCGGTAGAGCGATTCACTCGTAATGAATAGGTCCGCGGTTCAATTCCGCGCTCGAGCTCGGAGATCGGCGCCCTTCCACCGGTCGAGCGCGTACCGTGTCTCGAACCGGAACGAGGGGTGCACGTGAACGCAGCAACACGCCGGCTGGTGGCGTTCACGGCGCTCGTCGTCAGCGGTGCCTTGCCGCTCGCGGCCTGCGAGAGCGACGAGAATCCCACCCGCGATCCGGGCACGCCTGTCACGAGCGCCGAGCTCACCAAGCTCGGCTGCTGCTGAGTCCGTCGCCGAGCGCGTAAGGTCGCGCCATGACCGGTCAGGAGATGCATGGCTGATCAAGCCACCTTCAGCGAGCAGGCCGTGCCGTTCATGGACGCGCTCTATGCCGCGGCTCTTCGGCTCACCCGCAACCCGTCTGACGCCGAGGACCTTGTCCAAGAGACATATCTCAAGGCGTTCCGAGGCTTCAAAGGTTTTGAGCAGGGGACCAACCTGCGCGCGTGGCTTTACCGCATCCTCACCAACACGTTCATCAACTCGTACCGGTCGAAGAAGCGCCGCCCCGACGAGACCGATTTCGACGAGGTCGAGGATCTGTACCTGTACCGCCGTCTCGGTGGGCTCGAAGCTGCGACGGTCGGCCGCAGTGCCGAGGACGAGCTCATGGACTGGTTCAGCGAGGCCGAGGTGAAGGATGCGCTCGAAGCCCTCCCCGAGCAGTTCCGCATGGCCGTGCTGCTGGCCGATGTCGAGGGATTCTCGTACAAGGAGATCGCCGACATCCTCGACGTGCCGATCGGAACGGTCATGAGCCGCCTTCACCGGGGAAGAAAAGCTATGCAGCGTGAGTTGTACGATTTTGCCAAGGCCCGCCGACTTCTTCCCGATGACGCGGTAGCACCAGCCGCGGTCCCATCGACAAAATCGGCTGGTCGGTCCTCTGGCCCTGCGCACAAAGGCAACACGAGATGACTGATCCCTGCGAGGAAGCGCTCCACGAGCTCTACCACTTTCTTGATGGCGAGCTCACCGACGAACGTCGCACGCTGATCACCTCACATCTCGACGGATGCACCACCTGCCTCGGGGCGTTCGACTTCGAGACCGAGCTGCGCCACGTCGTCGCCGAACGATGTCGAGATTCGGTCCCCGAGGAGCTGCGCCTGCGGATCGCCGCCCTCATCGAGCACGAGCGGTTCGAGGCGAGCGAGTAGCACCGGCCGATCCCGGCCCTGGCTTCTGACCTACCAGCCAGAGGGGATACAGTGACGCCCATGCTCACTGCAGTCGTCTGGCATTTCTGGCTGGCCGTGCCTCTGGCCGCCAGCGCGATCCTCTGGGTGATCGCCACCGTTCTCGGCTACTTCATGAACGTCACGCGCCCGAAGTATCCCAAGAGCGAGCAGTAAGGCCCCTCCCGCATGGCGTCCGCAATCGACTGGGACGTCGCCCGGCGCGTCGCGAACCGAGTCGGCGGTCGTGAGCCGTTCTCCGAGTCGTACCACTCGGCGTCGCTCGCCTCGGATTTCGACGAGTTCACCGCGATCGCCGAAGAGCTGGTCGCGCAGACGACCGGCCTGCGTTCGCTGGCCGGCCCGGCTCGCGCGCGAGTCGCGGATCGGTCGATGTGGGTCGACGCGAACGTCGCTTCGTTCCAACGCCTCATGCGGCCGCTGTTCGAAAAGCTCGGGCCGAAGACCAGCAGCGGCGCTCTCGCTCCGGTCACCCGCCGCGTGAGTGGCGCCGAGCTCGGCCTCATGCTCGGGTGGATGTCCACCCGGGTGCTCGGCCAGTACGACCTGCTGGTCATCGAGGACGAGCGGCCCGAAGACCAGGACATCGTCTACTACGTCGGCTCGAACGTGCTCGCGATCGAGAAGCGCTACGCCTTCGCACCTCGCGAGTTCCGGCTGTGGCTTGCGCTCCACGAGGTTACGCACCGAGCCCAGTTCACCGGCGTGCCGTGGCTGCGGGGCTACTTCCTCGGTTTGGTCGACGACCTCCTCGGCTCCGTCGACCCCGATCCACAGCGGTTGCTGGCGGCCATCAACGACGTCCTCGAGAAGAAGCGCCGCGGCCAGGACCCACTCGCCGACGGCGGCATGATGGGCATCCTCGCCACTCCCGAACAACGCGTCGCGCTCGACAAGATCTCGGGCATGATGAGCCTGCTCGAAGGCCACGGCGACATCACCATGGACCGCGCCGGGATCGGTCTCGTCCCCTCGGCCGACCGCTTCGGCCGGGTGCTTCGGCAACGCCGCCAGCAGAGCCGCGGGATCGTACGATTCCTGCAACGGCTCGCCGGCATCGAAGCCAAGCTGCAGCAGTACGCCCAGGGCGAGGCGTTCATCACCGAAGTCGAGCGGGCCGGCGGTCCCGAAGTACTCCAGCACGCGTGGCACAGCCCCGACAACCTGCCCACCATCCACGAGATCCGCACACCGAGCCTGTGGCTCGAGCGGATGCAGGTCCCGGTCGGGGTCTGAGAACGCCGCCATGGTTCCGGCGGGCCTGCTCGAACGTTGCTCCTTCCCGTCTGCGGGCACCGCCATCACCTGTGCGGTGTCAGGCGGGGCCGATTCGCTCGCGCTCGTCGTTCTTGCCGTCGAGGCCGGCTGCGTGGTGACGCTCGTGCACGTCGATCACGGGTTGCGCGACGGCTCCGGCGCCGAGGCCGATCTCGTCGCGGCAGCCGCGGCGCGTTTCGGTGCCGGGTTCATCGCTCGCCGCGTCGTGGTTGCACCTGGGCCCAACCTCGAGGCCCGGGCCCGGGCCGCGCGTTACCGCGTGCTCCCGGCCGATGTCTTCACCGGGCACACCGCCGACGACCAGGCCGAGACGGTGCTGCTGAACCAGGTGCGCGGCGCGGGGTTGCGTGGTCTGGGTGGTATGCGCGACGGCCCGGGGGTGCGACGCCCCTTGCTCGCGTTGCGTCGCGCCGAGACGCAGGCCGTGTGCGATGCGTACGGCTTGGTCGCCCTCGACGATCCGATGAACGCCGACCCTCGCTTCACCCGGGTGCGCATCCGTCACGAGCTGCTGCCGATGCTCGACGACATAGCGGTCCGTGACGTGGTTCCCGTGCTGGCCCGCAACGCCGCGCTCGCGGCCGAGGCCGTCGACGCGCTCGACGCGTGGGCCGACACCATCGACGCGACGGAGGTTGCCGCCCTGCGCGATGTTCCTCGTCCACTCGCCCGGTGGGCGTTGCGCCGCTGGCTCGCGGAGTCCACCGCAGCCGAGCACCCGGTCGACGCGGCGTCGATCGAGCGCGTGCTCGCTGTGGTCGACGGCACCACGCGGGCGTGCGAGGTCGTGGGCGGATGGCGCGTTGCCCGAACCCAGGGCCGCCTCCGCGCCGAACCGCCCGACTAACGGCGCGTAGGTTCGCTCGCTGAGCCCGCGTGGGGCGGCCGTAGAGCGCGACCCGAGCGGTCCTGCCCGCGGTTGGCGGTGCGGATCGCATTCGGTGTGGCCGGGCAGTGGCCCGTCGCGGCGACGCGTTAGGTTCCCTCTCACATGGGACGCATCGATGAGCACGTGGGCCAGGTCCTGATCGACGAGGAGACGCTGCGCGCACGCGTCGTCGAGCTGGGGGAGGCCATCACCCGCGACTACGCAGGGCGGGCACCCTTGCTGGTGGGGGTGTTGAAGGGCGCGCTCGTGTTCGTGAGCGATCTGGCGCGGGTCATCGACCTCCCGACCGAGTTCGACTTCATGGCCGTGTCGTCCTACGGCAACGCGACCAAGACCAGCGGCGTCGTGCGCATCGTGAAGGACCTCGACCTCGACCTCACGAACCGGCACGTAATCATCGTCGAGGACATCGTCGACAGCGGCCTCACGCTCAGCTACCTGCGGCGCTACCTCCAGGCCCGCAAGCCGGCGAGCCTCGAGGTGTGTGCGCTCCTCGTGCGGGGAGCGCGCGACGCCACCGCCCTCGATCTGAAGTACATCGGGTTCACCATCGCCGACGAGTTCGTCATCGGGTATGGGCTCGATGTGGCCGAGCGCTATCGCAATCTGCCCTTCATCGCCGACTATTTGCCCTGAAAAGGACGGCGCGGCTGCCCGCCCGGTGGGGGTGAGCCATACCTGACGGGAATAGCGTCTCGGCCATCGGTGCTGTCAAAGCAGCGAACAACGGGACTGCGGTCACGAACCGTGGAACCCTCCGAGCTTCCCGAGGTTATCCGATGACCAACTCGAACATGGTCGTGCTCCACCCGAGCACCACCGTCGTCGACAAGCCACGAATCGAACGGGCGGTGCGCGAGATCCTCGTAGCAATCGGGGAAGATCCCGACCGCGACGGGCTGCTCGACACCCCCTCCCGGGTGGCTCGCATGTACGAGGAGGTCTGCTCGGGCCTCCGGGAAGACCCCTCCGAGCACCTGTTGAAGATGTTCGAGGCCGATCATGACGAGATGGTGATGGTTCGTGACATCCCGTTGCACTCCCTGTGCGAGCACCACCTGGTGCCGTTCGTCGGCAAGGCGCACGTGGCGTACATCCCGAACATGCAGGGCCGCATAACCGGGTTGTCCAAGATCGCTCGCTTGGTTGACGGGTTCGCCCGGCGTCCCCAGGTGCAGGAGCGACTCACCCAGCAGATCGCGACTGCGCTCGACAAGACGCTCGAACCACGCGGCGTGCTGGTGGTGATCGAGGCCGAACATTTGTGCATGTCGATGCGCGGCATCCGCAAGTCGGGTTCGTCCACGGTCACATCGTCGGTGCACGGGGTGTTCCGCGAGAACGCGTCCTCGCGCATGGAGGCGATGCAGTTCATCACCGGTCGCTGACCTGGGCGTGAGGCGGGGGCCCTCATCTCTGGCCCGGCGGCGCGCTGCGCCACACGGTACGGATACGATCACGCCCCGTGGCCCCCGTCGTTCCTGCCGTCATGGGCATCATCAACGTAACGCCCGATTCGTTCTCCGACGGTGGCGAGTACGCAGATCCGGCTGCAGCGATCGCCCACGGCGTACAGCTTGCGGCCGAGGGCGCGTCGGTCATCGACATCGGCGGCGAGTCGTCCCGGCCAGGGGCGATACCGGTCGACGAGCTCACCGAGCTCGAGCGGGTCATCCCGGTGATCGTTGGCTTGCGCGCCGTGCTCGGTGACCACGTCCGCCTGTCGATCGACACCCAGAAACCCGCAGTCGCGCGTGCGGCGTGTGCCGCCGGCGCTTCGCTCATCAACGATGTTTCGGCCACGCTCGCCCCGGTCGCCGCGTCGTGCGGCGCGGGTTACGTGGTCATGCACCGCAAGGGTGATTCGCGGGTCATGCAGGACGCGCCCCGCTACGACGACGTCGTTGCCGAGGTCGCACAGTTCCTCCGCGAGGGCGCGAAGGCCGCTGCCGCAGCTGGTGTGCACGAGATCTGGCTCGACCCGGGCATCGGGTTCGGCAAGACCGCGGTGCACAACTGGCGGCTGATCGCGCATCTGCGCACCTTCGTCGATCTCGGCCACCCGGTGCTGGTGGGAGCGAGTCGCAAGAACTTCCTTGGTCTGGCGCTCGAGGCCAGCGACGGCGTCGACTTCGTGCCGCTCGACGACCGCCGCGAGGCGTCGCTCACCGTCGCCACGTGGGCCATGGCCCAAGGCGTGCAGATGATCCGCGCCCACGATGTGCGCATGACCGTCCAAGCTGCCCGAGTGGTTGCCGCATGAAGGGCAAATGGGCGCTGGGCATTCCCCCGCGGCACTTCACCTGGGTGTTGAAGAACAAGCTGGCGATCTGCGAACGGCCGGGTGGCTACTCGTCCAACCACCGTCGCGTGCGGCGCCAGGAAGAGATCATCTGGATCCGCGAGAACCGGTTCGACTGTGTGATCTCGCTGATTACCTCGCCGCACAACCTGCACAACTACGAGGAGCTCGGCGTGCAGTGGCGGCACCGACCGTTCAACGGAGCGAGCGATGGCGCCGACGCAGTCGTCGCGCTCTACCGTGAGATCCAGTCGCTCCTGCGCGACAACAAGAAGATCGTGGTGCACCGTGAGGAACTCGGTGATCACGTCATCGGGCTCATGGCGGGGTACCTGTTGTGGGCGGGCCTGGTCGACACGGGTCCCGACGTGATCACCGTGATCGAGCGCATCGGCCAGCGGCAACTGGGACCGATTGGCCGCGAGCTGGTCGCGCAAGCCGAACAGGTTCGTGAATCGAGCCGAGCATCCCGGCCCAACCCGGTAAAGCAACCGTGACCGACCGGATCGAACTTCGCGGCCTCTCGGTGCTCGCACTGTGCGGGGTGCTGCCCGAAGAGCGCGTGCGTCGCCAGCCATTCACGATCGACGTCGACGTGTTCGCTGACCTACGCGCCGCGGGTGTGAGCGACGACCTCGATGACACCATCAACTACGGCGCGCTGTGCGAAGACATCGATGCGATCAGCCGCGACGAGCAGTTCGCACTGCTCGAACGATTCGCGCAGCGCATCGTTGACGTCATCCTCGCCGACGCCCGCGTCCAGGCGGTCACCGTGTCTGTTCGCAAGATGCGCCCGCCGGTACCGCAGCAGCTCGACACGAGCGGCGTTCGCATCCATCGCGAGCGGTGATGACGCGCGCGTTTCTCGGCCTCGGATCAAACCTGGGGAACCGACTCCAGTTCCTACGCGAAGGGGTGCAAGAGCTTCCCGACGTCGTCGCCTGTTCACGGCTCTATGAGTCGGCACCCGTGGGTGGCCCCGGCGGCCAGGGCCCGTTTCTCAACCTCGTCGTCCAGCTCGAGACCGAGCTCACGGCACGCGAGCTGCTTGTTGTCGCGCAGGCCCGCGAGCAGGAGGCGCGCCGCGTGCGCAACGAACGTTGGGGGCCGCGAACGCTGGACGTCGACGTGCTGTGGATCGACGGCGTCACGGTGGACGAACCCGACCTCATCGTTCCCCATCCCCGCATGTTCGAGCGGGCGTTCGTGCTGCTGCCGTTGCGTGATCTCGCTCCCGATCTGATCCCCTCCGGCTTTGTCGACCCGCCGCCGGCCGAAGTTCGTTCGATCGGGAACCTCTAGGGTCATCTGCTGTGGTGCAACCCGAGTCACCTCTGCCCGCGCGGGTCGTTCGCGTCATCGGACCAGGTCGCGCCGGCGGCTCACTCCTGGGTGCGCTCGCGGCCTCGGGTCGTTGGCGTGTGGTCGAGCCGCTACGTCGGGACGACCCGGTGCGCGACGCCGCGCACGGCGTCGACCTCCTGGTGATAGCCACGCCGGATCGGGCCATCGCCGACGTTGCCGCACGGATCGAACCCGTCGGGACCACGGTGGTCGCGCACCTCTCGGGCGCATGCGGACTCGACGTGCTCGGCCGGCACCCGCGGCGCGGCGCCCTGCACCCGTTGATGACCCTGCCTGATGCGGAACGCGGCGCAGTGCTGCTGCGCGGTGCCTGGTTCGCGATCGCCGGCGACGAACTCATGGGGCAGGTAGTCGCCGCGCTCGGCGGCCGTTCGTTCGGCGTCGCTGACGAGCAACGCGCGGTGTACCACGCCGCCGCGTGCGTTGCCTCGAACCACGTGACCGCACTGCTCGCCCAGGTCGAGCGGCTCGCCGTCATCGCGGGAGTTCCCTACGAAGCGTTCTTCGGCATCGTCCGCGCGTCCGTGGAGAACTCCGTCGAGATGGGCCCGCGACGGGCCCTCACCGGGCCAGCGGCGCGTGGCGACACCACCACGATCGAGCGGCATCTCGCCGCGCTCGACCATCGTGAGCGGCCCGCGTACGAGGCCATGGTCGCCGAGATCAGGAGGCTCGTGTCGTGAAGACCTACGCCACCATCGCCGCGTTCCGTGAGGCGCTCGACACCGAACGGCACGCGGGTCGCGCCGTCGGACTTGTGCCCACCATGGGCTATCTCCACGACGGGCATCGCTCGCTCATGGACGCCGCGGTCGTCGCGAATGGTGTTGCCGCGCTCACTATCTTCGTCAACCCGTTGCAGTTTGCGCCCACCGAGGACCTCAGCACGTACCCCCGCGATCTCCAGCGCGATCTTGCGATGGCGCGCTCCGCCGGCATCGGCCACGTCTTCACGCCCGACGTGGCCGAGATGTACCCCGAAGCCATCGCGACCACCGTCTCGGTGGCCGGCGTGTCCTCGGCATTGGAAGGAGCGTCACGTCCGACGCACTTCGACGGCGTCGCCACGGTGGTGGCGAAGCTGTTCGCGATCGCCGGGCCGTGTCGCGCGTACTTCGGTGAGAAGGACTTCCAACAACTCGCGGTGGTGCGCAAGATGACCAGCGACCTTTCGTTGCCGGTCGCCGTGGTCGGTTGTCCGACCGTTCGCGAGTCGGACGGGCTCGCGATGTCGAGTCGCAACGTCTACCTCAACGACGCAGAACGCGCCGCCGCGCCGGTGTTGCATCGGGCCCTTCGGGCGGGTCGCGAAGCGATCGAGCAGGGAGTGCGTGATGCCGCTGCGGTTCGAGCGGTCATGGCCGAGGTCATCGCGGCCGAACCTCTCGCCCGCCTCGACTACGCCGAGGTCGTCGACGCCGCGACGTTCGTGGTGCCCGCCCCATTGGCCGGCACGTTGCGACTGCTCGTCGCCGTCCGCTTCGCGAAGGCCCGGCTCATCGATAACATCGGCGTGCTCGCATGAGACCACGAATCGCTCGGCACCCGGGCGTCCCGAAGGCAAGGACCGTTTCGTGAGCGAAGAACTTGATCTGCTCGTCGCCGGTTCGGGCATTGCCGGCCTCACCGCAGCGGTGCGCGCCGCGTCGCACGGGCTGCGGGTCGGCGTCGTCACCAAGGGAACCATCGCGCAGACCGCGACGGGTTGGGCTCAAGGTGGTGTCGCCGCAGTGCTGGGCAATATCTCCGACGACACCGAAGCGCAGCACGAGACCGACACGCTGAAGGCCGGTGTCGGCCTGTGCGACGAAGACGCCGTGCATGTGCTGGTGCACGAGGGTCCGATCCGGGTGCGTGAGCTCATAGCGCTCGGCGCGCACTTCGACCGTGATCCCGACGGCACGTTGCAGCTCGCTCGCGAGGGCGGGCACAGCCACGCACGGGTTGTCCACGCCGGCGGTGCGGCCACCGGCGCCGAGATCGAGCGGGCATTGGTCGCGGCGACGGGACGCACTGCCGCAGCGGTGCACGAGCACGTCTTCGCCCGCGACCTGTTGGTGTCCGGAGGTCGCTGCCGTGGCTTGGTGCTGCGCGACGCAAACGGTGAACGGGTGGTCCGCGCACGTCACGTGCTGCTGGCCACCGGCGGTGCAGGGCAGCTGTTCTCGTTGACCACGAACCCGCTCGAAGCCACCGGTGACGGCGTGGCCATGGCCTTGCGAGCCGGCGTCGCCGTGGCCGACGTGGAGTTCATGCAGTTCCATCCGACTGCGCTGGCGGTCGACCGCATGCCTCGGCCGTTGTTGTCCGAGGCATTACGCGGTGACGGTGCGCTCCTGCGCAACGCGCAGGGCGATCGGTTCGTGAACGAGTTGGAACCGCGCGACATCGTGTCGCGCGCGATCACCGCTCAGATGATCGAGAGCGGTCTCGACCACGTGTTCCTCGATGTGCGGCCCATCCACGACTTCGCGCTGCGCTTCCCGAGTCTCGCCGGCATCCTCGCCGGCGTTGGGCTCGACCCGACCCGCGACCTCTTGCCGGTCGCCCCCGCCGCGCACTACCTCAGCGGAGGAGTGGTCACCGATCTCGATGGTGCAACCGAGATGGCTGGGCTCTGGGCCGCGGGCGAAGTGTCGTGCTCGGGCGTGCACGGTGCGAATCGATTGGCTTCGAACTCGCTCCTCGACGGGTTGGTGTTCGGCGCCCGCGTGGTCGACGCGATCGTCGCGGGCAAGGACGCCGCCGAGCCGACCGGCGCGATGCGCAGCCTCACCGGCCGGGGCGGATGGTCGTCGGTCCAGGTGTCGTCGAACGGTGGGCTCGACATCGACAAGGCCGACCTCGACCGCGCCGCGATGCAACGGGCTCTCACCGAGCACGCCGGTGTGTTGCGCAGCGACGATTCGCTGCTCGAGGCCGAGGAAGCGGTGGCGCGGGTTCACGTGTCGCCCGACGACGATGAGCTCCGCAACCTCGTGTCGGTGGCCGAGGCCCTGGTGCAGGCGGCGATCGCCCGTGAGGAGAGCCGCGGCGCCCATGCCCGCGTCGATTTCCCGGATCGTGACGACGACGACTTCCGGCTGCGGA
The DNA here is from genome assembly GCA_009699605.1 of Actinomycetota bacterium. Taxonomy (GTDB): domain Bacteria; phylum Actinomycetota; class Acidimicrobiia; order Acidimicrobiales; family WLNW01; genus WLNW01. The sequence continues at coordinate 6,176 of WLNW01000055.1, read as the reverse complement.
TCGTGGTGCGCGGCTGAGGTCTGCTCCGTTTACCCTTTAGGCCATGTCCTCGAGTTCATCGTCCGCGTCACCGAACTGGTATCCCGACCCGATGGGTCGCCATCAGCTTCGCTACTTCGACGGCACGCAGTGGACCGATCACGTGTCCTCGAACGGCAACCAGTCGGTCGATCCGCTTCGTCCCGGGACCGTGCCGCTTGCTACCCAGAAGGCGGACAAGCACCAGAAGCAACTCGATCGCGCCGGGGTGGTCGCGGGCAGCGTGCAAGGCGGGGGCACGATCTTCACCGAGCCGATCCTCGTGGTGAACCAGAAGGCCAAGCTCATCGAGATCAACAACGAGTACGCGATCTCCGATCAGAACGGCCGCCAGATCGGCGCGATCCGCGAGGTCGGCCAGAGCGGCCTGAAGAAGGCGGTTCGCGTCCTCACGAGCTTCGACCAGTTCATGACCCACCGGCTGCAGATCGTCGACATGACCGGCGCGGTGCAGCTCACCGTCACCCGACCGGCCAAGGTGTTCAAGTCGAAGTTCGCCATCGGTGACGCACAGGGCGCCGAGGTCGGGAAGATCGTGCAGAAGAACATGATCGGGAAGATCCGCTTCGGGTTCGAAGCGGACGGCCAGGAGATCGGCTCGCTCAACGCGGAGAACTGGCGTGCGTGGAACTTCAACGTTCTCGATTCGGGTGGCACCGAGATTGCACGCATCACCAAGACATTCGAAGGTTTGGCGAAGACGCTGTTCACGTCGGCCGACAACTACGTGATCCAGCTCCATCGTCCGCTGTCGAATCCGCTGCTCAGCCTCGTCGTCGCATCGGCGCTTTCTGTCGACACGGCGTTGAAGCAAGACCAGCGCGGGTTCAACTGATGGCCGACCCGTTGGTTCACCCGCCGGTGCATGCGGTGCGCGAAGCAGTGGCCCGGGCACTCGCCGAGGATCTCACCCCCCTCGGCGACCTATCGGCCGCGCTCCTGCCGGCCGACATTGCCGCACGAGCCACGTTCGTCTCGCGCGGACGAGGCGTGGTCGCGGGCACGTGGTGTGCCGGCGAGGCGTTCCACCAACTCGACCCTTCGCTCGTCGTCGCCTGGGTGCTCGACGACGGCGACCGCGTCGAACCCGGCTCGGTCATCGGCACCGTCGACGGACCCATCGGTTCGATCCTCAGTGCCGAGCGCACCGCGCTCAACTTCCTCGGGCACCTCAGCGGCGTCGCGACGCGAGTGCGCCAGTTCGTCGATCGCGCCGGCCCCGGCATACGGGTGTGGGACACCCGCAAGACCACTCCCGGGCTGCGTTCGCTCGAGAAGGCCGCGGTGCGCGCGGGTGGGGGCCGCAACCATCGCGGCAACCTCAGCGACTGGGTGATGCTCAAGGACAACCACCTCATGGGCATCGGCATCACCGCCGGCGTCGCGCTCGCCAAGGACCGGTGGCCCGGACGTACCGTCCACGTCGAGGCCGAACGACTCGCACAGGTGCTCGAAGCCGCCGCCGCTGGTGCCGACGCGATCCTGCTCGACAACATGACGCCCGACGAGGTTCGCGAGTGCGTCGTCGCGGTGGTCGCGGCGTACGGCTCGCGGCGCCCGTTGCTCGAGGTCAGTGGCGGCATCACCCTCGAGACGATCGCCTCCTATGCGGCTACCGGCGCCGACCTCGTGTCTTCCGGATCGCTCACCAATTCGGCGCCGGTGCTCGACATCGGTCTCGACATACTCCGCGCCGACGACGTGCGCGTTCGATGACGTTGCTGCTCGCGATCGATACCGGCAACACCCAGACGGTCATCGGGCTCTACCGGCGCGACGTCGATTCGCGGGGCAAGATCACCGCCGCCGACGGCCTCGTCGATCATTGGCGGTTGTCCACCGACGCCGGACGCACCAGCGACGAGTACGCCGTGCTCCTGCGCAACTTCCTTGACACCGCCGGCTACGACATGGACACCGAGGTCACCGGCGTCGCCGTGTGCTCGGGTGTGCCCCGCGTGCTCGCGAACCTGCGCCAGATGGTCATGCGCTATTTCTCCTTCGATCCCGTCGTGATCGAACCGGGCACCAAGACCGGCATCCCGATCCTCTACGACAACCCCAAGGAAGTCGGCGCCGACCGCATCGCCAACGCCGTCGCGGCGCACGCGCTGTACGGCGGGCCCACCGTGGTGGTTGATTTCGGTACTGGCACTCAGTTCGACGTCATCTCGAAGAACGGTGAGTTCCTCGGTGGGGCCATCGCCCCCGGGCTCGAGGTGAGCCTCGACGCGTTGCTCGGCCGTGCGGCGGCCCTGCGCGCCATCGAGCTCGTCGAGCCCCGCAACGTCATCGGCAAGAGCACCGTCGAGTCGCTGCAATCCGGCGCGCTCTACGGGTTCGCGGCGCTGGTCGACGGCATGGTCGAGCGGTTCCGAACCGAGCTCGGTGGCTGCACCGTGGTCGGCACTGGCGGACTCGCCGGGTTGATCGCGTCGACCGCCGAGACGATCCAGCACGTCGAGCCGTTCCTGACCCTGCACGGGTTGCGGCTCGTCTACGACAAGAACGTGCACTGAAGCACCTTCCCCCTGAGGATTCGATGTCTGCACCAGTTCCCTATCGGTACGAGCCCACGCACATGGTCGCGGAGGTCGTCAACGCGTACCCAGCGCTCGAGCCCGGGACCGAGACCGGTCAACAGGTCACCATCGCGGGCCGGGTCATGCTGCGACGCCATCAGGGGAAGTTGGCGTTCGCGCAGCTGCACGACTCGAGCGGCCACATCCAGATCTTCGCGCCGGCGGTGAGCACGCCCGACTTCGAGGCCTTCACCAAGCTCTCGCTCGGCGATTGGATCGGCGTCACCGGCGAGGTCATGACCACCAAGCGGGGCGAGCTGTCCGTGCGGCCGAGCGAGTGGGTGCTGCTGGCCGAGGCCAAGCGGCCGTTCCCCGATAAGTGGCACGGCATCGCCGACATCGACCTGCGGTACCGGCAGCGTTACGTCGACCTGTGGGTCACCGAGGAGTCGCGTCGAACGCTTCTCATGCGCAGCCGCATCGTGTCGATGACCCGTCGGTTCCTCGAGGATCGTCGGTTCCTCGAGGTCGAGACACCGACCTTTCACCCGATCCCGGGTGGGGCCGCGGCCAAGCCCTTCGTCACGCACCACAACGCGCTCGATGTCGATCTCTTCCTGCGCATCGCCCCCGAGCTCTACCTCAAGCGTTTGGTCGTCGGCGGGTTCGAACGCGTCTTCGAGATCGCCCGCGTGTTCCGAAACGAAGGGCTGTCACCGCGGCACAACCCCGAGTTCACCATGCTCGAGCTGTACCAGGCCTACGCCGACTACCACGACATGATGGACATCACCGAAGCGCTCGTCGCGCATCTTGCGACCGAGCTGCTCGGCACCACCAAGCTCACATACGGCGGTCGCGAGCTCGACGTCACCCCGCCTTGGCCTCGCGCCACCATCGGCGATCTCATCGCCGAGCACACGGGTCGCCGGGTCACCGTCGACATGCCCGTCGCCGAGCTACGCACGATCGCCGGCGAGCTCGGCGTGCACATCGAACCCGGGTACGGACCGGGCAAGATCATCCTCGAGATCTACGAGAAGACCACCGAGGCCAAGCTGTGGGGGCCAATCTTCGTGCTCGACCATCCGAAGGAGGTCTCGCCGCTCGCGCGCGACCACCGAGAGGTGCCGGGCATGGTCGAGCGCTTCGAAGGGATCCTCGCGGGGCGCGAGCTGTGCAATGCCTACAGCGAGCTCATCGACCCCGTCGAACAACGCGCCCGCTTCGAGGATCAAGTGGTGCAGAAGGCCGCGGGCGACGACGAAGCGATGGATCTCGACGAGGACTATGTCCGGGCGCTCGAGTATGGCCTTCCGCCCACCGGTGGACTCGGCATCGGGATCGACCGCCTGGTGATGTTGCTCACCGACACGCCCACCATTCGCGACGTGATCCTGTTCCCCACGTTGCGACCCGAGCAGTTCGGCTCTGGTCACGGTGCGACCGTGGTGGCCGACGAGCAGGAGTAGCGCGCGTATCCGTCCTCGGCATGGACGACGCCGGGCTCACGCCAACCGTTCGACGCGGCGGTACCTCTGGCGTCGCCCTGACCGGCGCCGGTCAGGGCTCGAACGTCGCCAGCAGGGGAGCGGCTGACGTGCTGAAGTCCCGCAGGCTGTTGCGGCTGCGGATCGCGATCGGCATGCGCTCGGCTTGCGACGTGTAGCAGATGGCCAGCGCGAGCCCACTCTCGGTCGCGTCGTCCATGTCCTCCAGATCGACCTTGCGCGCCGGCGACAACCACACCGCACGACGTAACATCTGCGCCGCTTCGGCGGTGTCCGAGTCGAGGTTGTTCGCGCACCAGGCGAAGAACCGCTGCTTCAACGGCGCGCCGCGGAACTGCTCGGGCTCGAGCACGGTCTCGCGGCTGCACGTCCAGTCGAGGAACAGGTCGCCGTCGCGCCATAGTCGCGCCGTGAACGGCGCCTCGTTCCAGTCGGGAACCTCGGTGACGTAGTCGCGTCTGTTCGCGCCGCCGGCCACGTGGCGAGCCGCGTGGGAAATGGCGAGCGTCGTGAGATCGAACTGGTGCGTGCACTGCTCGCGAGCGTCGGTCCAGGCGGCGATGTCGGCGGGGGTCGCGGTGAGCGGCAAACCCACGAGTGCGGCCAGCGCGTTCGGCGAGTCGTAGCACGGCGACCATGGCCAGCGGACCGGTGTGCCGCCGACCGCAGTGACCACTGAACCGTCGTGGCGCACCGTGAGCTCGAAGTGGTGCATCTCGTCCTCGACCCCGGCCGCGACGGTGAAGTCGTCGACGGCGACGAGCAGATGCCGGCGCCGGAACGAGCCGGTTCCGTGGCGATTCGCAAAGGCCGACATGGTCGCGGAGCATACCGGTGGCCCGGTTCCATGGCCTCGTAGCGCGTGCTTCCCCCACAAATGGGGAGATCCGCGCGAAGAACGCCGCGCGTCCGCCCGCTGCACCGCGTCGCACCGGGGTGCACCGCGTCGCACCGCGTCGCACCGGGGCGCGGCTCGCGGTGGTGCGCGGCGGCGATTGTCATACGTGCTGGTTCGAGTGGACGTTTCTCGGGCGAAGGAGCGTGGATGCCGTACGAACGTGAAGTCAGCGCGTGGAAGGTCGGTCGTGGCTGACTGCTGGAGGCGTCAGCGTGACGCCGCGGCGGCGACCTTGGCGATGAGGTGATCGGTGGCGGCGCCGAGTGACGCGGCGGCGAACGTGCCCTCGAGCGGGGTGAGCGCCGCGGCTGCTTCCTGTGAAAACTCGCGGGCTACCTCGAGCGCTCGCTCGACCCCGTCGCCGGCGAGCACGATGGCCCGGGCTTCTTCGCGCTGCTCGGGTTCGAGCTTGTCGCCGAGGATCGCGCGCAGGGCGTCGCCGACCTGGGTCTCAAGGGTGTAGAGCACGGGCAACGTGTAGATGCCTTCGACGAGGTCGTTGCCCGACGGCTTGCCGAGCTCTTCATCGGTCGAAACGAGATCGAGGATGTCGTCGACTACCTGGAAGGCCATGCCGTAGCACCGGCCAAACGTGGTGAGCGTGTCGACGAGTGGCCGGGGCAGCTCGGCCACGATGCCCCCGATGCGGCACGCCGTGGCGAGCAGGGCAGCGGTCTTGCCGGCGATGGAGGCGTAGTAGTTCTGGCCCGTGCGCTCGATGTTGTACGCGTCCTGCAGCTCGCGCACCTGGCCTTCACACAGGCGGGCGATCGTGTTGGCGAGCAGCCCGGCGACCTCGGTGCCGAGCGAGGCCGCGATCTCGGATGCTTTGGCGAGGAGAAAATCGCCGGCGAGGATGGCCTTGAGGTTGCCCCACCGGGCGTTGACGCTGTCGACGGTGCGACGGGTGGCCGCGTCGTCCATGACGTCGTCGTGATACAGCGAGCCGAGGTGCACCAGCTCGACGGACACCGCGCCCATGAGGACGGCGTGATCGGCCGGGCGGGCATCGGCAACGGCACCGAACGCGGAGGCGATGGTGAACCCGGGCCGGATGCGCTTGCCTCCGGCGAGGATGAGGTGACTGGCGACCTCGGTCAAGAATGCGTTGTCGGTCTTCACCGAATCGCGCAGCTCTGCCTCGACCCTGGCCAGGTCCTCGGCGATGGACGGGGAGATGAGGAGCGGGCTCGAGGACGCCACGCT
>WLNW01000054.1 GCA_009699605.1 Actinomycetota bacterium | reverse complement strand
GTCGCGAAGCTGAACCAGAGAAACCCGGCGCACATCGCGGCGATACCGATGCGCATGATGCGCTGCGCGTGACCACGATCGGCGAAGCGCGCGAACGTGAGCTGGGCGTACACCGAGCACAGGACGCTCGTGGCGGTCACGAGCCCGAGCCCCCATGTGGGCAGGCCGTGCTTGTCCTGCAACTTGGGCAACAGCGCGAACACTGCGGCGAAGCCGAGCATGTTGCACGCCGAGACGCACACGATGCTGACCAGCGTCAGGTCAGGGCGTACCCGCGCCGACCCCATGACATCTTGCACAGCGCATGCTTAGCAGCCTTGCGCTATTGCTGTTGCTGGGCAGCCTCTTGGCGGCGGCGTGACTCGACCACGCGTGGGTCTCGCGCTCTCCGATCGGGTTTCGGATGTTGTCCTCGAGAGCCCGGTAGATGCCCTTGCAGTCGCGCAGGAGATCGATACCCGGCGACCAGGCACCGCGCGCCGTTCGGCACGGGGATGTTCTCGAGCGTCTGTCGCGGAGATGGCGGACGGAAACAGGTGCTGTACGACTCGTCGACCTGAGCGCAGCAAGGGTGTCAGGTCCGTGTCAGCTCTCGATATCGCCTTGGTAGACGACCGGCGCGAGGTCGCCAGAGAGCTTGCCCAGCAGCCGGAGCAACGCGACGCGATCCTCGGGCGACCACTCGGCCATGAGGTCGGCGAGGGTCTCCTGCCAGGCCGCGCGGGCGCTGCTGATGGTCTTGTCGCCGAGTGCGGTGACGACGATGCGAGCGGCGCGCCCGTCCGTGGGATCGGTGTCTCGCTGCACGAGGCCTCGTTCGACCAACGCAGCCAGCTGGCGGCTCAGCGTGGACTGATCGACGGCGACGGCCTCGAGGAGGTCGGCCGCGCGGGTGGGTCCGCGATCGTGCAGGAGGTTCAACAGGAGGTACAACCGGCTATCGCCTGCGGTGCCGGCACCCATGCGCTCGGTGAGGCGGGGGTGGCGCGCGAGTCGGATGACGGCCGTGAGCTGGGTGTCGAGGTGACGGAAGTACTCGTCGTCCGGTGGTACGGGCACCGCGAAATTGTAGGGGTTGTGACGCGTTGCGGGGGCAACGGAACGGTCCCGGCGTGGCGGTACTGGCCGCGAGCCTCGCGATGTCGCGCGGGACTTCTTACCTGGTCGAGCGCTGGCGTGGACGAGACACGGAGGCTGACCGGTCGGCGGCTGCTGCAGCGCAGATCGAGGCGGCGACGAACGTGGCGATGGCGGAGCAGATCCACATTTCGGGGAAGCGGCCGACTTCGCCCACGGCAGTCGCACCGAGCATGGTGATCATGAATGCGACGCCGATGGTGCTGCCGATATTTTGCATCGTCTGGCTGAGGCTGGTGGCCGCGGCCAGCGCGTCGGTGGGCAGCGTGTCCAGGCTCACTACGAGCATCGAGCCCCACAGCATCCCCGACCCGGCCCCGAGGGTGAAGGTGCCGACGAGCCAGCTGCCGGGGGAGGGCTTCGGTCCCAGGGCGAACGCCAACCACAACGTGCCCGTGGCCCACACCGCGCCCCCACACAACAGCACTGAGCGGAGGCCGACTCGCACCGCGATGCGGTTGGACACCACCGACATCACTGCGGTCGACGCGAACAGCGGAGTGGTGAGCAGTCCGGCGCGTTGGATCGAGTAGTCCCACACGTCGGTGAGGAACAGCACGCCTGTCAGCAAGAAGCCGAAGACGCTGGCCGACAGGAGCGACAGCGCGGTGTTGCCCATGCGGAATCGCGTGTTGTGCAAAAGCGCGAGTTCGAGCAGCGGCCGCGGGTGGTGCACGGAACGCCGTACGACCACCACGAGCAGCACGATTCCCCCGACGAGCGACGCGAATGTGCGCGGATCGGCCCATCCCCAGGCGGTTGATTGCACAAGGGCCAGCACGGCGAGGCCGACGCCCGCGGTGAGCAGCACCGAGCTCGCGGCGTCGGGCAGGCGCGCGGTGGATCGGGCCGGAACGTCTTTGACGGTCAACGCGACGACGGTGAACGCGACAAGTCCGAGCGGCAGGTTGATCCAGAACGCCCAACGCCAGCTGCCGGCATTGATCAGGAAACCGCCGAGCGATGGCCCGGCCGCTGCGCCGAGCGCGCCGATCGTCATCTGCGCCGTGACGGCGACGCCACGCTTCGCGATGGGGAACTCGCGGTAGAGGAGCGCCGCGCCGCTCGGGATGATCAACGACGAGCCGAGTGCTTGGCCGGTTCGGCATCCGATAAGCAGTGCCACGCCGGGCGACAACGCCGCGGCGATGGACGACGCGGTGAAGAGGCCGGTGCCGGTGAGCAGCGCGAGCTTGTCGCCCCACCGCTTGGCGAGCGCCGCGCCGAGCACCAACGTGGACGCGCCGACGATGGTGAAGATGTTGACCGCCCACGACAGCGTGGCCGACGACGCGCCTGGGAAGTCGCGTTCGAGATCCGGAAATATCACGAATGCCATCGAGAGCGTCATGGCCATCTGGAAGTTGGTGAATCCCACCGCCGCGAGCACGGTCCACGCCCGTCGCATCGACTTGCACTCGGTCTGGACGGCGGTCATCAGTGCGAGACGATACGCGCCGATGGGGGTCATTGCGCGAAAGTGGCGCCGTGGACGGTGTGCGGATCGACGTTTGGCTTTGGTCGGTGCGGCTCACCCCCACGCGTTCCGTCGCGACTGACCTGTGCCGCTCCGAGCGCGTCATGGTCAACGGCGCCAGGGCAAAGGCCGCGACCGCGGTGAAGGTAGGCGATCGCATCGAGGCGCGCATTGCGAAGCGCGAGCGCATCGTCGAAGTGGTGCAGGTGATCAACAAACGGGTCGGCGCACCCATCGCGGTGACGTGCTTCGTCGATCACAGCCCGCTCGTGGTCGTGGGCGCAGAACCCCTGCTGCGGCGCGACCGAGGTGCCGGGCGGCCGACCAAGCGCGACCGCCGCCAGATCGAACGTCTCCAGGGCGGATGAGGGTGAGGAGATGCGGTACTCAGCTGATGCTGAGGGGCACTTCTCCTTCGACGGTGCAGCGCCGCAGCTTGCGGTGCCGGGGGTAGTGGTCGGGGAGCGCCATGTGCATCGTGCGACGTTCGTCCCAGATCACGAGGTCATCCACCGACCAACGCCAGCGGCATTGGAAGCGGGGCTGCGTAGCGTGCTCCATCAAGAAGTGGAGCAGCGACGTGCTCTCGTCGGCCGACATGCCCACGATGCGGTCCATCCAGTAGCCGGCGAGGAACAGGCTGAGGCGACCGCTGTCGGGGTTGCGTCGCACCAACGGATGCTCGACGCCGTGCGCGTACTCGCGGCGGAACGCGTTGCCCGCTTCTTCGTCGACGAGCGAGACGAGACGCTTCATGCCGTCGGCCTCGACCTTGTGCAGCACGCGCAGTCCGGAGACGAGCTGTTGCATGACGGGCGACAGCGCGTCGAACGCGCCTGCGGTGTCGGCCCACACGGTGTCGCCGCCTACGTCGGGCACGACCTTTGCCGACAGCATCCCGAACTTCGGCGGGCGAGGTTCCCATGGCAGATCGGTGTGCCAGCGAGTGGCCTTGGGAGGGCTCTTCTCGGTGTCCTCGACCCATTCGAGCGGGACGTCTTGGCCGGCCAAACGGAACACCGGGTACACGTGCAGCGCACCCCATCGACGGCCGAGCGCGAGCTGTTGCTCGTCGTTGAGTTGTTGGTCGCGCAACACGACGACACCATGCTGCACCACCGAGTTCTGAAGTGCGGCGTAGTCGGCGTCGCTCGCCTGCTGCGTGAGGTCGAGCCCGCGCAGCACCGCACCGAACGACGCGGTCAGCGGCTCGACATCGAACGGAACCGCTGTTGCCATAGGGCCACAGTACCAACGGACGTCGGACGCCGTCGTCCGAAGCGGCGCGCGCAGCGTCGTTAGGCGTTGAGCGAGGTGCCGTCGCCGAGGCAGCGCACCTGGTCGCCGTCGAAGGTGTAGGCCACGCCGGGGTTTCGCAGGCCTTCGGTCTCGCCGAGGCGGATGATGTCGGCCCGAATGCCCGCCGAATCGACCTCGACGATGCCCACCGTGCCGAGGCGCGTGGAGTACAGGTGCGGGTGCACCGCGCTGCCGGTATTGATCTGCAGCACCCCCTCCCGAAAGTCCATCCGTTCGAAGTGGGTGTGGCCGGTGACCATGACGTCGGCATGCCGGTTACCGAGGTAGGTCTTGCGCAGCAGTTCGATCGGCTCGTGCTCGGGTTCCATGTCGTGCACCATCGCGAGGCGATAGCCGTCGACCTCGAGCCACTGGGTCTGCTTGAGGCGTGGGTCGTGCCAGCCGTTGTCGTTGTTGCCCTTCGCTGCGAAGGTCGGCGCGATCTGTTCCAGCTCATCGAGCACCGAGGCCCACACGATGTCGCCGCCGTGCCAGATCAGGTCGACGTCGGCGAACGCAACATGCACCTCATCCCACAGTCGTTTGCACGACGCCGGCATGTGCGTGTCGGTGATCAATCCGATTCGCATGGTGCTCAGGACACCACAACCGGCTTGATGTTGACGAATTCGCGGCTGCTGCCGAAGGGCAGCCTCGGATCGGGCGCCTTCATGCCGTTGGTGCTCGTTGTCGGCGGGCGCGGAGTCCGCGATCTACACCTTCGACATCCCTGAACGTGACGGTGGGTGCCGACTCGGCTTGGGGTTCCACCAGGAGTCGGGTGGATGGGCCTTGACCATCGCGGTGGTCGTTCCCGGGCCATGATCCTTGAACGTGGCCGGGTTTCTGCGAGGATTCGCGCATGGCGAACACCGCATCTCCCATCGCGACGCGTACCCGCAGGTCATCGCGATCGATCCGCGACGAAGTCACCCACCCCATCGTCGACATCGACGGCCATGTGATCGAACATGTGCCCAGCTTGTTGCCGCACTTGCGGGAGAGCCTCGGCGCCGACCTGTTCACCCGCTACCGCGCCGGCGAGTTCCAAGGCCTGTTCGTTCCGCCGAGTGGTGGCACCGACGACCGTCGCCCGTCGCGGGCGCCGAACAACGGTTGGTGGGGTGTGCCCACGCAGAACACCCTCGATCGCGCCACGGCCATGATCCCCGGGCTGTTGCACGAGCGCATGGATGAGCTGGGCATTGACGTCACCGTGCTCTACCCCACGCTCGGCTTTGGCATCGCCGGCGTCGATCTCGACGATCTCCGCCTCGGTTTGTGCACGGGGTTCAACGACTACTTCGCAACCGCGTACGGTCCGTACGAAGATCGCTTGCGGCTGTCGGGTGTGGTGCCGATGCACACACCCGATGAAGCCCTGGCCGAGCTCGACCATCTGCACGCGATCGGCTTACGCGTCGCGGCGTTCCCGCACGGTGTAGTGCGCGCTATCGAGTCACCGGTGCGTGAGGCCGCGGCGTGTCGTTGGCCCGGCCAGACCCACTGGCTCGACACATTCGGACTCGACAGCGCCTACGACTACGACCCGGTGTGGCAGCGCTGCATCGACCTCGGCATCGCGGTCACGTTTCACGGCGGTCTGCTCATGGACTCGTTGCATGCGCGTTCGGTCAGCAACTTCGTGGCGAACCACCTCGGCTTGCACGCGTCGATGATGTCGGGGCTGGCCCGCAGCCTGCTGTTCGGCGGTGTGCTGCACCGCTTCCCGACGTTGCGCGTGGGGTTGCTCGAGAGCGGCGTCGCGTGGGGCGCGACGATGGCCTGCGATCTGGTCGAGCACTGGGAGCGTCGGTCGCTCGAAGGCATCGGGGCCACGGATCCGTCTGCGCTCGATGTCGACTCGCTGCGCGATCTCCTCGACAAGTTCGGCATGCCGAGCGATGGGGTCGAGAACCTCGCGACACCGACGGGGCCGCCGCTCTACGAACGCGACGAGTTCCGGCTCACCGGCGCGACCGACGCGGAAGACCTCGTGGCGCAGTTTGCCGAGGGCTTCGTGTTCGGCGCGGAGTCCGATGATCGCAGCGTGGTCACCGCGTTCTCGTCATTCCTGCCCTACGGGGCCAAGCTCGGCGCAGCGTTCAGCTCCGACATGGGGCATTGGGACGTCGACGGGCTCGACCGCGTCGTCGCGTCGGCGTGGAAGCAGGTCGAGCGCGGCCTGCTCGACGAGGGGCAGTTCGAAGCCTTCATGTGGACCAACCCTCACCGCCTGCTCACGGCGAACGACCCGAACTTCTTTGCCGGGACGCCCGCGGCCTGACCCGCTGCCGTGGCGCGGTGGTTCAAGCCCCGCGGGCGGTACGACGTCGACGAGGTCGCAGACGCGTGCATCACAGTGCTCCTCGGCGGATTCGGGGTCGAGTGGCGCGGCGCCGGTTCTTCGACGACCATGCGGCCATGACCAGCGCAGCAGACCTCTTCGGAATCCAAGGACGCAAGGCACTCGTCGTGGGCGGTGGGTACGGCATGGGCCGCGAGACATCGCTCCATCTCGCGCTCGCCGGCGCCGACGTGGCCGTGGCCGATATCGACCTCACCCGCGCCGAAGGTGTGCGCGACGAGATCACCGCGATTGGTCCGAAGACGTTCGCATTCGCAGCCGACGTCACCGACCGTGGCGCGGCCGAAGGTCTGGTGCATGCCGCGCATGAAGCGTTGGGCGGGCTCGACATCGTGGTCAACATCGTCGGCGCCGCGACGTTCGCGCCGATCCTCGATACCGATGATGCCGCCTGGGACGCGCAGCACATGCTGAACGTAGGTCAGCAACTCAATGTGGCGCGTGCTGCCGCAAGGCTGATGATCGCCGCCAAGACCCCGGGTGCCATCGCGATGGTCGCGTCGGTCAGTGGCATCTACGCCGCTCCGTTGCACGGCGCGTATGGCGCCGCGAAGGCCGCGGTCATGTCAATCGTGCGCACGATGTCGCAGGAGTGGGGCGGCTACGGCATACGCGTCAACGCGGTCGCGCCCGACGGCATCGCGACGCCACGTGTGCGCGCCGGGTTCGAAGCCCGCGGCGCTGACATGTCCCACCTCGCGCGCGACACCTCGCTCAAGCGCCACGGTGAGTCACGCGACATCGCTGGCGCGCTGCTCTTCCTCGTGTCCGATCTGAGCGCGTTCGTCACCGGGCAAACGATCATCGTCGACGGTGGCGTGAACGCCCAGATGCCTCACAAGATGGAAGCGTTCGAAGAAGGCTGATCCACTCAGTGCGTACGCGCCGCCGACATCGCCGTAGGACGCGCGCCGGTCGGCGTGCCGGAGAGCACGGTGGGCACGCCGCCCACGAGCGTGGCGCGGAACCCGGCGCTCGGGCGCGTGAAGCGGTAGTCACCCTCAGGCAGGTCGAACGCGCGCTCGAGGTCGTGCAGTTCGATTTCATCGAGTGCGAACACGTTCACGTCGCCGCGTCGACCCACGGCGAGCAGCCCGCGATCGTGGATCGAGAAGAAATCGGTGCTGCGCTTGGTGAGGAAGTGGACTGCTTGCTCGATGGTGAGTTCGTGCATCTCGCGCACCCAGTGCGTGAGCAAGTAGAGGTTCGACCCGGCGCCGCAGAACATCTTGAGGTGCGCGCCGGCGTCGGTGCCGCCGAAGATCATGTCGTCGCGGCGGAAGTAGCGGCGGTCTTGATCCTCGCGGTCTTCACGGCTCATGCGTCCTGCGTTGAGCTTCGTGTAGCGCGACGCCACGCCGTTGGCGAGTACCCAGTCGGCGAGGGCATCGGATGGATGCTGCCCGTTCGCCGTGGCGAGCTGCGCGAGCGAGATGCCCTTCGGCCCGGGCCCGTCGTCGGGGTCGCTCAGGATCAACTCGTGGAGCTGTTCGGCTCGAAAGGAGTTCTGCTCGTCGAGCGGGTTGTCCCAATCGTGACGAGCGCGTTCGCGCCACGCAGCGTCGGCGAGCAGCGCGAGCTTGCGGTCGGCGGGGCCGTTGATCAGCTCGTGCCACGTGCGCACGGCGGCGGTGCCGATGTTCGACTCGAAACCGAGTCGCGGCATCGACGGTTCGCCACCGCCGCCGAGGTGGGTCACCCCGGCGATGCCGTCGTCGCGCCCACCGCCGGTGCCGTCGCCGAGTGACAACACCGGCACGCCGGCCGCCGTGGCCTTGCGGTGCACGTACAGGCGCTGCGTGGTGTCGCGGATGATTGTCTGCAGGATCGCGCCGGGGTAGCGGGCGAGAATTGCGACGAGCGCATCGAGTTCGCGGTCGTCGCTCACGCGGCTCGGGACGAGCGCACCGTTGCGGTCGGTGTCGAACCAGTTGCTCGAGAGTCCGAGTGCACCGGCGCGCAACGCATCGTCGAGCAGCGCGGTGATGGCATCGATCTCATCGCCGGTCGACGCACGTTGCCATGCGTCGTGGCCGAGCACGCTGGCCCGGAGCGCGTTGTGTGCGATGAACGCGAACGGGGTAACCGTCACCGGTACCTGCGCCGCGCTCTGGAAGTACTCGGACCACTTCGCCCAACCCCACTCGATCGACGTGGTGAGCGATACCGGCAGTTCCTCGACGAAGCACAGGAGGTCGGCGACGTCGGCCTTGGTGTCGGGGCGGGTCGGCGCGATGCCGAAACCGCAGTTGCCCATGATCGTGGTGGTAACGCCATAAGCGGGCAGTGGATCGAAGGTCGGATCCCAGAACATCTCGAGGTCGTAGTGGGTGTGGCTGTCGATGAAGCCGGGCGTGACGAGCGCGCCACGCGCATCGATCACGGTCTCGCCGTCGGCGTCGGCGTCGAGATCGGGCCCGATCTCGACGATCACCCCGTCGCGGATGCGCACATCCGCGACGTAGGGCTCGTTACCGGAGCCATCGACGACAGTCCCCCCTTGCACCAGCACGTCACCCATCGCACGTCCCCTCGGTCGCCTAGACGCGAGCGTACCGGTGAGCCTCCCGCGGTCGCTGTTCGACCGACTTCCGTCGACCCGTCGGTCATTTGGTGCGGAGGCGCGCGCCGGGGCAGTAGTGCACACCGTGACTGAAGCTCAGATGGTTGGTCGTGTCACGCCCTATGTCGAAAGGTTCGCCATCGGCGGGAGCGCCGGTTCGTCGCGGCGTCATTGCCTCCGGGGAACCCTCAACCACAGGCGCCGCCATAGTGCACCACGTACCGGTGTTTGCCATGTGAACCACCGCCGCACCGCGTCGAGTTGCTCGGGTTCGCGAGGCCGGTGCGAATTGTTCTACCGAGCTATGCCGGCCACCGATGTGCCGGCGAAGAACTGGGGGGCTGGTGGCGTGAGCGTAGAACCGCACGGCGTTGTCGAAAGTGAAGGCGCGGAAAGCTGCGGTGTCGATCGAGTCGTCGTCGACTGCTTCGTAGGCCTCGCCGAGGACCACGAAGCAGATCGTCATGGGGGACGTGCGCGAAGCCGATGCCGAAGCTCGACTGCAGTCCGCTTGCGATGTGAACCAGGCGCTGAGATCCTCAGCGGTGCTAACCATTGACTGCTAGTTCCGGACCAAGGGGTACAAGTGACGGATCGTGTTGATGTCGTGATCGTGGGGGCCGGCGCGGCTGGGGCCACGCTCGCCGCGCGCCTCAGCGAGGACGCCTCGCGGCGGGTACTGCTGCTCGAAGCCGGCCCGGCCCGCAAGGACGCGCACGCCGACCTGCTGTCCAACGTGACCTTCGCGCTCACCCAACGCGACTGGGGGTTCAGCGCGCAGGCCAACCCCACGCGAATCGTTCCGTTTCCCCAGGGCAAGGCACTCGGCGGTGGTTCCGCGGTCAACGGCGGACTTGCGCTGCGCCCCTTGCCCGAGGACATGGACGCGTGGGAGGCCGCAGGGAACCCGGGTTGGGGCTGGACCGACATGCTGCGCTGCTTACGCCGCCTCGAGGACGACGACTGCGGCGCGAGCGACATCCACGGCACCGGTGGGCCTATTCCGGTGGTGCGCTGGCGCGACGAGGAGTTCACGGCCCAGCAGCGCTCGTTCTACGACGCGTGCCGCGCGGTAGGCCTCGACGCCGTCGCCGATCACAACGACGGCCGATCGAGCGGCATCGGTTCATTCCCGATGAACCGTCGCGACGGCGTGCGGGTGTCCACCGCCATCGGCTACCTCGAACCGGCGGCCAGCCGCCCCAACCTCACGGTGCGCGGCGGGGTGCTCGTCGACCGCGTGGTCGTGCGCGATGGTCGCGCCGTTGGTGTCGAGATCATCGTCGACGGTGCACGCGAGCTCATCGAGGCCGGCGAGGTGGTCGTGAGCTGTGGCGCGATCCAGACCCCGCCGTTGCTGATGCGCTCGGGCATCGGACCCGGCGCACTGCTGCGCGATCTCGGTATCGACGTGCACGTCGACCTCGCCGGCGTGGGCGCGAACCTCATGGAGCACCCGGGCGCGTTCTTGTTCATCGTGCCGAACGAGGGCGTGTGCGACATCGCCGAGGTGCAGTTCCAACTCGGTGCGCGAATCACGGCGCCGGGCAGCGACCAGCGCAACGATCTGCTGCTCGGCATGATGAGCCACTGGGATCTTCGTCCCACGCCTGAGCTTCGCGACGTCGTGGGCGCCGACGTGATCTTCGCGCTCACCTGCGGTGTGCTCTTACCGCAGGCGCGTGGTCGTGTGGCCATCACCTCGACTGCGCCGGATGCAGCGCCCTTTGTCGATCTCAACCTGGCCGGGCACCCCGAGGACGAGCGCCGCCTCGTGGCCGCGCTGCGCCTCATGCGCGACATCACGCGCACCGCGCCGATGCGCGATCGCGTGAAAGGATTCGCGCTCATCGACGATGCTGCCTGGGACAGCGACGCCTCGCTGGGTGCGTACGTGCAGTCGGTGTCGGCGCCGTGGTATCACCCGTCGGGCACGGCGCGCATGGGCCCGGCGTCGATGGAGGGCACCGTGGTCGATCACCACTTGCGCGTGCACGGCATTGCCGGGCTGCGGGTGGCTGATCTGTCGATATCTCCCACCATCGCGCGCGCCACCACCAACCTCACGGCCATCGCGGTTGGCGAGCGCGCCGCGGAGCTGCTGGCGTGAGCCTGATGGGCACCCGCGTCAAGCGGGTCGAGGATGCCCGTCTGCTCACCGCAGGTGGCACCTATATCGACGATGTCGAGGCCGACGATGCCGCACATGTGGTGTTCGTGCGCGCCACGGTGGCGCATGCGTCATTTTGCGTGACCGATCGTGCTGCCGCGCTTGCTGCGCCCGGCGTGCTCGGGGTGCACCTTTTCGAAGACCTCGCGCTCGAACCGGCGGGCGATCCTGACATCTCGGCCATGTTCGCGCTGCCTATCGTTCGGCCATGGCTCGCGCGCGACGTCGTGCGCTTCATCGGCGAACCGATCGCCGCCGTGGTCGCGACTACACGCGCTGCCGCGGTTGACGCGGCCGAGCTCGTGGCGGTCGACTACGAGCCGCTTCCCACGGTGGTCGACGTCGAAGCGGCGATGCGCGCCGACGCGCCGGTGCTGTTCGCGGGCACCGGCACGAACGTGGTGGTGTCGGCTGGCTCGTGGGACGACGATCCCGAGTTTTTCGCGGACTGCGAGGTGGTGGTGCGCGAGCGCATCGTGAACAGCCGGGTGGCCGCGGCGCCGCTCGAGACGCGCGGCGCGATTAGTCGGTGGCGCGATGGTCGCCTCGAGCACTCCACACCCACGCAACGCCCGCACGGCGTACGCGACACGCTCGCCGGCTACCTCGGCCTGGCCCCGCAGGCGGTGCGGTTGCGTACGCCCGACGTGGGCGGCGGGTTCGGGGTGAAGATCGGTGTGGCGCGCGAAGAGGTAGTGGTCGCGCAACTGGCCCGACTGACGGGCCGTTGCCTGCGGTGGTACGAGACGCGCAGCGAGTCGTTGCAGGCCATGGGGCACGGACGTGCGCAGGTGCAGTACGCCGAGCTGGGCGGTACTCGCGACGGCCACTTCGTGGCGTACCGGCTGCGCGTGGTGCAAGAAGCGGGGGCGTATCCCGACGTGGGGGCAATTCTGCCGATCTACACCGGCCTCATGGCCCCCGGCGTGTACGGCATCGAGCGGGTCGCGTTCGCGTCGCGCTCCGTGCTCTCGAACACCGCTCCCACGGTTGCGTTCCGTGGCGCGGGGCGGCCCGAGGCCACCGCTGCGCTCGAGCGCATGGTCGATGTGTACGCGACCGCGATCGGCATGGACCCGGCGGCGCTGCGCCGCCGTAATGTGATCGGGCGTGACGCGTTCCCGTTCACCACGCCCACCGGTGCCGTGTACGACAGCGGCGATTACGAAGGCGCGATCGACAAGGCCCTCGACGCGGCGGGCTACGCAGCGCTGCGCGACGAACAGCAGCGGCGGCGCGCCGCCGCCGAGCAATATCAGCTCGGCATCGGCCTGTGCGTCTACGTCGAGATCACCAACGCGCCTGGCGGCAGCGAGGCCAGCACCATCACGGTGCACGGCGACGGTCGCGCCACGGTCACCACCGGTAGCAGTCCTACCGGCCAGGGCCACGAGACCACGTGGGCGATGCTCGTCGCGGACCGGCTCGGCATAGCGATCGAAGACATCCGCGTGGTGTTCGGCGACACCGACGCGGTGCCGACCGGGCGCGGCACGATGGGGTCGAGCTCGGTGCAAGTCGCGGGAATCGCGGTCGATGATGCGGCGATCGCGATGCTCGAGCGTGCACGAAGCCTTGCGGCCGACGAGCTCGAGGCCAACGCGAACGATCTCGTCGCGGTGGCCGGCGGCCTCCAGGTCGCGGGCACGCCGGCGAAGTCGATCAGCTGGGCCGAGCTGGCCGGCGCGGCCGAGCGCCTCGACGGCCAACCGCTCATGGTCACCGCGAACTTCGAGGCGCCGGGGCCCACGTTCCCCTTCGGCGCGCAGCTCGCCGTGGTCGAGGTCGATACCGAGACCGGCGAGAGCCGCCTCGTGCGACTGGTGGCTGTGGACGATGCCGGCACGGTGATCAACCCCGAGCTGTTCGAAGGCCAGTTGCACGGCGGCTACGCACAGGGCGTGGCGCAGGCGCTTTACGAATTGGTGCAATACGACCGCGACGGCAACCTCGTCACCGGGAATTTCGCCGATTACGCCATCGTCACCGCGGCCGAGTTGCCCTCATTCGACGTTGTCGACTCGCAGACACCCACGCCGTACAACGCGCTTGGGGTCAAGGGTGTGGGCGAATCGGGCACCATAGGTTCGACCCCCGCGGTGCACAACGCGGTGATCGACGCGCTCGCGCACCTCGGCATCCGCCACCTCGACATGCCCGTCACCCCCGAACGTGTGTGGCGCGCCATCGGTGCCACACACGCCTGAGGCTCAGTCCGCTTGACCGCCGAGCGGAACTGCTCACCGACCTTGGAGACGCTCGCGTCGAGCACATCGCGCATGGAGCGACCGACGTCGCGAGCGTTTTCGCGCGCAGTGCCATCGCGCGACGCAGTGCCATCGCGCGACGCATTGCGATCGCGCGACGCGGTGCCCATAGCGGTGAAGGCCTGATCGGCGGGGGCGCCGGCCTGCTCCCAGCTCTTGCCGGGGTCTGCCATACGTCTTCCTAGAGAGCCGCAAGGAACCAACGCCGTTCGAGCGCCCCCCAGTCGCGAACTACGGTCACCCCATGACCAATTGGGATGACGAGTTCCGCGGCACGATCGGTACCACGTTCGCAGAGTCCGAACCGTTCTGGCCGACCCGCCCGTCCGCTCCGGTCGCTGCGCCGAACGTGGTGTACGTGGTGCTCGACGATGTGGGCTTCGCGGACCTCGGCTGCTTCGGCGGCGAGATCGACACGGCGAGCATGGACCGCCTTGCGGCGGACGGCGTGCGGTTCACGAACTTTCATACCACCGCACTTTGCTCGCCGACGCGCGCCTCGTTGCTGACGGGACGCAACCACCACAGCGTTGGCATGGGCGTGGTCGCCAACTGGGACACCGGCTTCCCCGGCTACCGCGGCCGCATCACCCGCCGCGCCGCGACGCTCGCCGAGATGCTTCGCCCCAACGGCTACAGCACGTACGCGGTCGGGAAGTGGCACCTCGTCCCCACCGACGAGATGACCGCGGCCGGGCCGATGGATCACTGGCCGTTGCAGCGCGGCTTCGACCGCTTCTACGGGTTCCTCGACGGCGGTACCGACCACTGGTCGCCCGATGTCGTCGAAGACAACCGCCCGGTCGACGCGCCCCTCACCCCCGACTATCACCTCAGTACCGATCTCGCCGATCACGCAGTGTCGATGATCCGCGAGCACCGCTCGGTGTACCCCGAGAAGCCGTTCTTCTTGTACTTCTGCTTCGGCCCCGGCCACTACCCGCTGCACGCGCCACGCGACCTCCTCGCCAAGTACCGCGGTCGCTACGACGAAGGGTGGGACGCGATCCGCGATGAACGCCTGGCCCGTCAGCTGAAACTCGGCATCGTGCCCGAAGGCACCGAGCTCGCCCCGCGCAACGACGACGTGCGTCCGTGGACTGAGCTTTCCCCCGAGGAGCAGGTGGTCGCGGCGCGACTCATGGAGGCCTACGCAGGCTTCCTCGATCACGCGGATGCGCAACTCGGCCGTGTCCTCGACGCGCTCGAAGCAACCGGCGCGGCCGACAACACGATCGTCGTGTTGCTGTCGGACAACGGCGCGTCGGGCGAGGGCGGCCCGTACGGTTCGCTCAACTACATGGCCAAGACGAACGGCGTGGCGACGCCACCGGTCGACGAGATCTTGGCGCGCCTCGACGAGATCGGCGGCCCGACCACGAGCCCGCAATACCCGACGGGTTGGGCCATGGCATCGAACACGCCATTGAAGCGCTACAAGGGCACCACGCACGCGGGTGGGGTGCGCGATCCGTTGATCGTGTGCTGGCCGGCCGGCCTGCGCGAGCAAGCCGGTGCGGTGCGTCGCCAGTACCACCACGTGAGCGACATCACGCCCACCATGCTCGAGCTGATCGGCATCGTTGCGCCCGAAACGGTGGGCGGCGTCGAGCAGATGCCGCTCGAAGGAACGAGCATGTCGTCGACACTGCAATCCGCGAGCGCGCCGTCGCCGAAGGCGGCTCAGTACTTCGAGATGTACGGCCGCCGCGCCATCTGGCACGACGGTTGGAAGGCGGTCTCGTTCCACGCCAAGGGCGACGATTTCGCAAACGACGTGTGGGAGCTCTACGACACCGAGCACGACTTCGCCGAGGTACACGACCTCGCGGCCGCGGAACCGGAACGGCTCGCCGCGCTCGTGGAGCGGTGGTGGGAAGAAGCGCGCGCCCACCACGTGCTGCCGCTCGACGATCGCAGCGTGGAACGGTTCCTCACCCCCAAGCCGAAGCCGATCACCGAACGCTCGCGGTTCGTGTACTACCCCGATGTGCGAGTGCCGTCGTACAGCGCGCCCGACGTGCGCGACGTGTCGTACACGATCACCGTACGCGTCGACTGCACTGGCCGCGACGTGGCATCGGGCGCAGCCGACGGTGTGCTCGTGTGCCTCGGCGACCGGTTCTGTGGCTACTCGCTGTTCGTGCACAACGGCGAGCTGGTTCACGACTACAACTGCGCCGGCCACCACTACGTCGCCCGCTCGAGCGAGCCGCTCCCCGCTGGCCCGTGCGAGCTGCGCTACACGTTCACCAAGACCGGTCGGCTGCAAGGCGAAGGCACCGTCACTATCGACGGAGGGGCCGCCGGTTCGGTCGACGTGGCCCGCACGCTCAGCACGCATCTGTCTCCCGCGCCGCTCACGGTGGGCCGGGGCCCGCTGTCACCGGTGAGCCCGCTCTACGACGCGCCGTTCCCGTTCGGCGGTGTGCTGCACACCGTGGTGTTCGAGCTCGGCAACGATCGCGCCGGCGTACCGACCAGCCCGTTCCTCGACTGAACAGCCTGAGGCGATCGGCGCGTTCAGATGGCAGCATCATTCGGCCGTCGGCTGGTGGTTGGACGCCGACGCGCCTCATCGTTGCGAGCCCGCGATCTCGTCGGCGGTGATGGCGATCTCCAACCCGTCCGGTGTGACCGCGAAGTACACGAACACTTCGTCCTCAGGTTGGGGAAGCCCGTCGCGCCGCGTCGGCTGACCGGCGGCATCGGCGATCAGCGCGCCGACGACCTCGACCGGCTCGCTGATCCACGACAGTCGGATCGTGCTCGACGACAACGGCGGCGGCTGCGAATGGGACGGCCACCCGAGCCCCCGATTCGCGAGCTGCTCGCGCAACCGCTCGAGCTCGGTGCCCCACTCGACGTAGCCGTCGCAGTCGTCGCACTCCTCACAGGCCGACTCGTGCTCGGGGCACCCGCACTGGCACACCGCGCCCTGGGGGTCCTGCATCCACGTGTAGTCGTCGCACCCCCCGCACTCGCACTCCACGACCGGGTCTTCGTCGACCAGTTCGCAGTCCTCGTCGCAGTCCTCATCGCACTCGTGATCAAATGAATTGTGCGAGAACTCATCGCAACCGCACGTGGCACAAAACTCGACTTCCCAGGGCTGAAGCACAACACACACTCCTCATCGCACCTGGCATTGCCACCGTGCTTGCGCCGGTTGGCGGACCGTCGTCGGGCCAGGCCCCTCAGATCCTCGTGATGACTCACCAGCATCATACGAACGGGGTGTGACAGCGCGACCGCGCCTTCGAAGCGGCCGATGTCGGCGGCATGTTCATCGGCCTCGAGCGAGCTCTCGCCAGCGCCTCGGGCGACACGGCCGCCGACTCGCCGGGTTCCGCATCAGCCGCAGCAGGGCCACCCAGCGGCGCGACCCGACTGGTCGATCAGCGATCCGCTCGGCCGGATCGCAAGCCGAGCGGGATCATCAGGCCAACGGCTACGACACCCGCGACCAGGGTGTGGTGCAACGACCCGATGCCCGCTTCGGACGCGATCAACGTGATCGCGAGCGATGTGCCGAACGTCGAGCCGATGCGTTGCGCCATCGAGTTGAAAGCGCTGCCGAACGCGTGCTGATCGGGCGGCAGACCCCGCAACGTGAGCGACGCGAGCGTCGGCACCGCGAGGCCACTCGTCGCGCCCAGCAGCGTCGCACCGACCACTACCGCCGCGAACGACTCGGTCTCACTGATCGCGAACCACATGAACACAAAGCTCAGGATCTGTCCGACCGAGCTCGCCAGCACGACCGGTCGAGGGCCGACCCGGTCCGCGACACGGCTCGTCCCGAACGCGACCATGCCGCTGACGAGCGACACCGGGATCGACGCGATGCCGGCTCGAGCCGCGGTCCAGCCCCACTCGTTGACGGTGTGCTGCACGAGCGCCCAGTACACGGCAAAGAACCCGAGGTTCTGGACGAACATGCCGAACGCGCCGATGGTCACGCGCGGCGAGCGCAGCAGGTCGAGGTGCACGAGGGGCCTGGCGGTTCGTTGACAGCGCAAGACGAAAAGTGCGCCGATCACCACACCGACGGCGACGCACGCAAGGGTTCTCGTGCCGAGCCAACCCCAACCTGGATCGGTTTTGCGTTGTACGACCGCGAACGTGATCGCGGACGTCGCGGCGATCATCAACGCAGCACCCACGAGATCAGGCAACCGTTTCGTGCGATCGCGCGCGGTCTCGCGCAAAACGAACGGTCCGAGCGCGAGCGTCACCGCGCACAGCGGAAGGTTGATCCAGAACGCCCAGCGCCAACCCAG
>WLNW01000053.1 GCA_009699605.1 Actinomycetota bacterium | reverse complement strand
TCGTCGTTCGAAGGATGCGGGAGGGCTTGTTCCCTCCCGCATCCTTCGCGTTCGTCGAGGGGTTGTCGCACTGGTCGCCACGGTCGTGATCGCCGCGTGCGGCGGGGGCAGTCCGACCGTCGCATCCGACAGTGCCGTGACCGATAGTGCCGTTACCGATAGTGCATCGTCCGCTTCGGGCTCGGGTGGCGCATCGTCGCCGACGACCACCGCTCCAACGGTGGCGCGCTCGCCTCTGGCCGCGTCGATCGTCGCCGCCGGGTCGATCTTGTACGACGCGCGCGACCATGTGCGTGGAGTCCCGCCGGCGTCGGTGACCGTCGGTGCGATCGGTGTGCGCGACTCGCCGATCGTCGGTGTGGGGGTCGACGAGAACGGCGCCTTCGCGGTGCCCGCGGTAAGCCAGGTCGGCTGGTACGAGTTCGGCCCGCGCCCGGGGGACCCCGGGAGTTCGGTGCTCGCGGGGCACATCGCATTCGGCGGTGTCGACGGTGTCTTCCGGCGACTGGCGTCGACGAAGGTCGGCGGCGATGTGGTGGTGAGGTTCGTCGATGGATCGTCGGTCGCGTTCGTGGTCACGAGGGTCGAGCGCATCGACAAGGACGAACTTCCCGCAGAGCTGTTCGCGTCGAGCGGGCCGGCGCAGCTGGTGCTCATCAGCTGTGGCGGCGCGTTCAATCGTGACCGCCAGAGCTACGAGGACAACATCGTGGTGATCGCCCGCCCGACGAATTGGTCGACATCGCGCTGAGCTTCAGCAGATGTGGCTCAGCGTGATGTCGGCGGTTCGGTCGGGCGGTAGGCGCGCAGCTTGGCGATGGCTTTGGGTAGCGCGTCGGCGAATACGTCGATGTCGGCGTCGGTGGTCGACCAGCCGACCGAGACGCGCAGCGACCGATGGGCATCGGCACCCATCGCTTCGAGCACCGGCGATGGTTCGATGCCCTCTGAGGCGCAGGCACTGCCCGAGTGCACGGCGATGCCGCGTCGGTCGAGGTCGAGGAGCACAGCCTGTGGCTCGATGTCGTCGAGGCCGAGGCACAAGATGTGGGGAACGCGCTGGATCGGGTGCCCGTAGCGGCGCACTCCGGGGATGGTGAGCGCGGCCGAGGCGAGGCGCTCGATCTGCGTGCGAGCGCGAGCCGCCTCGACGGCCAGGGTGTCGTCGAGGGTCAGCTCGGCACATGCCGCGCCGAAGCCGGTGATCGCCGGCGTATTCTCGATGCCCGCGCGGCGAGCGCGTTCCTGGTCGCCGCCGAGCATCAGCGGCCGAACCCGCACACCGCGCCGAACGAGCAACGCCCCCACGCCGGGTGGCCCGCCGAGCTTGTGGGCGCCGATGCTCACGAAGTCGGCGCCGAGCGCACCGAAGTCGATCGGCAGGTGACCGGCCGCGGAAGCCGCGTCGACGTGGACGAGCACGCCGCGCGCCCGGCACGCGTCGACGATCTCCTGCACTGGCTGGACCGTGCCCACCTCGTGATTGGCCCACTGCACGTGGACGAGCGCGGTGTCGGGCCGGACTGCCGAAAGGAGCTCGGCGACGTCGATGCAACCGTGCGAGTCGACGCCGATGATGGTGACCTGCCCGTGTTGCTCGGCGGCGCGGCGCACCGCGCTGTGCTCGACGGCGGCGAACACCTGGTTCGGGCCGCGCTCGGCTGCCCCCCACGCGGCCATGGCGATTGCTTCGGTGGCACCGCTGGTGAAGACGACTTCGCGCGATCGCGCGCCGAACAGGGCGCCGACCTCGTCGCGGGCCGCTTCGATCGCCGCGCGCGTGGTCATGCCCTCGGCGTGGATTCGCCCCGGGTCACCGAGGTGATGCTCGAGCGAGAACTGCATCGCGACGCGGGCGCTGCTGCGTACCGGAGATGTCGATGCGTGATCGAGGTAGTGCCGCGCCATGACGGTGGTGTCAGGCGGAGACGTTGGTGATGCACACGTCGTCACCCATGGGTAACGACGACTGGAGGTCGGTTTCGGAGTGGCCGACCAGCGCGCTGAGCATGCCTTTGACCATGCCTCGGTCGACCGCGCAGATCACCGGGTTCTGCACGACGGTGTCGCCGAAGGGACAGTTCTCGGAGACGATGCGCAGCATGCCGTTGTGCTTCTCGGCGTGCGCAGCGAACCCGTGCGCGGTGAGCGCGTCGGCTACCACGTGCAGCGCAGCGCGGAACGAACGCGTGGTGTCGGAGGAGTCGCCCATGGCCTTGGCCATGGTGAGCCCGTACTCGATGCCGACTTCTTCGGCCATGCGCTCGGCGACCTCGCGCGGCAACATCGCGAGCGCCCGGCCGAGCAGGGTGATGAGCACATCGTCCTGGCGCACCGGCACGTCGAGGCTGACGCGCTCGGCGGTGGCCTTGTAGCGCTTGGAAGGCCGACCGGCCCCGCCGCCGGCGCCGCGGCCGGTGGTGACTTCGAGGTGTCCGGCGCTCGACAGCTTGTCGAGATGGTGGCGGGCCACGTTGGGGTGCAGGGCGAAGCGCTCGGCGGTTTCCGCAGCGGTGACCCCATCGAGATGCTCGTGGGCGAACAGGTAGATGGCGCGGCGAGACGGATCACCGAACGCGGAGGTGATCGCGGTGACTGCCGAGGCGAACTCGGTAGGGGAGAGGGGCGCCTGATCCACACCGGTATTCTACCTATCGTCATAGGAGAAATCCCGACTGCGGCCCGTGGGGTCGCCGTGGGCGTACACGGAGGAACCATGCCGGTCAGCGAGGCCCAGGTCATCGAGGCGCTACGCCCGGTCGAGGACCCCGAGCTGCATCGCAGCATCGTCGATCTCGGCATGGTCAAAGAAATCGTCATCGATGGCGCGCACGTCCAGGTCGGCATCGCCCTCACCATCGCCGGATGCCCGCTGCGGGCCGAGATCGACACCCGGGTCAGCACGGCCGTTCGGGCCCTGCCCGAGGTCGACGAGGTCGGCATCACCTTCGGCGTCATGACCGACGAGGAACGCACGGCGCTGAAAGAGCGGCTTCACGGCAACCCGTCGGCCACTGCGGGGTCGCAGCCGGCGCACGGCCACGCCGAAGGACGGGTCATCCCGTTCGCCGACCCGTCCAGCAAGACCCGCGTGCTGCTCATCGCGTCGGGCAAGGGTGGCGTGGGCAAGTCGTCCGTCACCACCAACCTGTCGATCGCCCTCGCCAACAGGGGCGCGAAGGTCGCGGTCGTCGACGCCGACGTGTGGGGGTTCTCGATCCCGCGCATGCTGGGCATCCACCATCCGCCCACGGTCATCGACGACATGTTGATCCCACCCGAGGCACACGGGGTGCGCTGCATCTCCATGGGGTTCTTCGCCCAGGAAGACCAACCGGTGATCTGGCGTGGGCCCATGCTGCACAAGGCGCTCGAGCAGTTCCTCACCGACGTCTACTGGGACGAGCCCGACTACCTGCTCATCGACCTGCCGCCGGGTACCGGCGACATAGCGCTGTCGCTCGCGCAGTTCCTGCCCCGCAGCGAGGTCTACGTGGTGACTACCCCGCAGCCCGCGGCGCAGCGCGTCGCGCAACGGGCGGCGTTCATGGCCAAGAAGGTCAATCTCGAAGTCAAGGGCATCATCGAGAACATGTCGTGGTTCACCGGCGACGACGGAAAGCGGTACGAGCTCTTCGGCGAGGGAGGCGGGGCCGAGTTGGCGCAACGCCTCGAAGTACCACTGCTCGGTCAGATACCGCTTATGGCCGAACTGCGTCAGGGTTCCGATGACGGCCACCCCATCATGTCCGAGAACCCCAACGGCGAGGTCGGCATGATCTTCGCCGCGATCGCCGAGCGCATCGCGGTCGAGCTCGCACCCACCCGGCGCTACAACAAGGCCCTCAAGTTGCTCTGAACCCGCACCAACCGTTCGAGGGTGGCGTCGGGTGCTCGGCGCGCCAGACTGTCGGCACATCGCGTCCGCACCGCGCGGCGACAAAGAGGGGTCTTCGTGGACGTTCGCATCGGGGTCAAGTACAGCGCCAAGGAGATCAGCGTCGAGCTCGCTGACGACGCCGACCGCGAAGCGCTCAAGAAGCAGATCGGCGATGCCTTGTCCGACGAGGACAACGTCCTTTGGCTGAGCGACAAGCGGGGCCGCGACGTCGCCGTGCCAGCGGGCAAGATCACCTACGTCGAGATCGGTTCCTCGAACGCCTCGAAGCCCATCGGCTTCGGCGGCTGATTCGCGTTGGCATCGGTCGTGCGCCCGCCGGGCCTGCTCGATCGACGCCTGCTGTTCGTCACCGGCAAAGGCGGCGTCGGCAAGACCAGCGTCGCCGCCGCGCTGGCTGCGCTCGCCGCGGCGCAGGGTCGCCGCACCTTGCTGTGCGAGATCGATGCCAAGGGTGACCTCGCCGAGGTGCTCGAGGTCGAACCGCTCCGATATGCGCCGCGCGAGGTGCTGCCCCAGCTGTTTGCGATGGCCATGAGCACCGAGGAGTCGCTGAAGGAGTACCTCCGTCTCCAGCTTCGAGTGCCACTGCTGGCCAAGATCGGGCCGCTCGCTCGCACGTTCGATTTCGTCGCGAGCGCGGCGCCTGGGGTGAAGGAGATCCTCACCATCGGCAAGCTCGCGTTCGAGGTGCGCGAGAACCACTACGACCTCGTGGTCGTCGACTCGTCGGCCACCGGCCACGTCGTCGGGCAGCTCGCGGCGCCCGGCGCGATTCGCGAGGTGGTGCGCGCGGGCGCGGTGCGGGGCCAGGTCGACTGGATCCTCGACATCTTGCAGGACCCCGCGCAGACCGGGGCGGTCATCGTGGCCACCGCCGAGGAAATGCCCATCGCCGAGACCATCGAGCTCGCGGCATCGCTCGGATCGAAAACCTACGTCGACCTTGCGGCGGTGATCGTGAACCAGGTATTACCCGAGCTGTTCGGTGTGCGCGAGGAGGAGCTGTTCAGCTCGCTCCGCACCGTGGCGTCGCGGCGAAAGCTCGTCGCTGAACTCGGCGAGGGTGTCAATGGCGTGCTCGATGCAGCCGCGCTGGCGGTGGCCCGACGCCGGGCCCGTGCGGTGCACCTCGAAGCGCTGTACGACGCGCTCGGCCCCTCGGTGCCGATGCTGTACCTACCGTTCTTGTTCGCTCGTCGCCATGGTGTGCGCACGACGCGTCGCTTGTCCGCGGCGTTGGCCGCCGAACTCGGCGTGGACGCGTGACCGCGTGAGCGCCGCCCCCGCACCGATGCGGCTCGAGTCGCTGCTCTCCGCAAAGGAGATCGTGCTGATGTGCGGCGCGGGCGGCGTCGGCAAGACCACCACCGCTGCTGCGGCGGCTGCGATGGCTGCGACCCACTCCGGAGGACGGGTGCTCGCGCTCACCGTCGACCCCGCACGTCGGCTGGCTACGGCGCTCGGCCTCCAAGAGTTCGGCAATACCGAGACGCGCGTTCCCACGTCGGCCTTCACCCAAGCCGGAGCGCGACCACGCGGTGAGCTGTGGGTCGCGATGCTCGACACCAACGCGTCCTGGGACGACCTCGTGCGCACGCACGCGCCTGACGCAACGACGCGCGACGCGATCCTCGCGAACCCGCTCTATCGCAACGTCACCGGTAAGTTCGTGCAGAGCCACGACTACATCGCCATGGAGCGGTTGCAC
This sequence comes from Actinomycetota bacterium, assembly GCA_009699605.1. Taxonomy (GTDB): domain Bacteria; phylum Actinomycetota; class Acidimicrobiia; order Acidimicrobiales; family WLNW01; genus WLNW01. The sequence continues at coordinate 12,038 of WLNW01000053.1, read as the reverse complement.
GAGATCCACTCGTCGGGTCGCTACGACCTCATCGTCGTCGACACCCCACCGACTCGCAACGCTATTGACTTTCTCGATGCGCCTGATCGCATGGCTGAGTTCTTCTCGAGCCGGCTGCTCCGCTGGCTCATCGCGCCATACCGCTCGCGCATGTTCACGGCCGCGTCGAAACCGTTCTACTCGGTGGCCGATCGCATCCTCGGAGCGCAGTTCCTCCGGGACATCGCCGAGTTCTTCATGCTCTTCCAGACGATGTACGACGGCTTCGTCGACCGCGCGAAGGCCGTCACTCGCACCCTCGAGGATCGGCGCACCACGTTCGTGGTGGTCACCACGCTCGAGGCCACGCCCGCGCGCGAAGCCGAGTTCTTCATCAACGCACTCGTCGAACGCAGATATCACCTGGGTGCAGTCGTGTGCAATCGCATGCTGCCCGACTATTTCACCGAGCGGGCTGGTGCGCAGGCCGCCGAAGCGATGAAGACCGACGCCGCTGCGCTTGCCACCGTCATGGCGCATCGCGTCGCCGACCGCGACGCGATGCAGGGGGTGCTCCGCGAGATCGCCGAGAGCTACCTCAACTACCACGTCGTCGCCGCACGCGAAGCCGAGCAGTTGGCCGAGCTCACCGTGGCGTCCGAGTTGGTCGTGCGCGTCCCTGCGCTCGAGCGAGACATTTCGTCGCTGGCCGATGTGCTCGAGGTGGGCCGGCACATCTGGTGAGACCGATGTTTCGCACAACGAAGCAGCGGCGCGCAGCGGCGCTCTAGCATCGCCGTGTGGCAAGCATCGCCGACCTCGCCCGTGAGCACTGTGCACTCGACGGTCCGCGTATCGTGCACCTGCAGCGGCTTGTGCGGTCGTGGGGCCTGCTCGCGGACCTGAGCTTCTCCGACCTCATGCTTTTCGGACGCAGCGACCCGCACCCCGGGAACCTCGCGCTGCTCGGCCATGTGCGCCCCACCACCGCACAGACCATCTATCGCGCCGATCTGGTGGGGGCACTGTTCGCCGAAGCGGATCGGCCCGTCGCGGCGCAGGTGTTCGACCGGAAGCGCATCGCCGAAGGCCAGATCGCGCTCGTCGATTCGGGCGAGTCCGTGCGCGTCGTCGCGATCCCGGTTCGCTGGCGCGGCGAGGTGATCGCCGTGCTCACACGCGAGTCGTTGCTGCCGCTCGCCCGCCCCATGAGTGAGCTCGAGCGCACCTACCTGAAGGTGTTCGATCGCTTCGCTCGCATGATCGAAGCCGGGGCGTACCCATTCGAGCGCGACCCTGACGATCAGTACAAAGCGCCGCGCGTCGGCGACGGTGTGCTCGTGCTCGACGCCCTCGGTCGCGTCGAGTACAACTCGCCGAACGCGGTGTCGGCGTTGCACCGGCTCGGCGTGCACGACAATGCGGAAGGCTTCACGCTCGGGGATCTCGGTGTCGATGACGGTGTCGTGCGCTCGGCCTATTCGCTGCGCACGCACGTGATCGTCGAGATCGAGCGCCGACCGGACGTCACCGTGGTGCTCAGCTGCATCCCGCTCGTCGATCGGGGCACGGTGTCCGGTGGGCTCGTGCTCGCGCGTGACATCAGCGAGTTGCGTCGCCGTGATCGCCTGCTCCTGTCGAAGGATGCGACCATCCGCGAGATCCACCACCGAGTGAAGAACAACCTACAGACGGTGTCGTCGTTGCTTCGCCTGCAGAGCCGCCGGCTCGAGTCGCCCGAGGCGCGCGCCGCGGTCGAGGAGTCGGTGCGTCGCATCGCGTCGATCGCCGTGGTCCACGAGACGCTCGCCCACGCGGTCGGCGACGAAGCGCCATTCATCGATGTGGTTCGACCACTCGTGCGCATGGTCGAAGAAGGCCTGAGCTCGCCCGACCAGCCGATCCACTTCAGCATCATTGGCGATGCCGGCGTATTGCCCGCGCACGTCGCGACGCCGCTCGCGGTGGTGCTGACCGAACTGCTGCAGAACGTGGTCGAGCACGCCTACCCCACGGGTCACGAGACGAAGCCCGGTCAGGTGCTCGTCGAGCTCGGTCGCGACGGGGCCACGGTCCGTGTTCGCGTGGTGGACGACGGCGTCGGTTTACCGAGCGACTTCGCGATCGGCAGCGCGACAGGCCTCGGGCTCACGATCGTGCGTACGTTCGTCGAGAGCGATCTTGGCGGCACCATCGAGATGCGCCCCCGGGCCGGAGCCACCGGCACCTATTGCGAGCTGCTGGTGCCGGTGCCTAGCGAGTGACTGCCGCGGTCAGGCGACGTTGACCTTGTGGTCTTTGACCCAGGCCCGACGCAGCTTGCGTCGCTCGTCTTCGGAAGTGCCACCCCACACCCCGGAGTCCTGGTTGTTCTCGATGGCGAACTGCAGACACGGCTCTTTCGCCGGGCACGCATCGCAGACCGCCTTCGCCGCAGCGATCTGATCGACGGCCGCCCCGGTTGTGCCCACGGGAAAGAACAGATCAGGGTCGGTATCGCGGCATGATGCGCCGTCGCGCCAGTCTTTGATGGGCCCGAGATAGGTGAGCGAGTCGGCGGTGAGCGCCACGGATCCTCCAAGGTCGACACAATTCGAGACGGGTCCGCTGCGGGCTTGCACATTCCCCCGGCCCACAGCGTTACAGCCATCACGACCACGCAGAAGGTAGTCGCGCCCACATAGCGTGACAAGAGGTTGGAGAGAATAAGGAGACGTGACTACTCGTCGTTGTTTCGCGGTCGCTCACCGTGACTTGGTGTGGTTCTCGCACGTCCTGCGGTGACCTTCTTCATGTTCGAGGTTCGCTACGGGATGACGAGGTCGAGGACGGCCGGTTCGTAGCGGAACCGCAGTGTGCTGACCTCGCCGAGGTAGTCGCCGTCGACCTGGTACGGAAACGTGGTGTGACCGCGGATCGTGAAGTCGGTGACGTCTGCGTGGTAGTCGACCGAGCGTGCACCTTCGATGCTCTTGCCGCGCAGCGCCCGCACAACGAGCGCGGCCAATCGCGACAGCCGGAGCGATCGGATGGTGACCATGGTGAGCGCCGTATCGAGCGTCGCATCAGGGGCGAGGCTCAGCGGCCGCGCGCCGAGATAGGTGTAGGGGTCGGTGTTGAAGCAGATGCCGAAGTAGCCGTCGTCGATGAACATGCCGTCTTCGTGTTGCACCGCGAAGTGCGGGTGCTTGCGGTCGTAGCGACGCAACCACGTATCGACCGCGCTGTACACGAACAACGGGTGGCCTGCGTAGCGCTTGAGCTGACCGCGCCGTTCGACGAACGCCACGACGGCCGCGTCGTAGCCGATGCCGCAGTGGAAGAGGAAGTAGCGCTTGTTCACCGAGCCGAGGCCGACGCGGCGGATGGAACCGCGTGAGACCGCGTCGAGCAACACGCCGGTGGCCTCGATCGGATCGTCGGGAAGGCCGAGCGTTCGTGCGAACACGTTGGTCGATCCGCCGGGTAGGGGCGCGAGCGCGGTGGTGGTTCCTGCGAGTCCGTTGGCCGCCTCGTTCAACGTGCCGTCGCCACCGAGAACGATCACGAGCTCGGTGCCGGAGGTTGCAGCGCCTTGGGCAAGGCGCGCCGCGTGGCCGCGCCGGCTGGTCTCGGACAGGGTGACGTCGTGGTCGGCGGACAGCGCCTTTTGGATCACGACCTTCGCCCGCGCCGTGACCGACGAAGCGGACGAGTTCACGATGAGCAGGACCTTCACGCCACCTCGTTCGGGACGTGCCCCTGGGACGACGCCTCGCGGCACGGTACACCGTCGGGCATGTTCAGACTGACGCGAGTTGGGAGCATGCCGGAAGGCGCGCCAGACTTGGGTACTATGAACGTTGTCGTCTGTGTAAAGCAGATCCCTGATCCTGCGGATCCGGGTGCACTCGATCCAACCACGAAGACACTGAAGCGCGACGGCAAGCTCATCCTCGATGAGTCCGACAGCTACGGCGTCGAAATGGCACTCCAACTCGTGGCCGCCGCCGGCGGCGGCGAGGTCTCCCTCGTCTCCATGGCACCGAACAACGAGGTGTCGGGCATCCGCACGGCGCTCGCCATGGGCGCCGCCAGCGCGATCCTCGTGAGCGACCCCGCCCTCAAGGGCACCGATGCGCTCGGCACGGCCAAAGTGCTCGCGGCGGCCATCGCCCGCAAGAGCCCCGATCTGGTGATCGCGGCGACCGAGTCGAGCGACGGGTACACGGGCACGGTCCCGGCACAGATCGCCGAGATCCTCGGGCTGCCGTCGGTCACCTTCGCGAAGTCGGTGGCCATCGAGGGCGGCGTGGCCAAGGTGCAACGCCAGACCGAAGCCGGCTACGACGAGGTCGAGTGCCCGTTGCCGGCGCTGGTCAGCGTCACTGCCGGTGTCGTTGAACCCCGCTACCCGAGCTTCAAGGGCATCATGGCCGCGAAGTCCAAGCCAGTCGACATGCTGACGGTCGCCGATCTGGGCATCGACGCAGGCCGCGTCGGGTGGGCCGGCGGCGGCCAAGAGATCGTCGACATCGTGGCGGCTCCGGCTCGCCAGGCCGGCGAGAAGTTCGAAGATGACGGTACGGCCCACGAGCGCATCATCGCGTTCCTCGAAAATCTGAAGATCCTCTAGGAGCATGGTCATGGGTCTGAGCAAAGTCTGGGTCTTCGGCGAAGCAGCTGACGGCAAGGTCGCCACGATCACCCTCGAGATACTCGCGAAAGCACGCGAGCTGTCCGACGACGTGACGGTCATCTATGGGGGCGGCGACGCCCCGGCCATAGCGGCCACGTTGGGCGCCCACGGTGCCACCAGCGTTCTCGCGACCGGCGATCTCGGTGGCGGTCTGCTGGGCGTCGCGGTGGCCTCCGCGCTCGCCGCGGTCATCGCCGCGGGCGACGGCCCGGCGGCGATCCTCCTCGGCACCACCCAGGACGGCCGCGATGTCGCTGGGCGGTTGTCGGTCAAGATCGACGCGCCGGTCATCACCAACGTCGTCGACCTCGAGCTCGCCGGCGACAAGATCGTCGGTACCGAGCCGGTGTTCGGTGGCGTCACCAACGTCAAGACCACCTTCACCACGGACAAGCCGCAGATCGTGTTGGTGCGGCCGAAGTCGTTCGCCGCCGAGCCCTCCGGTGGGGCGCCGGCCGCCGTCGGCGTGCTGGCGGTACCCGACCTGGGCGCCACGGGCGGGGCCAAGGTCACCAGCCGTTTCGTCGAAGAGGCCACGGGCCCCAAGCTCGACGAAGCGGCCGTGGTCGTCTCAGGCGGCCGTGGTCTCGGCGAGTCGGGCAACTACGCCCTCATCGAGACGCTCGCCAAGCTGCTGAAGGCCGCTCCCGGAGCGTCGCGCGCCATCGTCGATGCTGGGTGGGTGCCCTACTCCTACCAGGTGGGCCAGACCGGCAAGGTCGTCAAGCCGTCGGTGTATCTGGCTGCCGGCATCTCGGGCGCCACGCAGCACCTCGTTGGCATGAAGGGCTCGAAGAACATCATCGCGATCAACAAGGATGGCGAAGCACCGATCTTCGGGGTCGCCGACCTCGGCATCGTGGGAGATGTCCACAAGGTTCTCCCCAAGCTGATCGAAGCGCTCCAGGCGCGGGGCTGAGCGGTATCACACCCTCGGGACAGGGCACCAAACTGCGGGAACAGCAGGATCTTGCGCAGAAGGTCACGGAGCGAGCTGGTTCCCGACGACCAGCCTGGTTGGGGTAGGAGTCGACGTTTCCCCCCAAGCACCTGTGGACAACTCGCGGCGCCCGCGAAAGAACGCTTGGGGGTCGTCCCCAAGCAGGTCATGGGCGGTCGGTAGGCCGAAGTTGTAGCCCTGGGCCCCATCGCAGCCGAGCCGGCGCAGCTGATCCAGCTGGAACTCGTTCTCGACGCCCTCGGCCACCACCTTGAGGTACAAAGCTTGCGCGAGGCCGATGACCGCGGTGACGATCGCGGTGTCGTCGCGATCGGTGCCGAGGCCGTCGGTGAACGACTGGTCGATTTTCAGCGCCTCGACCGGGAAACGCTTCAAGTAGCTGAGCGACGAGTAGCCCGTGCCGAAGTCGTCGATGCTGAGGTGCACGCCGAGCCGGCGCAGGTTGTGCAGCGTCGAGGTGGTCGATGCGGTGTCGCGCATGAGCGCCGACTCGGTGATCTCGAGCCAGAGCAGGTCCGAGGACAGTCCGGTCGCCGCGAGTGCGTCCGCGACTGTCTGCGCGATGTCGTCCGAGTCAAACTGCCGGGGTGACAGGTTCACCGCCACCGTCACCGGTGACCGGCCGTGGGCTGCAGCGTGCTCGTTCCACCGTGCGGCGTGGCCGCAGGCCGTGCGGAGCACCCACGCGCCGATGGGCACGATGAGCCCGGTGTCCTCGGCCACGCCGATGAACTCGACCGGCGACCTGAAGATCCCCGGCTTCTGCTCCCACCGCAGCAGTGCCTCGAAGCCTTCTATTTCGCCGGTTTGCACATCGACGACGGGTTGGTAGAACAACCGGAATTCGTCGCGCTCGAGCGCCCGATACAACGCGTTGGCGATGCTGAGCTGCTTGGTGCCCGAGGGACTGCGGCGCTTGTCGAACACTTCGATGCGCGCCCGTCCGGCCTCTTTGGCGAGGTACATGGCGGTGTCGGCGTCGCGCAGCAGGTCATCCGCAGCCTCCGACGCATGGATGCCCTTCGGAAGTGGCCCGGCCACCGCTATCCCGACGCTCACCGTCACGTAGGTGTCGACGCCGCCGATCGACACCGGCTGGCGCAGGCTCTCTTCGAGGCGTTGGGTGATCTCGAGTGCGATCGATGCGTCGGGGACGTCGTGGAGCAGCAGCGTGAACTCGTCACCGCCGAGGCGCGCGACGAGATCTCGTTCGCGCGACACCCGCAACAGACGCTCGGCGATGATGCGTAGCAACACGTCGCCGGCGTCGTGGCCAAGTGAGTCGTTCACCAACTTGAAGCGGTCCACGTCGACGAAGGCCACCGCGAGACCCTCATGGCCCGACAGGCCGCTCAGCGACTCGGCCAGCACATGTTTGAACAGCGTCCGGTTTGCGAGCCCGGTGAGCGGATCGTGCAACGCGTTGTGTTCGAGGGTGCGGGCGATCTCGCGGCGTTCGGTGATGTCCTCGATCTGGACGATCACGTAATTGGGCGCGCCGACGACGTGGATCGTCACCGCCGACATCCTCGTCCAGATGATCGAGCCGTCGCCTCGGGCAAGCCGCACCTCGAAGTTCATCGTGGGTGATTCGCCCTGGGCGTTCTGCGTGATGATCTGCTCGACCATGGGGCGATCGTCGGGGTGGGCGAGATCGGTGAAATGCCGGCCCAGCAGGTCCTCCTCGCGACCGGCGAACATCGCGATGAGCGATTCGTTCAGGCGATTGATCGTGAGATCGATGTCGATGACGACCATGCCGATCGGCGCGTGATCGAAGGCCGCCCGAAAGCGCGCCTGTGATGCGGCGAGCTGTTGCTCCTGACCGCGACGGTCGCTGATGTCACGGAACCCGAGCAGCAGCCCGGCCACCTCAGGGTTGGTGAGCAGGTTCGTGAGCGTCAGTTCGACGTGGACCAGCCGGTTGCTCGAATCCACCCGAACCTGGATCGGGCTCGGAGCTTCGCCGGCGAGTGTGCGGTGGTACAACCCGCGGGCTTGGTCGCGATCAGCCGCGCACACAAACGACAGGGCATCTCGACCGACGAGCTCGGCCGCGCTCACGCCCGCCAATCGGACGAGCTGGCGCGACGCCAGCCGTATACGGCCATCGCGGTCGAGTAGAGCGAGGGCTTCGATCGATTCGTCGAACACCGCGAAGAATCGGGCGTGCGAGCCGGTGAGCTCGGCGACGCGGGCTTCGAGGTCGGTGGTGAGATCGTTGTTCTCGGCCTGCGACGCAATCTGGCGCGCGAAGGCGACGACCGCCAGCGCAATCGTCGCCCAACCTTGGGTACCGATGAGCAGACCGTTGTGGGCCAGTTCGTACCCGGTCACGGCGACCGCCGCGAGATACGGCCCGTATATCACGAGGTACTGCGAGCCCTCACCGCTCAGCCGACGCCGACGGCGCGGGGTGGCACCGGTAGGGGATGCGAGAGTGGCGGCGAAGGCGATGCACGTGAATCCGGCGATCCAGCTGAAGTCGGGGATCCAACTGTCGAGGTATGAGTCGCGAGCTTCCTCGTAGGCGAACAACGCGTCGGCGACGGTGAGCCACGCGAATCCACCCAGTAGCCAGAGGAGCTCGTTGTGGTGCCGTTCGCTGCGCCGGATCGCCGACGCGATGAGCGAGAGGAGCACGATGTCGCCGGCCACGTAGCTCACGGACAGGACCAGTTCGAGCGATCCATTGTTGCGATGCGCCGACGCCGGAAGCGCCCACCACAAGATGATGGTGAGGGATCCCGCGACGAGGAGGGCGTCGAGCAGGCTGCGCGCGCGGTCCGCGCCGCGTGGCCGGGCCTCGTGCAGCCACAACGCGCTCACGATGGCAGGCGGGAACAACAGCAGGTAGCCGATGTCGGCGAACGACGGGTAGGGGAGCGCGTCGCCCCGGAAGACGTAGTAGGTCCAGGCGATCGAGCCCGACGTCCAGAGCGCGCAACCGACAGCCATGCACCGCCACGTGGGGTTACGGGTGCGGGTGGCGGCACGCCAGCACAACACGCTCGCGACGCCCGATGCCGTGGCCTCGAGCAGCGTCGCCAGCTCCTCGATGGCCTTGGATTCGGCGAAGGTGAAGTGGGTGAGCCAGAACGCGACGAGCCACGTGGCCGTGGCCAGGATCGCGTAGCTCGCCCCTTTGCTCTTCATCAGCCGTTCAATCGGCATTTGCCGATGGCCCGACAATGGGCCGAACGGATCAGTTCCTAGCTCAGACGAGGGGCCATGGGTAGCGACGTCCGGTGTGGTCGATCGGGAATCGACCTTCCTGCACGATCGCCTTGCTGCGCGCCAGCACCGCGTCGCGTTCGAACACGTCGAGCTTCTCGGCGAGCACGTCGCTCAACCCGTCGTCGAGGAACTTCACCACGGCGTCGAGGATGGGTCGTGGTACGGCCTGGCCGCCGAAGTCCCAGATAACCGTGCGGAGCTTGAACTCCGCATGGAACGACAGGCCGTTGTCGATGGCCCAGATGCGGTTCTCGGGGTCGAGCAGCACGTGGCCGCCCTTGCGGTCGGTGTTGTTCGACATGATGTCGAGGACGCACAGCTGTTGCAGGCCTTCGACGTGCCGGCCTGCGTCGCGGATAGTGAAGTAGTGCTGTTGGAAGTCGGCGGGGACGAACAACTGGAGCGAACCGTCGCCGAGCGGCCCGTCACGCACGACGGTGGGCGGCACGAGGTGCCAGCCGAGTTGCTCGGATAGGTCGAAGGCGGCGACCTCGCGACGGTACAGACCACTCGGGAAGTCCCAGAGGGGGCGCTCGCCCTTGGCCGGCTTGTAGATGCCCTGGGCCACCAGGCCATCGTGTTCGAGGTCGACGAGGAAGGTCGCGTTAGAGCTCCGGGGCATGCGCCCGATGATCGAGATCTCGCCCTGCTCGAGCAACCGGAGCGCCCGCGCGGTCTCTATAGGGGGCCGTTGACGAAACGGCGACTCGGTCTCGTCGCCGGCATCTCGGTCGTCGTCCTCGTACTCGTCGTCCTCATCGTCCTCGTACTCGTCGAAGAGGTCGTCCTCGAAGGGCTCGGGGTCGTCGTTCTGCGGTGGTGCGTCGCCGGACACGAGGTGCCGGTCAGTTCACGCAGGGACAGAAGCCCGACACCGGGTCGAGTGGTCTGCCGCAGTACGGGCACGGTGGGCGGCCGGCCGCCACGATGAGGCGGGCCTGCTCGATGAAGGACAGCACCTGAGGCCGCGACAGGTGGAACCGGGCTTCGGCCGGGGACTCGTCGGGGTCGGGTGCGACCGTGAGGTCGTCCTGGTCATCATCGGTGGTCACGAGCTCCTCGGCGACGAGGATGATGCGATCGGCGCGCTCGTTGTAGATCACGCCCAGGCCACCGACGGCGAAGGCCGGCTGAACCGGTTCGAGCAGGTTCGGGGCTGCGCCTCGCGGGGCCCGCATCTCGGGCAGGTCCTCGAGCAACCGTTCGAGGTAGTCGGCGAGTGCCGTGATCTGTTGCTTCTCGAGTTTCAGCGACACGATCTCGCCGGCCTCGCGGGCTTGGAGGTAGAACACTCGCTGGCCCTTCGGGCCGACGGTTCCGGTGCAGAAGTGGTCGGGTTCGGTGAAGTCGAACTCCATGCTCATGACGGCACGCTGCTCATGACGGCGCCAGCTTGGTGAGGTCGTCGCCGAGCGAGTTCACCGTGAGCACCACCGGGCCGCTCGTGCCGTAGGCGATCGCGGTGACCGAGCAGGGTGACACCACGATGCGTTGGAACAGATCGAGGTGCGTGCCCATCGCGTGGGCAATGGCCGCCTTGATGGGGTCGGCGTGGGATACGGCGACGATGGTCTCGCCGGGGTGCTTGGCTACGAGGGCGGCGATGGTGCCGGTGATGCGCTGTTGCATCTCGGTGAACGACTCGCCATTCGGGAAGCGGAAGCCGCTGGGGTAGCGCTGCACCGTTGCCCACTCGGGCAGCTTGAACAGGTCCTTGAGCAGGCTGCCGGTCCAGTCGCCGAAGTCGCATTCGAGTAGCCCCCGGGTGGCCTGCACCTTGAGCCCACGGGCCTTGGCGATGGGTGCGGCTGTTTCGCGGGTGCGTTCGAGTGGCGAGGCGTAGATCGCCGCGACCGACTTCAGAGAAGCGATGCGCGTCGCGGCTGCTTCGGCCTGCGCTCGGCCGGTGTCGGCGAGGTGCAGGCCTGGCGCGCGGCCCGGGAGCGACGAACCGGTGGTGGGCGTCTGGCCGTGGCGCACGAGGAGCACGAGCGTGGGTTTCACGCCGGAGTTCTTGGCGGCGTCGGCCTTCTTCGAGGAGCGGGGCATGGCCCGGCCAACCTACCGTGAGCATCATGGATTCGCTGGCCGTGCTCGGAGCGGAGATCGCCGACTGCCGGCGTTGTGCGCGCCTCGTCGAGTGGCGCGAGCAGGTCGCGGCCGAGCGCCGGGCGGCCTACCGGGACGAGGTCTACTGGGGACGCGGGGTCCCCGGTTTCGGCGACCCGGCGGCCCGAGTGGTGATCGTGGGCCTCGCTCCGGCGGCCCATGGCGCGAACCGCACCGGGCGCATGTTCACCGGCGATCGATCCGGCGAGTGGCTGTTCCGGGCGCTGTGGCGTGCCGGCCTCGCGAGCCGGCCCGAATCGATCGATCGCGACGACGGCATGGTGCTGACCGGCGCCTACATCACGGCGTCGGTGCGTTGCGCACCGCCGCAGAACAAGCCGATGCCAGCAGAGGTGGTGGCGTGCCGGCCGTTCCTCGACCGCGAACTCGCGCTGCTGCCCGAGGCACGAGTGTTCGTGGCGCTCGGCCGCATCGGCTACGACGCGACGTGCGCCATGCTCGGCGTGCGGCCGAAGCCCAAGTTCGGCCACGGCGTCGAGGTCCCCGCAGGTGCCGGCGAGCGCACGATCCTGTGCTCGTACCACGTGAGCCAGCAGAACACGTTCACCGGCCGCCTGACCGAACCGATGCTCGATTCGGTGTTCGCTCGGGCCTGCGAGCTGGCTGCGTCCCCGGAGCGGTAGGCTCATCGATCGTGCTTTCGGCTCCCCGTACTTCCTCTTTCCGCCGCCCCCGCCGGGCCCGCTTTGCCGTCGTCGGGACGGTCTTCGCGATCGTGCTCACGAGTTGCTCGACCAACAACGGACCGAAGGACTTCAACGACGCGGTGAAGGAGAACTACACCAACTCGTGCAAAGAGGCGAACCCCGACAAGAAGGACATCGCCGATGCGGCGACCTTCTGCGGGTGCACGTACGAAGCGATCAAGACCTCGTTCACCTTCGACGAGTTCAAGGCGCTCGATTCCAAGCTTCGGGATGTGCTCGAGAAGAAGGACACTGCCCCGAAGAACCAAGCCGACATCGCGAAGATCGACGCCCGCTACGCCACAGCGGTCGAAGCCTGCCGCACGGCAGGTCCCGCGGCGCCGGCATCGAACGCGTCGACCACCAC
>WLNW01000052.1 GCA_009699605.1 Actinomycetota bacterium | reverse complement strand
TCATCCGCGATCGCGGTTCGGTCGTGTGGTGCGAAGCATCGGTGGTGAACCCCGACGAATACCTCGAACTGTGGCCAAAGGTGGTGGCCGACTCGCCGTGGTACGGCGAGTACGAGAAGCGCACCACGCGCCAGATCCCGTTGATCCGCTTGCGAGAGACCGGCCGTTACACCGGCTGAGCTTTCAGTGGACGAGGCTCAGCGAACGAGGCGGAAGAAGGCGCGCACGTCGTCGACGAATGCCGCGGGTTCTTCCATCGCCGCGAAGTGGCCGCCGCGATCAGCTTCGTGCCAGTAGATGAGGTTGTTCGCGGCCTCGACCCAGCGCTTGCGAGCCATGATGATCTCGTCGGGATACCAGCCGATACCGAGTGGCACCTTGGTCACGTCGGGGGGAGACACCGCGCCCGACGTGATCGACTCGTAGTACATGCGGGCCGAGCTTCCTGCGGTCTGGGTGAACCAGTAGATGCTGAGGTTCGTGAGGAGCTCGTCGCGCGAAATCGCGTCCTCGGGGTGGCCGTCGTGATCGCTCCAGGCCCAAAACTTCTCGATGATCCACGACAGCAACCCGATGGGCGAGTCGTTCAGTCCGTAGGCCAAGGTCTGCGGTCGGGTCGCCTGGATGGCCACGTAGCCATTGCCGTTCTTCAAGTAGTCCTGCGTGCGCGACAGCTGCGCGATCTCGCGGGGCGTCAGGTCGGCGAGATCGTCGTCGTTCCCCGGCGGCGTCGACGTCATCATGTTCACGTGCACGCCGCAGATGTGGGCGGAGTCGAGATCCGCGAGGTGGCGGGTGACGAACGAACCCCAGTCGCCACCTTGCGCGCCGTAGCGGTCGTACCCGAGGCGGGCCATCAGCTCCGCCCAGGCCGCCGCGGTGCGGCGAACGTTCCAACCGGGCTCGGTGGTGGGGCCGCTCCAGCCGTAGCCGGGCAGCGACGGCACGATCACATGGAACGCGTCGGCCGCGTCGCCGCCGTGCGAGACCGGGTCGACCAACGGGTCGATGCATTGCAGGAACTCGGCGATGGAACCCGGCCAACCATGGGTGAGGATCAACGGCAGCGCGTCCTGGTGCGGGGAGCGCGCGTGTAGGAAGTGGATGCGCTGACCGTCGATCTCGGTGAGAAAACCCGGGAAACGGTTGAGCTTTGCCTCGTGCACGCGCCAGTCGTAGGTGCCGGCCCAGTACTGCGCCAGCGGCTTCAGATAGTCGTAGTCGGCGCCGTAGTCCCAGCCGGTGTCGGGCAGCTGGTCGGGCCAGCGTGCGCCGCGGAGCCGCAGGTGCAGATCCTCGATGTCGGCTTCGGGCACGGCGATACGGAAAGCTTCGATGAACGTCTTGATGAGCGGTTCGATCTGCGACATGTCAGGAATTCTTGCACGACCAGCTCACCACCGGACGGTGTCCGTGGCGTGTCGGCGCAACGGTACGCTCGGCAAGAGTGGACACCGACCGCATCGACAGTTGCCCCGTCGCCCATCCGTCAGCCGGGTGTGCCTTGGTGACGGGCGCGTCGAGCGGCATAGGCCGTGCACTCGCGGCGATGCTCGGAGCGCGGGGCATGCGCGTGTGGTTGGTGGGCCGTGATGTGGCCCGGCTCGAGGCCACAGCGCGCGAAGTTGATGCCGCCGGTGGTCGAGCCAGCGTCGTGCGTGCCGACCTCACGGTCGATGGCGACGTGGCGGCCGTAGTCGACGCGGTGTGCGCCGAAACCGATGGGCTCGATGTGCTCGTGCACGCGGCGGGCGTGGCGGTGGCCGATGCCGGGCCGTCGCCGACGGCGGGCGAGATCGCCGCGCACCACGCCGTGAACGCGACCGCGCCGGCGCAGCTCACGGCAGGTCTGCGTTCGTTGGTCGTGGCGCGCCGCGGGTTGGTGATGGTGGTGAACTCCGTCGCCGGGTTGCGCGACGCGCCGGGCTTTCACGCGTACGCCGGCAGCAAGCACGCCGCACGCGCGTGGGCCGACTCGTTGCGGGCCGAGCTCGACGGGCACGGCGTGCGCGTGTGCTCGCTCTATCCGACGCAGGTCGCGACCCCGATGCAAGAGGCCATCTGCGTGGCGCGAGGCGCGCCGTATGAGCCCGACCCGCTGTTGCAGCCCGAAGATCTCGTGGCCATCGTCGGCTTCGTCCTCGACCATCCGGGCTTCGAGGTGACCGATTTGTCGGTGCGTTCGGCGCGCGTCAGCTCGTGACGTCGGCGATGAACGCGGCGATCTTGTCGACGGAGTCGATCGCTTCGGGGAACGCGGGGTAGTTGGTCTGCCACACGTGGGGCATTTCTCGGTAGACCTCGTGCGTCACGCGCACCCCGGCGGCACGAGCGCGATGCGCGAGCGCTGCCGCGTCGTCGAGCAGAACCTCGCCCGAGCCCACGTGGATGAGCAACGGCGGCATGCCGCCCCAGTTGCCGTAAACGGGCGACGCGAGTGGGTCGCGCCGGTCGTGGTCGCCGAGGTACAACGCGCTGGCGTCGGTGGCCGACGTGAGCGAGAAGAGCTTGTCGGTGCTGGTGTTCTTCGCGTAGCTCTCGGCATTGTTGACGAGGTCGACCCACGGTGACAGGCACACGCCGCCGGCCGGCAGCGGCAGCTTGCGATCGCGACAGGCCAGCAACATCGCGGCAGTGACCCCACCACCCGCGGAGTCGCCGCCGATCACGATGCGCGACGCAGGCACCGCACGCTCGAGCACCCACTGGTATGCGGTGAGTGCGTCGTTGATGGCCGCCGGGAACGGGTGCTCAGGGGCGAGCGAGTAATCGACGAGGAGCACCTGCGCGCCGCATGCGGCGGCGAGGTGCGTGCCGAAGGCGCGGTAGGCGAGTGCACTGGCCAACCGGAAACCGCCGCCGTGGAAGTACACGAACCACGGGTCGTCCTCGCCGTCGTCGCGGGTGCAGAGAATGGCCGACACACCGCCGGCATCGACGAGATCGGCCCGGGTGCCGGGGGCGAGCGGGATCTGGCTCATGGCCGCATCGATGCGGTCGCGCAACTCCTGCAACGACGCCGGCGGCGGCGGCACGGGATTGGCGGCCATGCGCTCTTGAAAGGCGAGGAACTCGGTGCTTGGCATGAGCCGCAACCTAGTTCGGCCGGGCCTACCGCTGCTTCGACCACGACGGCGTGCGCGGCGTGAGGTGGCGAAAATCAACAACCCGCCGCCGGCCACCACATCGGGCGCGGCGACGGTTGGCGTGTCATTGACCATGGGCGTGGTGGGCGCCGCGACCTGTGGGATGACCGCGTAGTTGTGCACAGTGAGCATCGTGCTGAGCTTGCCGCTGGGTCCGGTGCCGCTGGTCGCCGAAGGCCTGTGGCTGACGAGGGCCTGTGGCTGACGAGGGTGTTACTTGATCTTGAGGACGCGTTTCGCGTTCTCGCGGAGGAACTTCGGCCAGACCTCGTCCTTGAACCCGACCTTCGGCATGTCGGAGAAGATCCGGTCGAGCGACAGCCCCATGGGGAAGTAGCCGGCGTAGATGATCTTGTCGGCGCCACGGGTGTTCGCGAAGTCGATGATCGACTTCGGGTAATGCTTCGGGGCGAACGCGCTCGTCGAGTAGTGCAGTCCCGGCCACTTCAACATCAGCTTCACCGCGAGCGCATCCCACGGTTCGCAACCGTGACGCGTGACGAATGTGAGCTCGGGGAAGTCGTACATCACTTCGTCGATGTGCTCGACGTGTTGCGCCATCATGCGGATGCGCGGGCCCGGCACGCCAGCGCACACGAAGATCGGGATGTCGAGCTCACAGCACTTTGCGTAGAACGGGTAAAACTTCTTGTCGTTGATGGCGACCTGGGGGAAGCAACCCGACGGGAACGCGCTCACCGAACGCAGACCCCACAGCTCGTAGTTCTTCACTATCTTGCGTATGTCTTCCATGCCGTTGTTCGGGTCGATGCCCAACGACGGCACGAAGCGATCGGGATGGTTCTTCAACGCCTGCTGCCCGAGCTCGTCGGTGCAGTTGATCATGCCGATCTCGACGTGGTGCTTGTCCATCTCGCGCAGCGTGACACCCAGAGGATCGTCGGAGCCGTACAGCTCCTTCGGCACACCCTTGAAGATGTACTCGACCGGGAAGTCGAACCCTTCCTTGCTCTGGGTGTCCTTGGTCTGCTTGCGGATGAAGTCGTAGTGCTCGAAGTCGGTGGGGAAGCCGATCATCGTGTCGATGATGCCGATCTCAGTGGGCATGCCCATGGCGTGACGTCTCTTTCGCAGTTCAGGCGGGTTGACGAGTGGCGATCTGCCACGCGTTGTCGTGCATGACCTTCTGGCGTTCCTCGGGTGAGAAGCCCGGGATGTCATGCACGAAGGCGGTGGGGTCGGCGAGGCCCTCGGCGTGGGGCCAATCGCTGCCGAACAACAGGTGATCGGCGCCGATGAGGTCCTTCAGCAACGGCAGGTCGTCCTCGAAGAACGGCGACACCCACACGTGCTCGCAGAACGACTCGACCGGGTTGCGGGCGAACTCCTGGGGCATCTTGCCGAAGGTGATCTGGAGCTCGCGCAACACGTGGGGCACCCACATGCCGCCGTTCTCGATTGTGGCCACGCGCAGCGACGGGAACCGGTCGTACAGGCCGTGGCAGATGAACGCGGCCATAGTGTCGCCGATCTGGCGTTCGTGGGTAGCGGTCATGCCGAACGGCGTGGCTCGGAAGGCCTGCATCGCGCCGGCTGGTTCCCAATTCGCGACGTAGGCCTGCATGCCACCGTCGCCGCCGTGGATGCCCACCGTGAGGCCGGCCTCGGCGATGCGCGCCCACACCGGGTCGAAGGTGGGCCACGCCGGCGACAAATTGCCGTCGGCAGTGGGAACCGGCCCTGGCACCATGCACACCATGCGAGCGCCGTTGTCGATCGCGAACTCGACCTGTTCGACCGCCTTGTCGACATCGGCGAGTGACAGCACCGGCGCGGCGAAGATGCGGTTCTGGTAGTCGAAACCCCAGTCCTCGAGCATCCATCGGTTGAACGCCGCGAACGCGGTCGTGAGCGCGTCGAGGTCGTGGGCCAGCGACCGTTGCATCCCCACCGCGAGCGTGGGGAAGAAGAACGCGGCCTCGACGCCCTGCGCGTCCATAACTGCCAGGCGCGCGTCGCGGTCCTGGTATTCGGGGTGCTCCGAGAGCGGGTCGAGCTCACCGAACATCGTCTTCACGTCGACGCCGCCGGTGTTCTTGCCCCGGAAGTAGTCGTCGAGGCTGCCCGGCCGGGCGATTGGGTCCCAGGTGGGGTTCGGGATGAACCGGTTCACCGTGCCGGCAACCAAGAGGCGCTTCTTGCCGTTGATGTGCGCCCACTGCATGCAGCGCTTCTGCATGTTCTTCGGGACGAAGCGGATGAACGCATCCTCGTCCTCGTAGTAGTGCATGTCGGAATCGAACACCGGAAAGTCGACGTGGCGTGTGTGCTGCATGGTCCCCTCCACGAGAACGTGTTCTCCCTCGGGCACCCTAGCGCCCACGGCCTGACCCGTCCTTGCTCCGCGACCTCGAACGGGCCTTGGCGGGCTCGAGCGTCGAGTTGTGCACCGCAGAGGTGCCTGAGTCCGCGCTCGGCGGGTGTCGGGCCCGGACCCGCCGGCACTGTCACAGGGGCCCAGCAAGCTGGACGCATGGCCAGAGAGTTCAAGCTCCAGCGCCTCGCAGCCCGGCAGCATGGGCTTGCCTCTCGTACCCAACTCCTCGACCTCGGCTTCACTCGCCGCCAGATCTCGACGCGCAGCACCTCCGGGCGGTGGCGTCGGGCTGCACCATGCGTCTACGACGTCGCTCCGGCGGCCCGCGATCCACGGAGGCCGCTCCATGCCGCGGTCATCGCGGCTGGCGGGCGGGCGTCGCACCGCAGTGCTGCCGCGATCTCGGGATTCATTCCCCACGATCCGGCGCGGCCCGACATCGTGGTGCTCGAGGGCCGACTGCCGGCCGGCATCGACGCCACAGTTCACCGAACGAAACATCTGCCCGCGGGCGACTGCACCACGATCGACGGCATCGCCTGCACATCGGCCACCCGCACGCTGCTCGATCTCGCGGGGGTCGTCGACGAGGAAACCCTCGAGGGCGCGGTCTGCCAGGCGGTCATCATGGGCCGAACATCGTTGCCCAAGCTGATGCGATACATCGAGGCCGACACGTGCACCGGTCGCCGGGGTGCCGGAGCGCTTCGGCGCGTGCTGCTCCGCTACGACGACCTGCGCATGGTTGAGAGCCGGTTGGAGTTGATCGTGATGCGCGCCGTGCGGTCGGGAAAGTTGCGACCACCAACGCGTCAGTTCGCGCTGGACCTCGACGGTCGCCGTGTTCGGCTCGACCTCGCCTGGCCGGCGGAACGCGTCTTCGTCGAAGCCGACGGGTTTGGCTATCACAGCAACCGGGCCCAGTTCCGCCGCGATCGAGAGCGGCAGAACGCCTTGGTCCTTCTCGGGTGGCTGCCGCTGCGCTACACGTGGCCGGTAGCCCGAACCCAGCCGGGTCGCATCGTCGACGAGGTCAGGGCGGCGCTCTCCTCGCGCTGCTCGGCTCGAGTGTCGCGCTAGGCACCTCAGGGGTGCACAACTTGACACTCGACCTCGAAACGCGAACGAGGCGGGGGCGCCGACCAGGTGGGCGAGGTGCCAACATGCGGACATGCAGATCAGCACCAACCTCGACTACGCCGGTGACTTCCAGGCATCGGCGGCGCGGGCCGTGGCGCTCGAGCAGGCGGGCGTCGACGCGATCTGGGTGGCCGAGGCCTACGGCTTCGACGCCATCAGCATGCTCGGCTATCTCGCGGCGAAGACGTCCCGGGTCACGCTCGGCACCGGCATCATCAACGTGTTCAGTCGCACGCCAGCGCTCATCGCGCAGACCGCAGCGGGCCTCGACCGGTTAACCGGGGGCCGGTTCGTCCTGGGGCTGGGCGCGTCGGGGCCCCAGGTGATCGAGGGCTGGCACGGTATGGCCTACACCCAGCCGATCGCCCGGCTACGCGAGACCATCGACATCTGCCGCATGGCCTGGGCCCGCGAGCGCCTCGTCTACGACGGCTCGGTGTTCCACCTGCCCCTGCCCGACGACCAAGGTACCGGGCTCGGCAAGCCCCTGAAGATGATCAACACGCCGCAGCGAGCGCAGATCCCCATCCACATTGCGTCGCTCGGCCCGAAGAGCGTCGAGATCTGCGCCGCGTCGGCCGACGGCTGGCTGCCGTTCCTGTACGTGCCCGAGCGCGCCGAGCGCGTGTGGGGAACCGCACTCGCGAAGGGGTTGGCGAAGCGCTCGCCCGATCTCGCCCCGCTCGAGATAACCGGCGGCGGGATGCTGGCGATCGGCCCGATGGCCGACGTCGTGCCGTTGCGCGATCGGGCCCGGCCGATGCTGGCGCTCTACATCGGTGGCATGGGCGCACGGGGCAAGAACTTTTACAACGACGTCTGCCGGGCTTACGGATGGGAAGCCGAGGCCGAGCTCATCCAAGACCTGTACCTCGAGGGCAAGAAAGTTGAAGCCGCAGCTGCGGTGCCCGACGAACTGGTCGAGAAGGCCACGTTGTGCGGCGACGCCGCCTACGTGCGCGACCGGGTCGACGCGTACCGCTCGGCGGGGGTCACGAACCTCAACGTCGCACCGGTCGGTGCCGACCCGGTGGCCACGATTGCTCAGCTCCGCGAGATCGTGGGCGGTTGAAGTTGCACGTCGTGCTCGTCGCTCCCGAGATCGCGCCGAACACCGGCAACATCATCCGCCTGTGCGCGAACACGGGCGCCGTGCTGCACCTCATCGAGCCGTTGGGGTTCACGCTCGACGAGCGCTCGTTGCGGCGCGCCGGGCTCGACTACCACGAGCTGGCCGAAGTGCAGGTGCACGAATCGTGGTCGCATGTGACAGCGCTGCTGCCGTCGCCGCGTTTCGCGTTCACATCGCACGGCACGCGGCGCTACGACACCGTGCGATATGGCACCGGTGACGTGTTGGTGTTCGGCGCCGAGAGCGCGGGGCTCGACGCGGCGACGCTTGCGGCGTTCGACCCCGAGCACCGGTTGACGTTGCCGATGCGGCCGGGCAACCGCAGCCTCAACCTCGCGAACGCGGTTGCGGTGGTGGTGTACGAAGCATGGCGGCAGCAAGATTTCGCCGGAGCGTCGGGCAACGCGTCGACGAGCGAGACACCTCATCGCGAGTAGGCATCAGCGGGTCTCAGCGACCGGCGGGCATCTCGGCTTGACGGCCGAGTTTGGTGTCGCGGGGGTACACGCGCAGCACCACGAACGCCATGATCAATGCGAGCGCGGCCGAGATGCCGAGGCCCAGGTTGAGGCCCCTGGTGAACGCGTGCTCCGCGTCGTGCAGGAACGACTGCAACGCCGCGGGGTCGGTTGCGAACTGCTTGCGGCCGATAGCGGTGGCCGCGCCGATGTTGTCCCGGGCCATGCTGCGCGCCGGTTCGGTCAATACATCGGCAGCTTGGAAGTTCGAGCGGAAAACGGACGCGAGCACGGAGCCGCCACGGCGATGCCGAGCGCGCCGCCGACCTCGCGGGTGGTGTCGTTCACGGCTGATCCGACACCGGCCTTGTTCATCGGCAGGCTCGTCATGATCGATGTGGTCGACGACGGCATCGCACACCCCACACCGGCAGTCACGAACACGATCCCGATGAGTGGGACCAGATAGCTGGAGTCGTCGCGAAGAAAGAAGGCGAACGTGGCCATGCCGAGCGCGATTGACGCGAGGCCAAGCGCGATGGTGCGCCGCACCGTGATTCGTTGCTGGACGAGCACCGCGCGCGGGGCGACGATGATCATCGTCACAGCGGACGGCAACGTGGCCAGGTCTGTCTTCATGGGGCTGTAACCCTTGACGAACTGGAAGTACTGCGACACCACGAAGAACATGCCGAACATCCCGAAAAACGCGATGGTGATGACCGACGCGCCGATGCGGAAGCGCTTGGTACGGCAGTAGCGCGGGTCGAGCGGGTGACCGTCAGGGTTGCTGGAGTTCGGCACGATCAATGCGATCGCCGATTGCGCGGGCCGGCAACAACAACCCGGCGAACACGAGGGCGTAGGCGTCGACGATCCACTGGATCTGGGTCTGCGTCGCGCCGAGCGTCTTTTGGATCTTCGGGATCGCGATGTTGAGCGAGCTCACCGATGCCACGACGAGCACGAGGCAGACGCACAAGATGCCGAGGATCAACCAGCGCTGTGGGTGACCAGTGGGAACGGGCACCGCAGCGAGGGTCGGAGAAGTCGGGGTTTGTTCCACTGCGAGCCAATCTCCGGTTTTGCGATTGCTCTGCACTGATGCCGCCCGGCTGGGGGAGCGGGGTACGCCACACCACGACGTGAGGTCGGTCCTGGGCCGCAACGATGCTGTCGAAGCGCTCATCTCCTACGCTCCGAGGCATGTCCGGCAGCTCTGATGAAGTCCTCGTGCTCGGTGGCGAGTTCCCCACCCCGACCCGCGACCAATGGCTCGCCCTCGCCGAAGGGGTCCTCAAGGGCAAGTCGTTCGACAAGGTGCTCGTGTCGCGGCTCTACGACGGCGTCGACGTGCAGCCGCTCTACACCGAGGCCGACGTGTCTAAGGCATCCGACCCGGTCGGTCTGCCTGGTGCGGCGCCCTTCGTGCGCGGTTCGTCACCCGTGTCGAGCGGGTGGGATATCCGCCAACGGGTCGACGTCGGGGCCGACGCCGGCGAAGCCAATTCACGGGTGCTGGCCGAGCTCGAGAAGGGCGCCACGAGCATCCTGCTCGGCCTTCGTGGCGCAGCCGGGCCACTTGACCAGGTGCTCGCCGAAGTGCTCGACGGGGTGTACCTCGACCTCGCCGGAATCGTGCTCGACGCCGGCCCGGCATTCGACGCGGCGGCCGCCGCGTTGCACGGCGTGGCCAAGGCGAACGACGTGCCACCCAGCGCGTTGATCGGCACGCTCGGCGCCGATCCGGTCGGCCACGGCGGCGACCTCGCCGACGCGGTGGCGCTTGCGATCGCCGCGGTCGCGCAACAGAGCGGGCTGCGCACGTTCGCGGTCGACGGAACGATCTGGCACGACGCCGGAGCATCCGATGCCGAAGAACTGGGCTGCGCGCTCGCGATCGCACTGCACTACCTGCGGGCGCTGGTCGACGCCGGGCTCGACCTCCCGGCAGCGGCCGCGCAGATCGAGTTCCGCTACGCGGTCAACGCCGACCAGTTCGCGGGCATCGCCAAGCTCCGCGCCGCACGGCGCTTGTGGGCCCGGGTCACCGAGCTGAGCGGGGCCGCGCAGCCGCAGCGCCAACACGCGGTCACGTCCTCCGCGATGATGACCCGGCGCGACCCGTGGGTGAACCTGCTGCGCACCACCATCGCCTGTTTCGCCGCTGGGACCGGCGGCGCCGATGCCATCACCGTGCAGCCGTTCGACGCCGCCATCGGCGAGTCCGACTCGTTCGCTCGTCGCATCGCCCGCAACACCCAATCGCTGTTGCTCGACGAAGCGAACCTCGGTCGGGTCACCGACGCCGCAGGCGGCTCCTGGTACGTCGAGTCGCTCACCGACTCACTGGCCTTGCAGGCCTGGGCCTGGTTCCAGGACATCGAACGCGCCGGTGGCATCCGCGACGCGATCGCGAGCGGCATCGTCGAACGGCGCATCAACACCACCTGGACGCAACGCCTGAAGAACATCGCCCGCCGCAAGGACACCATCACCGGCGTGAGCGAGTTCCCTGACAGCACCGAGACACCGGTGACCCGCCCGCCGCACGAAGCCATCGACCGAACCGGCGACCTCGCGCTGATCCCGCACCGCTACGCCGAAGCGTTCGAGGCATTGCGCGATCGCGCCGATACCGCCCCGACGCGACCCTCGGTATTCTTCGCGAACCTCGGGCCCATCGCCGTGCACGCCGCACGAGCGATGTTCGCGAAGAACTTCTTCGAGGTCGCCGGCATCGCGGTGCTCGGCAACGACGGTTTCGAGTCGCCGGTCGCAGTGGAGGCGGCTTTTGCGGCGAGCGGCGCGCAGCTGGCCTGCATCTGCTCGTCGGATGCGGTGTATGCCGAACGAGCCGACGCCACGGCCAGCGCGTTGCACCAAGCCGGAGCGCGGCGCGTCTACCTCGCCGGTCGCCACGAAGCGCCTGGGGTCGACGAGCACATCTACGCGGGCTGCGATGCCCTCGCCACGCTCACCCGTGCGCTCGACACCCTCGATGTCCCTGGGTCGGGCGCACGCGCCCTCGATGTCTCTGGGTCGGGCGCCCGCGCCCTCGATGTCAAGTGAGGCCATGAACATGACGACGATCCCCGACTTCACCGACATCGAGCTCGGCCCGCCGACCTCCGCAACCGACCTGCCCGCGTGGGCCGACGCGGTCGAAGCCTCCATCGGCAAGGGCCCCGAGGCGCTGCTGTGGGAGACGCCTGAAGGCATCGGCGT
This sequence comes from Actinomycetota bacterium, assembly GCA_009699605.1. Taxonomy (GTDB): domain Bacteria; phylum Actinomycetota; class Acidimicrobiia; order Acidimicrobiales; family WLNW01; genus WLNW01. The sequence continues at coordinate 6,399 of WLNW01000052.1, read as the reverse complement.
CAAGCCGCTGTACACCGCGGCCGACGTGGCCGACCTCGACTTCCTGCAGACCATGCCCGGCATCGCGCCGTACCTGCGTGGGCCATACCCCACCATGTATGTCAACCAGCCCTGGACCATCCGTCAGTACGCAGGGTTCTCCACCGCTGACGAGTCGAACGCCTTCTACCGTCGCAACCTCGCCGCCGGGCAAAAGGGTCTGTCGGTCGCGTTCGATCTCGCAACGCACCGTGGTTACGACAGCGATCACCCACGCGTCAGCGGCGACGTCGGCATGGCCGGCGTCGCCATCGACTCCATTCTCGACATGCGTCAGCTGTTCGACGGCATTCCGCTCGATCAGATGAGCGTGTCGATGACCATGAACGGTGGCGTGCTGCCGGTGCTCGCGTTGTACGTGGTCGCGGCTGAGGAGCAGGGAGTGCCCCCCGAGAAGCTCGCGGGCACGATCCAGAACGACATCCTCAAAGAGTTCATGGTTCGCAACACCTACATCTACCCCCCGACGCCGTCGATGCGCATCATCTCCGACATCTTCTCGTACACGTCGAAGAAGATGCCGAAGTACAACTCCATCTCGATCTCGGGCTACCACATGCAAGAAGCCGGCGCGACCGCCGACCTTGAGCTCGCGTACACGCTCGCCGATGGCGTCGAGTACATCCGAGCCGGCATCGAAGCGGGGCTCGACATCGACGCGTTCGCGCCGCGGCTCAGCTTTTTCTGGGCCATCGGCATGAACTTCTACATGGAGGTGGCCAAGCTCCGCGCGGCGCGCCTGCTGTGGGCCAAGCTCGTCAAGCAGTTCGATCCGAAGAGCGACAAGTCGCTGTCGCTGCGCACCCACTCGCAGACCTCTGGTTGGTCGCTCACCGCGCAGGACGTGTTCAACAACGTGGTGCGCACCTGTGTCGAGGCGATGGCTGCGACGCAAGGCCACACGCAGTCGCTGCACACCAATGCGCTCGACGAAGCACTCGCGCTGCCCACCGACTTCAGTGCACGCATCGCCCGCAACACGCAGCTTTTCCTGCAACAGGAAACGGGCACGTGTCGCGTCATCGACCCGTGGGGTGGCAGCTACTACGTGGAGCGCCTCACCTACGAGCTTGCGGCTAAGGCGTGGGCGCACATCCAAGAGGTCGAGGCTGCGGGGGGCATGACCGCCGCCATCAACGCGGGCATCCCCAAGTTGCGCATCGAAGAAGCAGCGGCGCGCACGCAGGCGCGCATCGACAGCGGACGCCAGCCCGTCATCGGTATCAACAAGTTCCGCCTCGACGAGAACGAGAGGATCGAGGTGCTGAAGGTCGACAACACGTCGGTGCGAACGCAGCAACTCGAGAAGCTGCGCCGCCTCCGGGCCGACCGCGACGAGCAGGCCACACGTGCGGCACTGGCCGCGCTCACCGGAGCGGCCGACGCGGCGCTCAACGGCAGCCGGCCGAACGACCTCGACCACAACCTCATGAAGCTGGCCATCGACGCGGCTCGCGCCCGGGCCACGGTCGGCGAGATCAGCGACGCCCTCGAGAAGGTGTTCGGTCGCCACGTCGCCGAGATACGTACGATCTCGGGTGTGTATCGCCAAGAGGTCGGCCAGAGCGGCAACGTCGAGCACGTGCGTGAGCTCGTCGAGGCGTTCGCGGTGAACGACGGCCGCCGCCCGCGCATCCTCGTCGCGAAGATGGGCCAGGATGGCCATGACCGCGGGCAGAAGGTCATCGCCACTGCGTTCGCCGACCTCGGCTTCGATGTCGACGTCGGCCCGCTGTTCCAGACGCCGGGCGAAGTGGCCCGCCAGGCCGTAGAGGCCGACGTGCACATCGTGGGTGCGTCGTCGCTGGCCGCCGGGCATCTCTCGCTGGTGCCCGAGCTCAAGCGCGAGCTGGCCGAACTGGGTCGCAGCGACATCATGATCGTCGTCGGTGGCGTCATCCCGCCGCAGGACTTCGACGCGTTATACGAAGCGGGCGCCGCGGCGATCTTCCCGCCGGGCACGGTCATCGCCGACGCGGCCGGCGATCTCCTCGAAAAGCTCAACGCGCAACTCGGCTACTCCTGAACGGGCGAGTGCGGAGGACGGGCGCATGCGTCCGGTCCCGACCAAGTTGAACACCAGGAAAATATCCGCCCCGTTCGACAGCGTTTCAGCTTCGGCGAGTGCTTCTCGGTATATTCCGGCCTCTCGCTCGGCCACCGGACTCCGGCAAACTCACGATGCCCTGCGGGTATTGCGATGCTCGCTCGCGTAGGAGGGCCCGAGGAATGATGAACAGCCCGTTGGATCGGATGACCGCGCGGGGCATTGTCACCAAGACGTTCACCACGAAGCGCAAGGGTTACGACCAAGCGGAGGTCGACGGGTTCCTGGTCACCGTCGCGCGCGCCTTCGAGGCACAGAACCTCGAGATCGATCAGATGACGAACGAGCGGCTCCAAGAGTCGCTGACCCAGTACCCCTCGGAAGCATCGCAGCCGTCGAGCGCACCATCGTTGTCAGAGGTGCATGGCAACCCAATGCCCGACGAGGGGCTCGACGCCGAATGGTTCGCGGAGGCTGCGGAGGAGATCGCTGTTCCTCGGGTCGCGGTCTTCGACGCCGAAGCCGAGGTCGAAGGGGTCCAGATTCTTCTGCAAGCGGCCCGCAAGACCGTCGAGTTGACCCTCGCCGACGCGCGCGCTCGGGCCGAAGCGATCCTCGAGGACGCGCGTCAGCGTGCATCCGAGATGACCCGCGACACCGACCGCCGAACTCTGGTCGTCGCCGGCCGCGTGCAATCCGAGCTGATACGGATCGAAGACGAGGTGGCGAACCGGCGTGTCGAGCTCGACTCGATCCAGAACTTCGTCGAGACGGAGCGGATCAAGGGTCAATCGATCGCGCACGAGTTGCTACGGGTTCTGGGCGACGAGCCGGCGATCGTTCCGGAGGCCTTTATGGCGGTGCCGGCCGAGATCCTCTTAGCCGGGCGCGTCGCATGCGTTGCCGGCGCGGCGTCCTTGGTCGGCGCGTGTGTGGCGCGGACTCTCGCCGCCGCCGGAGCACACGTCGTGCTCGGCGACGATGACGCCGATGGGTTGTCGGCCATCACCAACGAGCTCGTCGCGGCAGGCGCGTCGGTTTCGTCGATCCGGGTCGGTTCCCGTCATCGCAACGAACTCGACCGGTTCGTCCTCGACGCCGTGGAGCGCTTCGGGCGACTGGACATCATGTGCAACGTCGCCGGCGTCGCCAGCATCGGGTCGCTCGCCGAGGTGACCGAGTCGGAGATCGACGACGCGATAGCGACACAGGTCAAAGGCGCCTTGTTCGGCTGTCAGGCCGCGCTCGCCGCGATGGCTCCCCGGGCGGCCGGGAGCATCATCAATGTGTCGGCGGTGTCGCGAAACGCGATCAGCCCGGTGCTCGGTGTCGCCGCAGCAGCCCGCGCCGCGGTCGCCAACCTGACCCAATCCTTCGCCGTCGAGGCGAGTCGCCGCGGGGTCCGCGTCAACGCGTTCGAGGTCGATGCCGACTACGCATCCAGCCCACCGTCCTACGACTCCCTCGTCGAACAACTTCGTTCGCTGTCGCGGCTCGAGGAACTGGCCGCCGTCGACGAGCACGCGCACCACTTGCTGTACCTGTGCGGCGAGTCGTCGAAGTTCGTCACCGGCACCTTGGTTCGTGCGGGCGTGCGCGCCGACTGGTAGCCCTGCCGACCGGTAGCCCTGCCGTTCTGCAGGTGCCGTCGTGGCGACCTTGCGGGGCAGCGTGCTCGTAATCGTCGTTGCTGACCCGAGCGGCGCCGCGATGCAGGACTTCACGCTCAGTCGCGCCGCCGGCCAGCGTGCCCGTTCGCATCGCGGTGCTACCTGGCCGGGTAGCCTCACGGCCGATGAGCCGCGCCATCGACATCGACCGCTACGTGGACGGCGTTCTCGCGGGTGATCGCACCACGCTCGGACGCGCGATCACCTTGGTCGAGTCGACCAAGCCCGAGCACCAAGGCCTGGCTCAGGAGCTGCTGGTGCGTCTGCTGCCCCACGTGGGCGCCACCCAACGTGTGGGTATCACGGGGGTACCGGGCGCCGGGAAGTCGACGTTCATCGACATGCTCGGCACCAACCTCACCGCCGCCGGCCATCGCGTCGCCGTGCTCGCAGTCGACCCCACGTCGTCCCGCACCGGCGGGTCGATCCTCGGCGACAAAACGCGCATGCAGCGACTTGCGGTCGACGCGGCGGCGTTCATCCGGCCATCACCCACGAGTGGCACGCTGGGTGGCGTCACGCGGTCCACCCGCGAGTCGATCGTGGTGGTCGAGGCGGCCGGTTACGACGTGGTGCTCGTCGAGACGGTCGGTGTGGGCCAGAGCGAGACGCTTGTCGCGAACATGGTCGACTTCTTCCTCGTGCTCATGATCTCGGGGGCCGGCGACGACCTGCAGGGCATCAAAAAGGGCGTACTCGAGCTCGCCGACATGATCGCGGTGAACAAGGCCGACGGCGACAACGAGAAGCGGGCGCGTATCGCCGCGGCCGACTACCAGGTCGCGATGCGCATGATGCAGCCCGCATCGCCCAACTGGAACCCGCCTGTGCTCACGTGCAGCGGCATGCACAACGTCGGCCTCGACACCTTGTGGGCCCAGATCGATCTGCACCGCAGCAAGCTCACCGAATCGGGGGAGTGGGCCGAGCGCCGCAGTCGCCAGCAGGTCGATTGGATGTGGTCCACCGTCGACGAGCGCCTCGCCACGGAGCTGCACCACAACGCCAAGGTGCGCGCCATGCGCGCCGATCTCGAGCACGAGGTGCGCGCCGGCAAGCTCACGCCCACGCTGGCGGCCGACCGACTGCTGGCCGCGTTCCGATCCTGATGAACGCAGCGCGACGACCGGGCTGAAACGATCGTTTGAACGGGTCGGCACGCCGGGCTAGTCTCCCCCCGTCCTACAGGGGGTTCGGCGAATGAGTGACGGTCCGGTTCCGGCAGCACAGCTCGGCGTGGTCCGCCCGTTCGAGCGCATCGAATGGGTCGACGAAGCGAAGTTTGGACGCGTGTCGGCCGATGTCGCGAAGGCAGCAAGCGAGGCCGGAGCGCTGCGCAAGTTCATGTCGCGCGGCGAAGAAGGGTTGTACGTGCAGTACTCCACGCTGCCCGCCGACTTCCACATCGCGCCGCACACCCACGACAAGGGCGAGGTGCTCTACATCCTGCGTGGCTCGTGCACGGTCGAGCCTTCGGGCGAGGTGCTCGGGCCGAACGACTCGGCGGTCGTGCCACCGAACAACGAGTACGGCTTGCGCGCCGGCACTGAAGGCATGGACTTCCTCACCATCCGCAACGGCGACGCCGTCGTCGCGTTCGAGAAGGCCTAGTCCCGTGGCCGGTCGTTTCACAGGCCAGTCGATCGAACGCGTCGAAGACCAACGCTTGCTGCGCGGGCAAGGTCGCTTCGCCGCGGGTATCTCGCGCGTCGGCATGCGTCACATTGCGTTCGTGCGCAGCACGCAAGCGCACGCGCGACTCGTGGCCATCGATACCAGCGCGGCGCGCGCCCTGCCGGGTGTGGTCGCGGTGCTCACTGCCGAGGATCTCGCGAAGGTGATGACCGGGCCCATCGTCGTCATGGTTCCCCCGAACGTGAAGGTCGCACCGTTCCACCCGCTGGCCACCACCAAGGTGCGGTTGGTGGGCGACCCGATAGCGATGGTCGTCGCCGAGTCGGAAGCCATCGCGCACGACGCCGCGGCGTTGGTCGAGGTCACCTACGAGTCGTTGCCCGCCGTGGTCGACATGGCCGGCGCCGAGGCACCCGACGCGCCCGTGCTGTGGGACGAGCTCGGTACCAACCTTGCATTTCACGATTCGTCCACGTGGGGCGATGTCGAGGGGGTCTTCGCTGCGGCGAGTCGCGTGGTCACCCGTCGCTACGTGCAGCACCGGTACTGCCACGCGCCCATGGAGCCGAGGTGCTCGGTGGCCACCTACACACAAGGCACGCTGCTCTACGAGGCTTCGCACAAGCGGCCGCATCCGCTGAAGATGAGCTTCGCCGCACTCTTCGGCATCCCGTTCCCTGATGTGCGCGTCGTCGCGCGCGACATCGGGGGCGGCTTCGGCTCGAAGGGCCAGGTCACACGCGAAGACGTGGCGGTTGTCGCGGCCGCCCGCATCGTCGGCGGCGCCGTGCGCTGGAACGAGACGCGCAGCGAGAATCTGCTCACCGCCGGGCATGCCCGCGAGGAGACCCTCGAGCTGGACTATGCGGTCGAACCCGATGGTCGGGTGCACGGCGTGCGTGTGCGCATGAAGATCGACGTGGGCGCGTATCCGATGCTGCCCTTCCCGCCGAGCATGTTCAGCGGACTCGTGAAGTTTCTGCTGCCCAACGCGTACAAGTTCGACGC
>WLNW01000051.1 GCA_009699605.1 Actinomycetota bacterium | reverse complement strand
ACTGGCGGCGTCCGACCAACTGGCGGCGTCCGACCAACTGGTAGTTCGAAAGGGTTGCTAGGCACCCTCTCGAACTACCAGTTCGATCGAGTTGGTCACCGCACGAGGTTCTCGCGCATGTAGTCGCTGCGGTACTTCGGGTCGGTGTCGAAACGAGGGATGACCTTCTCGCCAAACAGCCGCATCGATTCGACCGCTGTGGCGAAGGGCATGGTGGTGGTCATGGGGCTCACCACCAGCTGGTCGGCGCCTGCGTCGGCGTACTGCTGCGCGACGCCGGCGCAATCATCGGGGTTGCCGACCGCGATGATGCCCATGTCGACCTGTTCTTTGAGCTCGGCCAGCGTGGGTTCGGGCATGACGTCGGGCCAATCGGGAACACCCTCGGGCTTGGGGAAGCTGTCCAACCAGCGGTAGCAAAGGCTCTGGTAGTAGCGCATGCCAATTCGCGTGTTCAGCTCGAAGGCTTCATCGCGGTCCTCAAGACACGTGAGGTGGGTCACGCACATCACGTTGTCGTTGATGAAGTCGCCGACCGGGTCGGTGCACTTCGACACCGCTTCCTTGTAGACGTCGATGAGCTTCTTCAGTTCGCTCGGTGCGCCGATCGTGAAGCACAACACCCCGAGGCCGAGCCGACCGGCCTTTTCGAACGTGGCGGGGTTGCCGCACGCCACCCAGAGCGGCGGGTGCGGCTTGGTGACGACGCGCGGCAAGATCTCGCGCGGCGGCACGGAGAACGAGTTGCCCTTGTACTCATAGATGTCGTCGCCCCACATGCGCGGGAGCTGGCGGATCGACTCCTCCCACAGGTCGCGTGTGTCGTCGACGTGTGGGATGCCAAACCCGTAGACCTCGGTGCTGCTCGACCCGCGCCCGGTTCCGAGTTCGAAACGGCCATTCGACAAGTTGTCGAGCATCGCGACGCGTTCTGCGGTGCGCACGGGGTGGTTCACCGGCGCGGTGATGTTCACGATCGCTGACGCGATGCGAATGCGTTGCGTGCGCGCGGCGACGAACGAGAGGAACACCTCGGGCGTGGGCATGTGCGAGTACTCGCGCAGGAAGTGGTGCTCGGAGGCCCAGACGTACTTGAACCCGAACTGCTCGCACATCACCGACAGCTCAAGGTTCTCGAGCAAGCGCTGCTGCTCATAGCCGGGGATGATCGCCTGCTCGTGCGCGGGCACGAACATTTGCGCGAAATAGCCGAACTCCATGGATTCCCCCTAGTCATCGGCTCGGCCCCCGCCGAGTCGTGAACCCGCCAGCGTACGCGCCCGGGCCGGATCAGGTCCGGCCACGTCAGCCGGCGCGACGAGTGAGGGCAAGCGTGTTCGCGCGCATCACCTTCGCGATGAACCCGCTCACTATGGCCGTGCAGGCCAAGACATCGAGGGTTCGTCCCGGCTTTCGGAAACCGGGAGCCGCAGGCGCGAGGCGGCGACCTGTGCCAACGTGGCGCCATGACGCCGCGTGAATTCCGCATCGACGTCGAGCAGTCGGTGCTCGATGACCTCCGCTACCGCCTCGACAACACCATCTGGCCCCAGACCATCCCGGGCAGCGGCTGGGACTATGGCACCGACGTGGAATGGTTGCGCGACCTCTGCGATTACTGGCGCACGTCGTACGACTGGCGCGTGCACGAGGCCGCGCTCAACCAGTTTGCCCAGTACGTCGTCGACATCGACGGGGTGGGCGTGCACTGCATCCACGTGCGCAGCCCCGAGCCCGACGCGACGCCGCTCGTGCTCACCCATGGTTGGCCGAGCAGCTTCTTCGAGATGACGAAGATCATCGGGCCGCTCACCGATCCGGTCGCCTACGGCGGCGATGCCCGCGACGCGTTCCACGTGGTCGTGCCGTCGCTCCCCGGCTACGGATTCTCTTCACCGCCGGTCGAACGCGGGTGGAATGCGGCGCGCGTCGCAAGCGCGTGGGTCGAGCTCATGGCGTCGTTCGGCTACGACCGTTTCGCGTCGCACGGTGGCGACTGGGGCAGCGCGGTCACCACTGCGTTGGGCGCAGGCCACCCCGATCGACTCATCGGCATCCACTTCGCAATGCTCGCGCCGCCCATCGACGAAGCGGCCCTCACCCCCGAGCAGCGCGTGTGGTGGGACAACCTCAAGATCTATCGCGACGCCGAGTGGGGCTATGTCCACCTGCAGCGAACCAAACCGATGACTGCCGCCATCGGGCTCACCGACTCCCCCGCCGGCCTCGCCTCGTGGATCCTCGAGAAGTGGTGGCGTTGGACCGATTGTGCCGACGAACAAGGCGTGCGAGATCCCTACCGGCGCTTCACTCGCGACGAGCTGCTCACCATGGTCAGCATCTACTGGGTCACCCGCACGATCGGCTCTTCGCTGCGCATGTACCACGAGACCTTCAACCAGGGCTCGGCCATCTCACAGCCGCCTCGCATCCAGGTGCCGACAGGCGTTGCGGTGTTCAACGAGCCGAACCGACCACCGCGCGAGCTGGTCGAGCCGTACTACAACATCCAGCGATTCGTCACGATCGACGACGGCGGCCACTTCCCCGCCATGGAGAACCCCGATGCACTCGTGTCCGAGCTGCGAGCGTTCTTCCGCATGGTCCGTTGAATGGAACTGGTAGTTCGAGAGCGCGGCGGGGCGCGCTCTCGAACTACCAGTTGGCAGGGATTGGGGCCGTCAGTGAACCGTGACGGTCTCGGTGTCGCGGCCGGAGCGGAACACGGTGCCGGGAAGCGCTCCGGTGGCTTCGCCGTCGACGACAGTCTCGACGCCGTTGACGTAGACGCGCACGACACCGGTGGACGCCGCGATCATGCGCGGCGCGCCACCCGGAAGGTCGCGTACCAGCGTGGCCGGCGCGCAGTCGATCGTGGCGGGATCGAACACGACGAGATCAGCGAACGCCCCCTCCGTGATGGTGCCTCGGTCGCGCAGGCCGAGCAGCTCGGCCATCTTGCCGGTCATCGCGTGCACCGCCCATTCGAGCGACACGAGCTTGCGACCGCGCAACGTGTCGGCGAGGAGCTGCGTGGGGTAGGAGGCGCCGCACATGCGGTCGAGGTGCGCTCCGGCGTCGCTGCCACCGAGGAACACATCGGGGTCGTTCCACAACTCGCGGCGCATACGCCAATGGGCATCGTCATCGTCGGGTGCGCTCGGCCACAGCACGGTACGCAAGTCGTCGGCGAGCACGATCTCGATGAGCGTGTCGAACGAATCGGCGTCGCCGCGCTCGGCTGCAATGTCGCGGACGACGCGGCCCGACAGACCCTCGTTCGCAGCGCTGTAGGTGTCGCCGATGATGTAGCCACCGAAGTCGGCGAGGCGCTTGAACATGCCGGCATCGCCGCTGTTGGCGCGCTCGACCATCATTCGGCGCGTTGGGATGTCCCGAAGCTTCTCCATGCGCTCGGGAACAGGGGCGTTGAGGACCGGCCCCCAGTCGGGCATGAGGTTCAGCGCGCAGTAGTTGAGGAAACTCATGTTCATGGGGACGATCACCGGCATGGTGAGCGCCACCACGCGGCCGCCGACTTCGCGCGCCTTGTGCGAAACGGCGAGGTGCCGATCGATCCGCCCCGGATCTTTCGCGTCGACGACGAGCAGGTTCCAGTTCAGCGGCCGGTTCGCGCGTACCGACATCTGCGGCAAAAGCTCGAGCTCCCGCTCGCTGAACCCATCGCTCGCACCGTCGAAGATGCCCTCGAGCGTGGTGCCCGGCCAGCGGCCCGTCTCCTCGCAGAGCGCGAGGATCTCCTCGGAATCCGCCCCACGAGCAGGCACCGGATCGCCGTTGCCATCGCTGTGCATACGCGAGACGTCGGTGGACAGCCCGAGCGCACCTTGCGAGATCGCGTCGCCGAGCGCAGCCCGCAGCTGGTCGAGTTCCTCGGGCGTGGCGCTGCGCCGGTTGGCCTCGGCGCCCAGCACGAAGCGCCGCAGCGCGCTGTGGCCCAGCATGAACCCGGCGTTGACACCGATGTTGCCGTCGAGCGAGGCGAGGTACTCACCGAAGCTCGTCCATGTCCACGGCACACCCTCTTCGAGCGCCCCGAGCGGCATGCCCTCGACCTTGGCGAGCATGCGGCGTGTGTAGTCGGCGTCGGGGGCGTGCAACGGCGCGATGCCGAAGCTGCAGTTGCCGCCGATGATCGACGTAACCCCGTGGATGTTCGACGGTGTGGCCAGCGGATCCCAGAACAGCTGGGCATCGTAATGGGTGTGCGGATCAACGAATCCGGGACACACCACGAGCCCGGCGGCGTCGAGGGTGACCGCCGCATCCTCCGTGAGCGTGCCCGCAGGAACGATCGAGACGATGCGACCGTCGCGCACTCCGATGTCGCCGGCGAAGCCCGGTGACCCCGTACCGTCGACGATCGTCGCCCCGATGATGCGATGGTCGAGCATGCTGACCCCTCCCTGTGCTGTGTGAAAAGAGAGTACCCCCTCTCCTCGGGAGACCTTCCTCAAACGATTTGGACCGACCATGGATCGAAGGCGCACGAAGAAGTACGACAAGGCGTACTTCGACCGGTGGTACCGCCGGCACGGCATCGGAGCACCGGCCGAGGTCGGCCGCGCGGCCCGGTTCACCCTTGCCACGGCCGAGCACCTGCTCATGCGTCCGGTCCGCCGCGTGCTCGACATCGGCTGCGGCGAAGGGGCGTGGCGCGCCCCGCTGCTCGCGGCGCGGCCCGGCCTCCGATACGTAGGTTTCGACCCGAGCACCTAAGCGGTCGAGCGCTACGGCCGCACCCGCTCCATACACCTCGGCGGGCTCGGCGACCTGCCCACGCTGGGGCTCCGAGAACGCTTCGACCTGATCGTCTGCGCCGATGTGTTGCCCTACGTCGATGACGTCGAAATCGACACCGCACTCGCATGGATCAGCGGTCGCCTCGACGGACTCGCCTATCTGCACGCCATGACCGCCACCGACGACTTCTCGGGAGACCGCGTCGGGTTCCACCGCCGCAGCGCCAACCGGTACGTGCAGTTGTTCGCGGCCCATGGCCTGCGCCGCGTCGGCCCAAACCTGTACGCCGGGCCGGCGGTATTAGCGACGTTGACCGCGCTCGAGGGCCCTCTCGAGGATCCGGTCGACGACACCGACGTACAGTGACGACATGAGGATGCGATCGGTGACCGAGTACGACTACGCGCCGAGCCACGCGCTCGCGCCCGACCCGGAGCCACGTGCGGCGCTCTACACGGTGATCTCGGTCGACGATCACCTCGTCGAGCCGCCTTGGCTGTTCAACGGCCGCCTACCCGCCGCGTTCGCCGACCGTGCGCCACGCATCGTCGAGACGCCGAGCGGGGCGCAGCAGTGGGAGTTCGACGGCAAGGTGTTCGCCCAGATGGGCTTCAACGCGCTGTCCGGTCGCGCCGACAAGGACGACTTCACGTTCGAACCGGCACGTTTCGACGACATGCGTCGCGGCTGCTTCGACATCCACGCTCGCATCGCCGACATGGACATCAACGGCATCTGGGCGTCGGTCAACTTCCCTTCGCAGATCACGGGATTCTGCGGCCGCATCTACTCCGCGTGCAGCGACCCTGCACTCGGGCTTGCCGTGACGAAGGCGTTCAACGATTGGATCGCCGAGGAGTGGCACGGCAGCTACCCCCAGCGCATCGTGCCGATGGGCATCACGTTCCTCGCCGACGCGGAGCTCGGCGCAGCCGAGATCCGGCGCAACGCGGCGCGAGGCTTCACCGCGGTTTCGCTGCCCGAACAACCCCAGAACATCGGTCTGCCGTCCATCCACTCCGGCTGGTGGGAACCGATCCTGCAGGCGTGCGAAGAGACCAGCACCGTGATCTGTCTGCACATCGGATCGTCGGGTCAGCTGATGCCGCGCGACGCCGAAGGGCCGGGTGGAGTAGGCGCCGCGATGTTCCAGGTGCAGAGCTACGTGGCGTGCAACGAGTGGCTGTGGTCGGGTATCCCGGTGCGTCACCCCGAGCTAAAGATCTCGATGAGCGAAGGTGGCATCGGCTGGGTGCCGATGATGATGGACCGGCTCGACTTCATGCTCACGCAGTCGGGTCACGGTCGCAACGATTGGAAGGCGATGCACACCGACCTCACGCCGAGCGAGGTGCTGCGCCGCAACTTCTGGTTCTGCAGCATCGACGACCCGTCGATCCTCCCGTTGCGCGAGCGCATCGGCATCGACCACATCATGCTCGAGGTCGACTACCCGCACGCCGACAGCACATGGCCCGACTCGCAGGCCTTCTTCGATCGCAATCTGCGTGACCTGCCGGTCGAACATGTGCGCAAGCTGGCCTACGCGAACGCGGCCGCGCTCTTCCGCCATCCGCTGCCTGCCAACCCCACGCCCTGAGCGGGGCGAGGCTCAGCTCTTGGTCAAGGTGAGCGTGCCGGTGATCGACGTGCCGCCCGACCCGATGGCCTGCACCTTGTACGAGCCCACCGCGTCGCCGGTGGAGTTGTAGGCGGCCGAGGTCGCTCCCGTGGGCTCGACGACATGTGGTGATCCGTTGAACACCTTGCCCGACGGGCTGGTGAGCGTGAACGTGATCGACTCGCCGGGTGTCGCACCGGTGACGGACAGCGAGATGATCGTGCTGATGGGCGCCGAGGCCGGGTTGATCGTGAGCACCGCCGGCGGCGCGGTGGTGGTGGTCGGCGGTGCGATCGTGGTGGTCGTAGCCGGGGGCTTACTGCTACCCCCGCCGCACCCTACGAGCGCGAGGCTCAGCGTGACCCCGACCGCAAGCATCGACAGCCTTCGCACCAGCACGCTCGCGCTCCTCGAACCTGTCGCGCCACCCGCGACCGGCCAGACCATAGAGCCCGCGCGTCGCCACATCGGGGCACTCCGCCCCAGCGGTGACGCCGGTCATGCCCCGCTACCGCATCGAGGATCGAGCGCATCTGTCCCGCACCCCTCGATCTCGGGCAGGATGTCCGCGTGATCAACCCGACCGCGCCGCGCGGACGACCCGCCGCCCGCCGCGCCCCTGCGGCGATGAGCTTCGATCGAATCGTCGAGACCGCTCGTGAGCTAGTGCGTACCGGAGGGGCCGACGCGCTCAGCATGCGGAAGCTCTCCGCCGAGCTCGGGGTCGCGCCCACGGCGATCTATTGGCACGTGGGCGACCGCGAGAAGTTGCTCAACGCGGTGCTCGACGCCGAGCTCGCCGAGCTGCCCGAGGTTCGGGCCAACGGGACAACCCCCAACGCGAGGTTACGCTCCGTGGCCCGCGCTATCCGGCGCCAGGTGCAAGACGCGCCACATGTCCAGGCGCTGGCGTTCGTTCTCGACCGGTCCGCCGCGGTGTCGTTCCCCGGTCAGGTCGCACTCGCTCGCGAGGTCACCGCCGCGGGGCTGCACGGAGAGGAAGCGGCGAACGCGGCACGGGCGATCCTGTTCCTCGTCGGGGGTTTCGCCATGCTTGAGGGCAACTTTCGCACTCGTCCGCCCGGGCAGCGCACCACCCAGGAGCTGTGGTCCGAGATCACCGCGGAGGACATCGACCCGATCTTGCTCGCGGCGATGCGGCGGCCGGCCGACACCGACGCACTGTTCACCTACGCGCTCGACAACCTGATCGAGTCCGTCCTCACCCGGTCGAGATCGCGCTGACCCACACCCCGAGTAGCTGAGCCCGATCTCGGCGGGAAGATCCGCTCGGCTCAGCCGTTGGCGTAACGGGGGTGATATGCCGCGAGGTCGAGCATGCGGATCGCGTTGGTTCGACAGATCTTGTCAACCTGCGCCTTCGTGAGATGGCTCATCGATTCTTCGGCCACCTTCTTGGTGTGCGGCCATGTGGAGTCGCTGTGGGGGAAGTCGGTCTCGAAGGTCACGTTGTCCTCGCCGATGGCCTCGAGGTTCCGCAACCCGAACGCGTCCTGGAAGAAGCAGGCATAGACGTGATCGGGGAAGTAGGAGGACGGCGGTCGTTTCACCACGTCGGACACACCGCCCCAGCCCCGGTTGTGTTCCCACACCACATCGGCCCGTTCGAGCACGTAAGGGATCCAGCCGATCTGCGCCTCGCTGTACGCGACACGAAGCTGCGGGAACCGATCGAACACGCCCGAGAACAACCAGTCGGCCATGGAGCCCATGGCGTTGTTGAAGGTGAGCGTGCTGCCGACCGCGGCAGGTGCGTCCTTCGACGTGGACGGCATCTGCGAGCTCGAGCCGATGTGCATGCACACGAGTGTGCCGGTCTCGTTGCACGCCGCGAGCAACGGATCCCAGTGCCGTGCTGCATCGTGGATGGACGGAAGGCCGAGGTGGTACGGCGCCTCGCTGAACGTGATCGCGCGCACACCGCGCGCTGCGTTGTATCGCACCTCGGCCGCGGCGAGCGCAGGGTCCCAAAGCGGCACGATCGCGAGCGGGATCAGCTGGCCGTCGGACTCGCCGCACCACTCCTCCACCATCCAGTCGTTGTACGCACGCACGCAAAGCGACGCAAGGTGTTTGTCGGCCGCTTCGAGGAACGTCTGGCCGCAGAACCGCGGAAACATCGGGAAGCAGAGCGAGCCCTCGACGTGGTTCGCGTTCATGTCTTCGAGGCGCTCGGCCACGCGGAAGCAACCAGGGCGGATGTCGTCGTACGTGACCATTGAAAGATCGACCTCGTCGCGCGGAAACCCCGCAGCAGCCGAGAGCTTGAACAACGGGATACGGCGGTCCTCGTAGAGCCAGTAGTCGGCTTCGCCTTGGTGTGCCGCGTCGCTCGACGAGCCGATGCCACCACGGAACACGAACGCACGGCCGGGCCCCCGTTCGACGCGCGGCCCACGATCGATGTGGCGGCTCGGCAGACGCGAGGTCCACAACGCGGGTGGCTCGACCACGTGGTCGTCGACCGAGATGATGCGCGGTATCTCGACCATTGGGCTCACCACGCTCGCACGATGGCGTCGGCGTCGAAGGCACCGCACAAGGAGTCGGCCGGCCAGTCGGCCGGCGCGATCGGCCGGTGCACCTCGGCGTGGGTGGGCCCGATCTTCGCGCCGATCGCCGATAGGCGCTCCCAGTCGAAGCCGTACACGTCGGCGGCGGTCTTTCCGAGCATCAGCACGCACTCGTCGACCGGCACGTTCGCGAACGTCTCTCGCAACGCTTCGCGAGTGTGCGGTGTGCTGCCCTCGCTGTGCGGATAGTCCGAACCCCACATGATGCGATCGATGCCCACCAGATGACGCACATCGCACTCGACCGCACGAAGGAAGCTCGCACCGATGTAGCAGTTGCGGGCGAAGTACTCGCTCGGCAGCATCGACAGCTTGCGAGCCGCCTCGCCGCCGAACATCGCCTCGGGCGATCCCTCTTTCATCATGCGACGGTAGAACCAATCGAGGCTCGCGAGCCCGGCCGGCACCCATCCCGTGCCCTGCTCGGTGAGCACGAACTTCAGCGCAGGATGCCGCTCGAACACGCCGGCGAACATCAGGTGCCACATGCCTCGGTGCGAGAAGATCGGGATCTCGACGAGTTGCACGGCACGGGCCGCAGGGTCCATGCCGTAGTCGGGCAGCCCGGCGCCGCTGTGGTGGTTGACCACCATGTCGAGCTCCTCGCAGACGGCCCACAGCGGCTCGTAGGCGTCGTGCCACAACGGCTTGACATCGGGATGATTGGGCGCCACCCCCGGCAGCAACACGCCGCCCTCGAAGCAACCCTGGTCCTTCGCCCAACGAACCTCGGCGACCGCGTCGTCGACATCGTTCAACAGGATCTGGACGATGCCACCACGACGTCCCCGGTATTGCTGGCAGAACTCGGCCAACCACCGATTGTGCGCCTGGAGGCCGGCCCACCGACGTGTGTAGTCGGCGGCGGCCGGCATCGGCGCCAGCAGGCTGGCGGAGGGGAAGAACGGCGGGATCGTGTTCGGGAACAGGATCTCGGCCGCGACGCCGTCGGCGTCGAGCTCGCGGGCGCGACGCTCGTGACTCCAGTTCCGATCGGCGTCGGGGCGCACGAGGTCGCCCCACGGGTTCACGTAGGCAACGGCCCAGGCGTCGAACTCGGTGTGCCAACGAGCGGGCAGGTATGGCCGGTAGTCACGCAGGTCGGCGCCCGCGTGGCCATCGGACGACACGATCACATACCGATTCATCACGGCCTCCCCACCTCGCTTGTCGCGAAATGTAACACCGTTCCAGTCTGGGGTTTGGCGCCAGGGCGCTCACTGTGGAACCGCTTCCCCAGTTGTTGGGGCCCAGGTCACCGGGCTCGATCTCACCCAACCGATCACCGAGGCACTCGAGCGTGCTTCATCGCGTGACGATCTATGACCGCACGACCTAGGACAGTGCGGCGAACACCCTCGCAAAGCCCGCGGCAAGGTCGGCGCGCTCGCCATCGGTGAGCACCGCGAAGTCGGACGCGTGCAATTCATCGGTGTGCTGTTCGGCCTCGCGGCGCCGCGCCACGAATGCGCCGGGTTCGGGGAACGGTGCCTCCCAGCCGAAGAGCTTTGCGTTGCCCTCGCCGCCTCCGCCGCTGAGGATGGCCTCGAGTGGGCTCAGGCCCTCGGCCAGCACAGCGACGACGTGGCGGGCCATGCGCAGCTCGCGCAGCGCGAATGACAGCTGCACGGTCAACGCCGGAGCGTCGGCCGCACGTGGTAGCGCACGGATACCGGCGAACAGGCTTGCCGCCGTCGGTGCCGCTGCGTCGACGGCCTTGGTGGCGAGCTCGTTCAGTTGATCGAGACCGTCGACCGACGCAAGGTGCGTGCGGCCCCAGGCCTGCGCGCACTCGAGGAAAAGCGCAGCGGCCGCGAGAGGCTCGGCCTTTTCGAGGGCGTCGTCCCAATAGCCGGCGACCGCGGCAGGCGAGAAGAACGCGGCAGACGACGCGACAACGTCATGGTGCACCCGGCCGAGCGTGCCGAAGCGGCCGATCACATAGAAGCCGAGGCCCGGCTCGAGACCCAGCTCTGGGGCACGGGCGAAGGTGCCCCCGTCCATCATGAACGCACTGCCGAGCTTGTTCACCGGTTGCTGGACAGCGCGCACGCAGTTGATCGAATCCATGGGTCCTCCGCCGTTGTGCGCGCAACGTACCATGCGGAGTCGAGGCGAAAGCGACTGCGCGAACGTCTGAGCACACTGCTGCACACGGCGGTGCCTCGGTCGGCAATGCGCTTTCACGACGAGGGGGAACACCATGGCGGATCTTGGCGTCGTCGATCCGACGAGCGAGGCCTACTGGCACGACATCCATGGCGTGCTCGCCCCGCTCCGTGAGCGCGCTGCCGTCGCACGTTCGACCGTGGGGCTCTACGAGATACTTCGCTATGAGCACTGCGAGCCGCTCCTGCGCAACGCGACGCTCCACCAAGCCTTGCAAGGGATGCTGACCTATCAAGGCATCGACGAAGGCCCCTTGTTCGACTGGTGGCAACTCATCATGAACAACCACGACGCCCCGACGCACACCCGGTTGCGCTCGCTCGTGGGGCGTGCTTTCACACCTCGCCAGGTCGAACGGGTACGCCCGCGAATTCGCGCCGTTGCGACTGAGCTCATCGATGACCTTGCCGGCGCGGGCGAGATCGATCTCCTGAGCACCTTCTGCCACGATCTACCCCTGATCGTGTTGTGCGAGATGCTCGGCGTTCCCGCGAGCGATCAGCACATCGTCGAACAGTGGACCACCCTCGTCGCGCTCGCGTTCTCTCCCGTGATCCCGATCGAGATGCGGGCCACCATCGATGCGGCCGTCGTGGACTTCAACGCGTATGCCGACGATCTCGTCGATCGATGCCGCGCGCACCCCAGCGACGACATCCTGAGCGCACTCGTGCATGCCGAAGAGGCCGGCGAGCGGCTGTCGCGCAACGAGCTACAAGCGCTCATCATCAACCTGTTGTTCGCCGGCCACGACACCACCAAGTCGATGCTGTCGATCGGCGCATGGCTGCTCGCAACGCACCCTGACGAGCTGGCCAAGCTGCGCGCTGATCCTTCGCTGATAGGAAACGCGGTCGAAGAGATTGGGCGCTATGAGACACCGATCAGCGGCATACCGCGTCTCACCACGACCGACATCATTGTTGCCGGCTACGCGATCCCCGCCGGCTCGTACCTGACCATGTCAGTGCCATCGGCCAATCGCGATCCGCGTCGCTTCGTCGACCCCGATCGATTCGACGTGTCGCGCACCGACACCCGCAACCTCACGTTCGGTTTCGGTGTGCACCACTGCGTCGGCGCAAGCATTGCTCGCGCCGAGGTACAAGAAGCGCTCGCGGTCTTGGTCGAGCGGACCGAGGTGACGCCGTCGAAGGATGCTCCAGCCTGGGTGCCGTTCGCCGCGGCTCGGCGATTCGCGACCCTTCCGATGGAGCTCATCGCACGCTGACCCTGCGCGAGGTGCGAGGCGTTCAGACCGAGGGGACCGGCATCGGTACGGGGTAGCCCCGGGGTTGCACGAACGCATCGGTACCGCCATCGACGAACAGCGTCTGGCCGACGATGTACGACGCGTCCGGGCTCAGCAGGAAGTCGATCACGGCCGCGATCTCGGGCGGCTGACCCCAGCGACCGATCGGGATCGGCAATGCCTTCATCGCATCCTTGAGGCCTTCGATCTCCATGAGCGGCCGGGTCATGTTCGTCTCGGTCACCCCCGGGGCGATCGCGTTGAGGCGGATGCCCGCGCCGATCCACTCGGGCGTGATAGCTGCAGAACGCATCCACCACGCGATTGCCAGCTTGCTGTTCCAGTAGGCCTCGACGCCGACCTGGGCGCACGCCTCGACCTCGTTGCCCGCGAGGAACAGATCGATCACGGCGAGGTTGCTGACCGGCATCAGCGTGGTGCTGTTCGACGAGATCATGACCACGGCCGGGTTCGTGCCCTTGGCGAGCGCGGGGCGCAACCCTTCGGTGAGGGCAACCGCGCCAAAGTAGTTCACCGCCGCGATTCGTTCGGACGGGTGCGGATCAGCCAGACCGGCGCCGGGGAGCAAACCGTCGAGCACGCCGTCGCACCGCTCGAGCACCCCGGTCACCGCTGCCGCGCGCCCGGCCACATCGGACAGGTCGGCGCACACGTCGGCGTTGTGTAGGTCGACGCCGATGACCCGATGCCCTTTGCCTTCGAGGCGGGCCTTGGTCGCCGCGCCGATCCCTGATGCCGACCCCGAGATGCAGATGGTTGCCATGGCAGCAGCCTGCCCCGGCCACACCGCGGTGTCCAACGGCACGCCCGCGAGGCGCGCTCCGGGTCAGGGGGCGGAGGTGCCGAGCGTGCGGCGCAGGGCCGCTAGGCGCGACGACACGTCGGTCGCGTCCACCACGACAGGCTCGACGGCACCCGAAGCACCGGGGTGATCGGCGTCGCGGTCGTCTTGCAGGTCGATGACCGGGGTGGCCCGTCGATCGGCCCGACTCACCGGCGCGGGCGCCCGACCCACGACGAACGAGGCCGGGTCATCGAGCCACTTGCTCGCCTCGGTGGCCCGGCGAGCAAGTTGGGGAACGGTCGCATCGTCGATGCGCACGATGCCGGCGAGTCGATTGAGCTCACCGTTGATCGCGCGGTGTCCGAGCCCGGCGACCCGCGCGAGGTCGGCGACCAACGACGCGTTGCGGTCGCGCAAGCGCTTCTTCTCGCCGTGGCGTGAGCGCACGGGCCCGACACCCTCGAGATCGCCGACGCGCCCGGGAAGCGGCGGAGGCGGAGGGAGATCGATGGTGAACGACCGCAGATCACCCGGTTCGAGCACGACGTCTTCGGTGGGGTCGACGCCGTCGCTCGACGAGCCGCCCGCGTCGACCACCGTGGACGACAACGCGGCGAACAACGAGAGCTGTTGCTCCTCGGATCGCTCGGCGCCCAGGTACTCGTCGAACTCGCCCTCCTCGGCCTCGCGTCGGCGGATGCGGAGCTCGATGCTGTGTCGACGCGACTGGGCGATGCCAAGCGCGTGCACGCGCAGGCGCGGGTCGTCGGGCAGGAACAAGTAGGCGCGCTGCGAACGCTGCCCCGGCGTCCATCGGGCGATGCGCCCGACCGCCTGGCGAAAGAACATCGGCGTGACCGTGGTGGTCGCATACACGCCGACCCGCAGGCGTGGAATGTCGACCCCTTCGGAGATCATGCGCACCGCGACGATCCACGGCTCGATGCTGTCGGCGAACTGCGCGATGACCTGTGACGCCTTCGGATCGTCGCTTAACGCCAGCCTCGCATCGACGCGGTGGAAGCGCTTCAGCAGTTTCACGATTCCCCGCGCGTGTTCCTGATCGGTCGCGATGATGAGGCCGCCCGCTTCGACGTGCGTCTTGCGGATCTCCATGAGCCGCTCGTGCGCCCGCATCACGACGGTGGGTAGCCACTCACCGTCGATGCTGAGGGCCGTGCGCAGGCGACCGCCCCACTTGTCGTGGGTGACCTCGTCGTTGAACGTGGCGCTGTGCTCCTCACCGTCGGCGCCGCGCCATTCCATGTGGCCATCGAATCGCGGGAAGAACACCGGCCGCACGACGCCCCCATCGGCCAACGCCTCGCCGTAGCCGTACTCGTAGTCGGCGATCGCGTCGCCATAGTCACCGAACGAGTAACCGACGAACGGGATCGGGCTGTCGTCGCTGCGAAACGGGGTGCCCGAGAGCAGCAGCCGGCACGCCGCGGGCGCAAACGCCAGCTTTACGCCGTCGCCCCAGGATCGTTCGTCAGCGGCGTGGTGGATCTCATCGAGGACGACGACGCCGTTGCGCACGATCACCGCAAGCGCTCCGGCCGACATTGCGACCTGCGCGTACGTCGTCACGATCCCGTGCATGTCAGCGACAAGGCCCGAACGCTCGGTCCACTCGGGATCGAGGTGGATGCCAAAGCGCGCCGCGGCTTCGGTCCACTGGTGCTTCAGGTGTTGCGTCGGCACCACGACCACGACCGGCCGCGGTTCGCCGCCCAGGAACTGGCGACACGCAGCCAACGCGAACGTGGTCTTGCCGGCGCCCGGACACGCAACGGCGAGGAAGCTGTCAGATCGTCGACGGGTGAACGCGTCGAGCGCGTCGCGCTGCCACGGCCGCAACGAGACCTGGCGACTCACCTTCCGACGAATCGCGGCGGGCGACGCTCGAGAAACGCGCGCTTGCCCTCATTGCAATCGTCGCTCGCCCAGGCCGCGGCGATCGCGGCGTTGATCGCGGCACGATTCACGGGCTCGCCGCCGCGCGCCGCGGCGTGGATAGATCGCTTCGACGACACGTGCGACAGCGGCGCATTCGCCGCAATGTCGGCCGCGAGCGCACGCACGGTCGACTCAAGGTCGGCGCCGGCGACCACCCGGTTGACCAAGCCAATGCGCGACGCTTCGGCGGCATCGAACCGGCGACCGCTGAACAGGATCTCGGACGCCTGCCCCGGCCCGCACAACGCGACCAGCTGCTCAATGGCGTGATACGGATAGCCGACCCCGAGCTTGGCCGCCGGGATGCCGAACTGGGCGGTGTCGGACGCGATGCGAATGTCGGCGGTGAGCGCGACCATCACCCCGCCGCCGAGACACCAGCCGTTGATCATCGCGATCATCGGCTTGGTGATCGCCGCAAGACCTGAGGTGCCGGAGTTCGCGGCCATCGTGGCGTCGTCGGGCGTGTTGCCCGGGCCTGAGATCTCGCCCGAGTCGAGCTGTTTGATGTCGGCGCCGGAGATGAACGCCTTCGCACCTGCCCCCCGCAGCACCACCACGCGCACCGCCGGGTCAGCCTCGTAGGCGGCGGAGATGCGGCTCACGGCGGCGAGCATGTCGGCCGTCATAGCGTTGTGCTTCTCGGGGTTGTTGTAGACGATCCAGCCGATGCCGTCATCGACTGTCGCGAGCATGAAGGGAGTGCCGGTGTCCATCGAACGGGGACCGTAGCAAGATGGGGACCGTGCCGGACATCGAATCGCCAACCGAAGGGCCGCTGTCACACCTCAGGGTCGTCGATCTCACCACGGCCCGCAGCGGCCCGACCTGCGTGCGTCAACTCGCCGACCTCGGCGCGCAGGTCATCCAGGTCACGATGCCAGGACGCGGCAACCTCGCAGGGAGCGACGGCTACAACCTGCACCGCAACAAGCGTTCCGTCACGATCGACCTGAAGCACGCCGACGGACTTGCGACGTTCCTCCGCCTCACCGATGCCGCCGACGTCTTCGTCGAGAACATGCGCCCGGCGGTGAAACACCGGCTGGGCATCGGCCCCGAGGTGCTGCGAGCCCGCAATCCCGGGCTGATCTACGCGAGCTTGTCGGGCTTCGGCCAGGACGGCCCCTATGCCGATCGACCGAGCGTCGACCAGATTGCCCAAGGCATGAGCGGCATCATGTCGGTCACCGGCCCGCCGGGTACGGGGCCATGGCGCGTGGGCATCGCGCTCAGCGACACCGCAGCGGGCACGATGCTGGCCCAAGGGGTGCTGGCCGCGGTCATATGGCGCGAGCGCACCGGCCACGGGCAGTGGCTGCACACATCGCTCCTCGAGTCGGCCATCAACTTCATGGACTTCCAGGCGTGTCGCTGGCTCACCGACGGCGTCGTGCCACCCCAAGAAGGCAACGCACACCCCACGTTCTTCCCCATGGGCACCTACCGCGCCGCCGACGGGTTGGTGAACATCGCCGCGCTCAAGTCACTGGCCTCGTTCCTCGCGATCATCGGCGCATCGGAACTGCTCGACGACGAACGATTCGCGACCACCGACGCACGGCGCACGAACCGGAACGCGTTCGACGCGGCGTGCGAGGCCCGACTCACCACTCATCCCGTCGACGTGTGGGTGGAACGCTTCAACGCAGCCGGCATACCTGCCGGGCCGGTGTACCGCGTCGACGAGACGTTTGCCGATCCGCAGGTGCAGCACCTCGGCATCACCGCGCAGGTAGTCGTGCCGGGCGGCGACACCGCAACGGTTCTGCGCTATCCCGTCACGCTCGATCGAACCCCGGCCACCGTGCGCAGCGGACCGCCCGCGCCCGGAACCCACACCCTCGAGGTGCTGCGCGAACTCGGCTACGACGACGACACGGTCGACCGCTTGGTCCGAGACGGTGCAGTCTCGACGGATGCGACGCCAGGCATCAATTGGTTGGCCTGAGCCAGCTCAGCGCGGGAACCGGCCCAGGGCGACAACGCGCTCCGGGCCGGTTCACCACGTTGCTGCGTGGTTACTTCTCGATCCACGCCTTGTCGAGGTAGAACATCGACGATTCGTTCGCGTACACGCCGTGCACCTTGTTCTGGTAGGCGATGCGCTCGATGACGGCGTTGAACACCACCGAGGGCACGTCCTTGTTCCAAAGGTCGGCCATGGTCTTGTAGGCAGCCTTGCGGGCGGTCGCATCCCTGGCGCCGAGCAGCACGTTCAGACCGGCATCCCACTCGGGGTTGGCGTATCCGACGCGGTTGTTCGGCGATGCCGACCAGAAGTTCTGCACGAGGCTCAAGGGAGCGGTCTCGTCGTTCGGGACCGACAGGCCCCAGCACGCGATGTCGTAGTCCTTGTTGGTGACGATCTCGGTGATCTGCGCCGCGGTGTCGAGATCGCTACGAGCGGTCACGTCGAAGCCCACGGCCTTCAGCTGGGTCTCGAGCGTCTGCGCAAGGGCAACGCGCTCGGGCTGGTTGGTGCAGAGCACGCGGATCTTGCCGTCGAAGCCGGCCGCCTTCGCCTGATCGAGCAGCTTCTTGGCCGCGGCCGGATCAGCCTTGATGCCTTCGACGCCAGGTGTATCGCTGAAGTCCTTCTGGAACAGCGCCGTGGTGGGCAGCGCCTTGCCGTCGTTCACGCGGGTGTTGATGACCGCGGGATCGATGGCGGCGGCCACTGCGGCACGCACGAGCGGGTTGGCCGTGGCTGGCTTGGTCGTGATCTGGCCGTCGGGCTGGCCGGTGCACAGCGGGGCTGGCTTGGCGTCCTTGCAGGTCAGCTTGGTGCCCTGGTTGACGAGCAACAAGTCGCCCGCCTGGATCACGTTGTCGATGCCACCCGTGGCCTTTTCGGCCTTGGAGTTGGCCACCGACACCGGGGTGCGCAGGAACGCCACGTTGACCGTGCCGGTCTTCAGCCCGTCGACGCCCTT
>WLNW01000050.1 GCA_009699605.1 Actinomycetota bacterium | reverse complement strand
GCCAATGCCGACGACCCGCTCGTAGTTTGGGCGGTCGGCGACCATCAGCCCGTGGTCTGGGTGCAAGGCGGCTACTGGTGGCGCGAAGACGCTGCGTTGTGCCCGCAATGTGGTCGGGTGCGCCCAATCGCCGCCGACGGCACTTGGAGTTGCGAGTGCGGTTCCACTCGACCAGCTGCCACCTGGTACGTCACCGACGGCGTGCTGCACGGCCCTGATGAGTTCGCAGCCGTCCTCGGCATGGCGTTGCCCGGTCGGTCGAGCGAAGCACAGGCCGCGTTCGCCGTCGCGGTCGCGGTCAGCCGTGGCGGCGCCGCGCACGCCGCCCTCGAGAAGGTACGCGAGGTCGCGTCGGTCAACGGCCGCTTCGGCGCAGTCGACGTCGACGGCCATCAGGTGCGGCTCCTCCTTGCGAAGAACCCGGCGTCGTGGAACGAAGCGCTCCACCTGCTCGGTCAGCGCGACAGCCCCGTCGTCCTGTGCATCAACGCGCGCGGCCCCGACGGCCACGACACCTCGTGGCTCTGGGATGTGCCCTTCGAGCAACTGCGCGGCCGCACCATCGTCGCGTGCGGCGATCGCCGGCTCGACCTTGCGCTCCGGCTCGAGACCGCGGGCATCGAGTGCCTGGTGGCGGCCGATCCCCTTCGCGCGGTCGACGATCTTCCCCGAGGCGAGATCGACCTCGTGGGTACCTACACCGCGTTCCACGACGTCCTGAAAGCGCTCGACATTGCCTGGTGAATCCACACTTCGCATCGTGCACGTGTACCCCACCGTGCTCGGCCTCTACGGAGACCGGGGCAACGCGCTCGTGCTCCGGTCGCGCGCCGAGCGTCGCGACCTGCCGGCGGAGATCGTGTCGATCGAACCGGGCGAGCCGGTTCCCGCCGGGGGCGACATCTACCTCCTCGGCGGCGGCGAGGACCTCGCCCAGACCACTGCGGCCGAGCTGCTCCGCGCCGACGACACGATGCGGCAGGTGATCGAGGCCAACGGCGTCGTCCTCGCGGTGTGCGCCGGCATGCAGATCCTCGGACACCAGTTCCGCGCGGCGAGGGGGCTCGTGCCCGGACTCGGCCTGCTCGACGTCACCACCGACGCTGGCGCCACCCGGGCCGTCGGCGAGTTGCTCGTGGCGCCGGACGAGGCGTCGTTCGGGCTCCCCGCCCTCACCGGATACGAGAACCATCGCGGCCGTACCACCCTCGGCCCCCACGCCCGACCGCTCGGACGCGTCGATCACGGCGTCGGCAACGGTGACGGCACCGAAGGGGTCGTGCAACGCCGCGTCGTCGGGACCTACATGCACGGCCCCGCGCTCGCCCGCAACCCCGCGCTCGCCGACCTGCTGCTCGGTTGGGTCATCGGCCACGCCCCGGCTCCCCTCGCCGATCCCACCGCCGTGGCGCTGCGCAAGGAGCGCCTGCTCACCGTGCGGTCCCGACCAGCCGCCTCGAGCCCCGAAAATCGCACCATGTCGCGCCCGGCCACCGTCGCGCGCCTGCGCATCCGGTTCCGCAGCCGCGATTCCGACCCGGGAGCGTGAGCTGACACGGTCGCCCCACGATGGCGACCTAACCTCGCCCGGATGGTCCACCACCACCACCACCACCACCACCACCACCAGCGCCGGCTCCTGGTCGCGGTGGCCTTGGCGCTCGCGGCAGCTTCGTGCGCTGGCGGCAACGGCGACCCGGCCCCCGGGTCGGCCAATGCCGCCACCACCCCGCAAACACCCACCACGCTCCCGTCGAGCATGACCGCCGGCCCACCGCTGCGCTGGGTGGCGCTGGGCGATTCCTTCAGCGCGGGTACCGGCGCATCGACCCCCGAGCAGAAGGTGTCGGCGAGCTGTGACCGCGACCCGGTCAGCAACTACCCGGCGCTCGCCGCGGCCGCGCTGGGCGGCCGCGGCCGCCCTCTTACGCTCGACGTGCGCTCCTGCGACGGCGCCACCATCCGCCAGATCGTCGAGACCCAGGCCGTCGGCATCACCAACGCCGACATCATCACGCTGACGCTCGGCGGGAACGACTTCGGGTTCAGCCGGGTCCTGGCCGATTGCCTAGTCCGCGGCTGTCGCAGCTACGACCAGCCCGACGCCCGATTTCCCGGCTTCGCCCACGAGGACAGCCGCAGCGACTGGGAAGTGCTCGAGCAGCGGGTCATGGACGCGCTGCTCGGATTCGCGCCCCAACTCGCGCCGGGCGGACAGGTCTTCGTGCTCACCTACCCCGTGCCGTTTCCGGCCGAACCCGACGAGACGTGCATCAAGAGCTCGGCGCCCATGAACGACGTGAGTCGCTACCTGGCCAACGCCGCGATCGAGCGCCTCGACGCGACGATCGCACGCGCGGCCAAGCGCGCCGCTGCCGCAGTGTCGTCCCCGTTCGTCACCGTGGTCGAGTGGCGCACCGGCCTCGACCAGCCGCTGCGGCGCACCACCGACGCGTCAGGAGTCGAACGTCAGGTCCGCGACAACCCGAACGGCATTTGCTCGCCCGAGCCGATGCTGAACGGCATCGCGCGAGCCGAGTTCGGCGACAGCTTCCATCCCACCGACCGCGGGCATCGCTTTGCGGCCGACGCCATCGCCGCAGCGATCACGAAGTACGTCGCGGCCCGCTGAGCCTCAGCGGCCGTTGCCCCAGGGTCGGGCGCAGTTCCAGACGGTCTCGAGGCGACCGATGTCGCCGGACCGTGCGGCGTCCTTGTCGTCGAGCCGGCAACGCGTGTCGATGACGAGCGGACCGAAACCGACCCGCAGCGTCGGCTCGGCGCGTTGCGCCAGGTTCGGCACGTCGGGGCGCAAAAACTCGACGTTCACTGCGCCGAGGGCCAGTTGCGCGACGACGATCGCGCCCAGCAGCACGCGTCGATCGCGCAACGCCTCGGCCAGCAGGATCGACAAGCAGATCGCGGCCGGGACGAGGTGCCCGAGCTTCCACGGGAAGCGAAGGAACAGCGCCTCGGACAAGACGAACCCGATGGACGCAAAGCGGACCGTCCAGCGATCGGACCACACGAGGCGAAGCCGCCACAGCGCGGGCACCGCAAAGAGCACCAGCACGAAACCGACGGGGCCCACGTAGGCCACGTTCTTGGCGAACGCACGACCGAGGTGGGACAGCGGCGTCGTAGTTGAGAAGTCGTTCTGGGCGAAGGCCATCGAACCGTGGGCCGCGAGGAACGGTGCCAGGAACGAGAGCATGCCCACGATGCCGCCCACCACGAGCACGCGCAGAGCCCGATCTCGATGGGCGTCGCGCCCGGTGGCCTCGGCCGCCACGATCGCCACGACGATCAACACGCCCGACATGCGCATCCCGACCGAAAGCCCGCACAACACGCCGGCCACCACCGGGTGATTGCGGCGGACGGCCAGAGCGCCGCACACGAGCAGGGCTGCCGCACCCACGAAGTCGACGGTGGACGTCGACGCGATCTGGAACCAAGGGCTCGCGGCCACGAACGCAACCGCAAGCCACGGCCGCGCGACCCCCTCCCGATCGAGGAGCAGCCACAGTGCGCCGCAGAGCACCAGCGCTCCGGCGAGCGACGCGAGGTTCACGGCCCAACCGCCGAGAGCCCAGTCGAGGACGCCCGTGACCGCCTCGTGCACCGGTGCACCCGGGGCGCGCGACGCCTCGTAGGCGCCGTGCACGATCCGGTCGCCCGCATGCAGCACAGCGCCCGTATCGAGGTCGGTACCCGGCCCGAGGAAGCACAGCGGAGCCAGAACCGCGACGAAGGCCACGGCGGCCAGGCGCGTCCAGCGCGGTGCGGAAAGGAACGGGAGTGTCATGGACGGCGCGGGATAATACCCGCTGGTAAGGGCCGTACTCCACATGGCCGCGCCGACCGATCCGCACGGGCGAGGCGCAGGACTCGGGCCACATCGTCGACCGTGAACCCGTCGTGTTCCCTGTCATACGCTTTGGCTGTCCGAAAATCTCGGTGGAGCGAAACCTAGGCGTTACCGAGGAGTGGGGCCGTTCGACCTACAGGAAGTAGGCGCCACCGTCGACGGTGACCGTGGCACCGGTGATGTAGTGCGCGTCGGCACTCGCGAGCAAGACGACGGCGCGTCCGATGTCGTGCTCGGGGTCGCCGAAGTGCTGCAGCGGGATGAGCTTCGCCCGCTTCTCGTAGGCCTCGGGATACGTCTCCTTCCAGACGTCGAGCGCCGGCGTCTGGGCCGAGGGCGAGATGCAGTTCACGCGAATGCCGAGCGGACCCCATTCGGTGGCCGCCGCACGGGTGAGCACGCGGATCGCCGCCTTGACCGCGCCGTAGACCCCGCTCTCGCCGAGCCCACCGAGCACAGCACCCGAGATCAGGTTCACAATGCTGCCCCGCGACGCCACGAGGTGTGCATGCGACGCCTGCATCACGTGCAGCGTGCCAAGGAAACCTGAACGCCACATCACGTCGGCGTCGTCGTCGGTGGTGGTCAGCACGTTCGCGAACCGCACGGACTGCGCGTTGTTCACCACCACGTCGATGCGTCCCCATGCGGCCACGATCGCGTCGATGGACGCGTCGACCGCCACCTTGTCACCGACGTCGCACACGAACGCGAGTGCCTCGACCCCGCGCTCCCGCAACGCCACGACGGTATCGGCTGCGGTCTCGGGGTCGAACTCCAAGACGGCGACGCGATCGCCCTCGGCCGCGAAGGCCAATGCAACGCCGCGCCCGACACCGCGGCCGCCGCCGGTGACCACCACCACCCGTTCCAATGAAGCCATGTGCTATCTGCTCTCTCTCAGAGTGCGGTGGTGCTGAGCCAGCCGCCGTCGACGATGAACTCGCTGCCGGTGGAGTACGCCGCATCGTCGGACGCGAGGAACAGCGCGAGCTTCGCGACGTCGTCGGGCGTACCGATGCGCTGCAACGGCAGCTTGTCGACCGGCAGCAGGTGCCGGGTCTCGGCGCGGATGAAGTCGGTCTCGATCGCGCCCGGGTGAATGGAGTTGACGCGGATGCCCATGGGGCCGAGCTCGATCGCGCCGACCTTGGTCATGCCACGGATCGCGAACTTGCTGGCGGTGTACGCCACGCGTGCCGGGCCGCCCACGAAACCCATCATCGACGACACGTTGATGATGGAACCACCGCCGCTGTCGCGGAGCAGCGGCGCACCGACGTGCATGCCGAGGAATGTGCCCACCTGGTTGATCTCGATGACCCGCCGGTAGTCGGCGAGCGAAGTGTCGATGATGGTGCCGGGGATGCCGATGCCCGCGTTGTTCACGAGCACGTCAAGATGCCCGAACGTGGCTCGGATGTGATCGATCGCCGCCTGCCACTCGAGTTCCTGCGTGACGTCGAGGTGTCGGTAGTGCGCACCCTCGCCGATGTCGGCCACGAGTGCTGCGCCGTCGTCGTCGAGCACATCGGTCACCACGACCGTGGCCCCCTCGGCCACGAACAGGCGCGCCTCGGCCGCACCTTGGCCCCGGGCGGCGCCCGTTATGAGGGCCACCTTGCCTGCCAAGCGGTCCGCCACGTTTCTCCCCCTGTTGCGATAGCCCAAAGAACGTGCGTTGGGCATGCAGTACGGGCCGCAGCGTAGTGTCGTCGCGACACCTGAGGGGGAGACGAATGGCGCAGCAGCGCACCGATCTTGACCACTTCTTCAACCCGAACGGCACGGTGATCATCGGCCGCGTCGATGGCGCAGCGACCGCGACGGTCGAGTCGTTGCACGAGCGCTACGACCGCTTCGGGAAGCGGTGGTATCTCGTGAACCCGAAGGGTGGCGTGGTCGCCGGTTCGATCCCCATCTACACGTCGGTGCTCGACATCGCCGAAGACATCGAGCTCGCGGTGATCAACGTGAACCCCGCAGCGGTACCCGCGATCATCGACCAGGTCGGCGAGAAGGGCATCAAGTACGCGCTGGTGTTCACCTCGGGATTCAGCGAGGTCGGCCCGGAGGGCGCAGCCATCGAGCGCGACCTCGGCGAACGCGCCGCCAAATGGGGTATCCGCGTGTTCGGCCCCAACACCAACACCAACGCGTTCGAGCCGATGCCCGACGCTCCCGGCAACCGCGGCGGCAAGATCGGCCTGCTCACCCAGAGCGGCCACAATGGTCGCCCGCTGGTGCAGGGCGGCGAGTTCGGTGTGGGCTTCTCGCGCTGGGTGCCCACCGGCAACGAGGTCGACCTCGAGCTCGGCGACTTCCTCGAGTACTTCGCGTACGACCCCGATACGCAGGTCATCGGTGCGTACGTCGAAGGGTTCAAGTCGGCTCACCAGCTGCGCATCGCACTACAGGCAGCGAACGACAACGACAAGCCGGTCGTCATGTTGAAGATCGGCGAGACCGAAGCCGGCGCGCGAATGGCCAGTTCGCATACCGGGCACCTCACCGGCAGCGACGCGGTGGTCAACGGCCTCTTCGCGCAACACGCGGTCACCCGCGTGGGTGACCTCGACGAACTACTCGACACTGCGGCGCTCTTCTCGAAGCTGCCGAAGAACGTCGGTCCGAACGTGTGCATGTACTCGATCTCCGGCGGCTCCGGCACGCTCATGATGGAGCAGGCCGAGAAGTGCGGCATCGCGCTGCCCGAGCTCACCGAGGACACCCAGCGCAAGTTGCACGAGATCATCCCTGCATACCTCACGGTGTCGAACCCGGTCGACAACGGCGGATCGCTCGTGCTGTCGATCACCCAGGAGAAGCGCCTCGAGATCCTCGACCTCGTGGCCAACGACCCCAACGTCGACGTCATCGTTGTCGGTCTCACCGCGCCGCTCGGGCCGATGACCGAAGCGCTCGCGAACGACGTCCGCGTCTGGGCACCCACCGCACCGGTGCCGGTCATCGTCACCTGGAACTCGTACAAGATCGAAGAGCCGGCGTTCACCGACGTGGTGATGTCGGGCGTGCCTACGTTCCGCTCATTCCGCAACTGCTTCCGCGCCATGCGCGCGTACTACGACTACCAGGAGCGGCGTCCGGCGCTGCACCGCCGCACCGCCGGTGAGGCCACGCTGTCGCCTGCGGCCGCGGCCGCTCTCGAAGGCGGCGGAACCCTCGATGCAGACTCGGCACGCGTGCTGCTCGAATCGTTCGGTATTCCGCTCGTCGGCGAGCACGTCGCGTCCACCGTCGACGACGCGGTGGCTGCAGCCGAACGCTTCGGTTACCCGGTGGTCATGAAAATCGCGTCGGCCGACTTCCCCCACAAGAGCGACGTGGGCCTCGTCACCGTCGGCGTCGCCGACGCCGACGCCGTGCGGGCCACCTTCGCCGAATTTGTCGCCCGCGCCCAATCGATCAAACCGTCGGCCCGCATCGACGGCGTGCTCGTGCAGCAGATGGTGCGCGAGGGCACCGAGATGATCGTAGGCATCACCCACGACTCCCAGCTCGGCGCGGCAGTCATGGTGGGCACGGGTGGCATCTTCGCCGAGGTGCTGCGCGACGT
The DNA here is from genome assembly GCA_009699605.1 of Actinomycetota bacterium. GTDB lineage: Bacteria > Actinomycetota > Acidimicrobiia > Acidimicrobiales > WLNW01 > WLNW01. The sequence continues at coordinate 10,879 of WLNW01000050.1, read as the reverse complement.
CGCCGTCCGTCCACTACCCCTCGACGAGCAGGACGCCCGCGAGATGATCGATTCACTCCGCGGTGTCGCGTTGCTCCGCGGCGCCCGCGGGCGGGCCCCCGGTGACATCGACGCGCTCGTGCAAGTCATCTTGTCGGTGGCACGCCTGGCCGAGGCGTGCGGCGATCAGCTCGCCGAGCTCGACCTCAACCCGGTGATCGTGTCGGCCACTGGCGCGGTGGCCGTCGACAACCTCGTGGTCGCGAACGACGGGTCTGCGCCCGCCGCCGGGCACTGACCGCTCGCACGTCGACCGCTTGACGATGCCAGAAGGGCGCGACTGGTTCGAGGTCGTGTCCTCAGCCCACGAAATGTCATTCCTCGCGAGGGGGCGGTGGGACGACGTCGGGGTCGATGGTGCCGAAGGGGCCCATGCTCACGAACCAGAACTCCACGCCGTCGGGACCGCCCATCTCGGGTCCGTAGGCGGTGCCACCGCGCACCCAGCGCACCTCGCCCTCGCGATAGGTACCCTCGCCGGGGATGACCAGCTCGCCGCGGCGCACGATGTACACGGTGTCGCTCGGGTGCCAGTGGCGGGGTGAGCTCGCGCCCGGACCGAGGCGAACGTAGAACACGGCCTCCCCCATGGGTGGCGCGACGACAGTCTTGCGCCAGGTGTCCGTGTCGAGCGCGCCGTCGTCGAGTACCCGGTACACCGACGGCTCGAGGTCGTCGACCGCCACAGGCGTCTGCCACGGCATCGAGATGTTCGGATCTGCGGTCATCTGCGTTCCCCCATTGCCCGTGGTCCTTGCCTACGCGTTGATCGGGTCGGTGTCGCGGCCGGCGCGGAGCACCACCCCTGGTCGGGCCCCGGTGAGCGCGCCGTGCTCGACGATGGCGGTTCCGTTCACGAGGACGTGCTCGATGCCGATCGCCGCCGACGTGAGCCGCTCGGCACCGCCCGGGAGGTCGGCCACGTTGACGATGCGATCGGCGGCCACGGTGGCCGCGTCGAACACCACGATGTCGGCGAATGCGCCCTCGACGAGGCGACCTCGGTCGCGCAGACCGAAGTACCGGGCAGGCACGTCGGTCATGAGCTGTACCGCGTCCTCGAGCGACATGACTTGGTGCTCGCGCACGAGACCTGCGAGGAACATCGTGGGGTAGCGGGCGCCGCACATGCGATCGAGGTGCGCGCCTGCGTCGGAACCACCGACCAGCACGCGTCCGTCGCGCAGCACGTCGGCACGAACCGCAGCCTCGCGGGCGCCCATGAAGGACGATGTCCAGAACGTGGTGCGCAACCCGTCGGCGACAGAGATGTCACACATCGCATCGAAAGCGGTCTGGCCACGTTCCTCGGCGACGTCGCCCACCGTGCGCCCGCCTAGCCCGTCGTTCGCCGCGTCGAACGTGGTGCCGATCTCGAGCGACGCCCACCGTGCAAGCCCGCGGAGGGCCCCCGCGTCAGGCGAGTTGGCTATCGCATCGAGCTCTCGGCGCACGCCTATATCGGCGAACTTGGCGGTGCGCTCGGGCACCGCGAGTCCGAACACGTCCTTCCACAACGGCAGGGAGAACAGGGCGAAGTAGTCGTGGAAGCACAGCCGCGACGGACCGTTCTCGGGCATGGCCAGCGCAACGATGCGCCCGCCGCGTTCCGCGGCGCGCGTTGCGGCCGACAACTGGTGCTCGTGCACGGATGCGTTGTTCGGGTTGATGCTGAGCACGTTCCAGTTCAATGGCCGATCGGCGGTGGTCGACAGATCGATCATGAGCTCGATCTCGTCCTCGCTGAACTGACCGAGGCAACCGCTGGTGATGAACTCGAGCGAGGTGCCAGCGTAGTCGTGCACCGCCGCGGCGAGGCGCAACAACTCGGGGCGGGTGGCCTGGCGCGATGGTACGGGTTCGTTGTCGCCGTCGTTGTGCGAGTACGACAACGACGTCGACCATCCGAGCCCGCCCGCGGCGAGCGAGTCGCGCAGCACCTGTTCCATGGCGTCGATCTCGGTGGGCGTCGCGTCGCGCGTGGTCGCGTCGGGACCCATCACCAGGCGTCGGATCGCCGAGTGGCCCACCATGAAACCAGCGTTCACGCCGACGTTGCCCTCGAACTGATCGAGGAACTCGCCGAAGGTCTGCCAGTCCCACGAGAGACCCTGTTCGAGCGCTTCGAGCGGCATGCCCTCGACGCGCGCCATCATGCGTCGCAAGAAGTCGGCATCGCCCGGTGCGAGCGGCGCGAGTGTGAACCCGCAGTTACCGCCGATGACGCTCGTGACACCGTGCAACGACGACGGCGTCGCGGCCGGGTCCCACAGGAGCTGCGCGTCGTAGTGCGTGTGCGGATCGACGAACCCGGGCGCCACGATGAACCCGCGGGCGTCGATGTGCCGGGTGGCCGACTCGGTGATCTCGCCCGGCTCGGCGATGGTGACGATGCGGCGGTCACGGACGCCGAGATCCGCGTTGCGCGCCGGCGACCCCATGCCGTCGATGACGCTCCCACCCGTGATGATGACGTCGAGCACCCAACCCCCTCTTTGGCTTTGTGCACCGATGCTACGAGAGCCGCCGGGTGACTACCCCAGCACGATGTCGCGAATCTTGACGCGCCAGCCGGTCGGGGTGCGCACCCATGTGTCGTGATAGTGCCCGCAGTTGAAGATGCGCGGCGCGACGTTCGTCTCGACCAGGAACTCGAAGTAGGCGTCGGAGGTGGCGGTATCGCTGCCGTCGACCCGCACATCCATTGTGCTGAGGATGTGCCGGGCGTTCGAACCCGGACCGGTGGTTCCGCTCGCGCGTCGCTCGAGAGCCCCGGCGAGGATGTCGGCATGACCCTTGCGGGCACCGATCGGGAAGTTCCACGCCGCATCCTCGGTGAAGTATGTGAGGTACTCGTCGAGGTCTTCGCTGTGGTCGGACAGATGTGCGATTCGTGCGATCAGGTTGCGGATCGCAAGATCGTCGGCCAGTTGTTGCATCGTGGCGTCCACGTTGGTCCCCTTGGAAGTTCGGCATCCGTGCGGCGATTCCCGCCGGTCGCGGTCGTGGAATAGTAGAAGCCTTCGCGTGTGCACCAGGGTAGGGCGCGCGACTTATTCGTCCTGGAGGATCTGTGCTCGATCAGCGTTGTCTCGCGCCTCACGCGATCGCGTACCACGCCTCGGCCAGTCCTGACGCGGTCGCCATCCAGCACGTCGATGGACCGCGCCTCACCTATGCCGAACTGCACCACGAGGCGCTCGCCTGGGCCGGCGCGTTCGCCGCGCTCGAGATCGGGGCCCGGACCCACGTCGCGACCATGCTTACCAACCGCTTCGAGGCCCATCGCACGATGGTGGCGCTCGGCTGGCTGTGCGCGGTCGAGGTGCCGCTCAACACCGCATTCCTCGGACGCATGCTGCATTACGCGCTCGAACTGGCCGACGTCACGGTGCTGGTGACCGAGTCGCAGTTCGTCGACCGCGTGTTGGCCATCGCCCCGGAACTGCCATTGCTTCACACCGTGGTGGTGGTCGACGTCGACGAGCCCGGCTTCGATGCTGCGCCGGCCAACATCCGACTGGTCGGCCTTGCGGCATTACTCGCGGGTGCGGCATCGAACGCGACCACGTTCGCCGGCCCGCTCGATCGCGATACCGCAGCGCTCATGTTCACCTCGGGCACCACCGGCGCGTCAAAGGCCGTCATCACGCCGTGGGCCGTGGTGTACCAGAACTGGTCGTGGGTCCCCGACGACACCCTCGCCGAGGGGCTCGGCCTCTATTGCGCGATGCCCCTCTTCCACAATTCGGGCCGGGGCGCGTTCAACTACGCAATGGTGCGCGGTGCGCGATTCGTGATGCGCGACAAGTTCAGCGCGTCGTCGTTCTGGAGCGATGTTCGCCACCACCGATGCGAAGCCGCGGCGCTGGTCGGCCCAATGACCGCGTTGCTGTGGTCGGCGCCCGAGTTACCCGACGACGCCGACAACCCTCTGCGCAGCGTCGTGCTCGGCCCGATGATCCCCGAGATGGAGCAGTTCAAGAAACGGTTCGGCGTGCGGGTCACCACCACCTACGGCCAGACCGAGATCGGCTGCCCGCTCGCGTCCGGGTGGGATCACGGTCCGCCCACCACGTGCGGTCGCGTCCGCACCGACTACCCATGGCCCGAGATACGTCTCGCCAACGAGTTCGACGAACCGGTCGAGCAGGGCGCCGTGGGCGAGATGCTCGTGCGGACACGCGCGCCATGGTCCATGAACGCGGGGTACTACAAGATGCCGGCCCAGACCGCGACCGCGTGGCGCAACGGCTGGTTCCACACCGGCGACGCATTCGTGCTCGACGAAGTCGGCAACTATGCGTTCCTCGACCGCATGCGCGACACCATCCGCCGACGCGGCGAGAACATCTCGTCGTTCGAGGTCGAGAACGCGGTCGTTGAGCATCCCGCAGTGATCGAGGTCGCGGCCATCGGCGTGCCGGCCGCGCTCGGCGAGGACGAGGTCTTTGTCGCGGTCATCGTGCGCGACCGCACCACCTTCGACCCAGCCGAGCTCGTTGCGTTCCTGGCCGACCGCATGCCTCGGTTCATGGTGCCGCGCTACGTCGACGTGGTCGACGACTTCCCGCGCGTCGAAACGTCGCTTCGGGTGAAAAAGACCGAGCTGCGCGAACGCGGGGTCACCGCGACCACGTGGGACCGCGAGTCTGCGGGCGTAACCGAGTGATCTACGGTGCCCAGACGACCTGACGATGCGCCAACTCGCTGTCGCCCCAACTCGACAGCACGATCGCGTGCAGGTTGCCCAAACCACCGCAGACCACGATGACGACTTGGTCGGCGCGCTCGTTGAGCGCGACGCGGCCTTTGTCGTCGACGCGGTTCTTCGCGTAGAGGATCTCCTGGTTCTTCGCGGGCCACAGGTCGATCGGCTGCCACGCGTGCTCGTGGATAAAACTGCGGCAATCCTCGATGTCAGGGAAGTCGCGACCGAATCGCTCGGCCCACATGGGGTTGATCGCCAGCACGGTCTGCCCGTTGCCGGAGATGGGCGTGAGGAACTTGTTCGACAGCGGGATCGCGATCGATTTGGCGATGAGGTACAGCAGGTCGCGCGAGTCATCGCAGTTGACGTCGGCGAGCGGCGACGTGCCCTTGCCGCCATGCACGGTGACCACGTCGGCGTCGCGGCTGTATCCCCACTGCTCGGCCAGCGAGGGCCACGGCGAGCGCTCTTCCCATTCACCGAAGCACAAACCCGACACGCGGGAGGGTTGACCGAAGACGCTCTTCGAGGTGTCGCCCACGCGCTGGCCACCAATGTTGCGCAAGCACAGCGACAGCGCACGACCAATGGTGCTCGAACCGCGCCCCGCGGCACCGCCCATGCAACCGGGGCCGTAGTCGATGCCCGCTCGATCGCGTGACGGACCGTTCACCATGAGCATCGGGATGACGCTCGAGGTGGTGGTGGTGAGGCCGTAAAGGTTGAACTCGGGCTCACATATCGCTTCGAGCGCGGCGATCAGATACGGAAATCCCTCGGGAGCGACGCCCGCTATAGCCGCGTTGATTGCGGCGAGCTCGACCGTGGCCTCGCGATGCTTCGGCGGCAGGACGCCGATGACGTCGTCGGCATGCCACGGGGTAGACGCGAGCAATGCCCGCACGCGGTCTTCGGTGGGCGCGAGCAATGGCAGACCGTCGCCCCACTGATCGCGGAGCGACAGCTCGTAGAGCTCGAGCCCATCGGATTCGACGGTGACGCGATCGGCGGCCAGCGCGTCAGCTTGCGGCACCGATGAGGTCGCGGAGAGTTGGGTACGCGTCCGTAGCAATCTGAAGCAGCTCCTGCTCGGGGAGGCCTTCGAGTGGATACGGAAGCACGAGCTTTCGCAGACTCGGGTGACCATGATGGGTGGCGATCTGGGTGGCGAACCGGTCGAACTCCGCGGTTACGACGACCACGGCCGGTTTGCCGAGCTTTTCAACAGTGACGGTGTCGTGGACACTCCACGCGGTGCACGAACCTCAATTGCCGAGACCGACGACGCCGATCTCGACGAGGCGCGACCATTCCTCGACGTCGTTGCGGGTGAGCTCGGCCTCTGGGCCGGCGCGGTCGCCGGTCCAGAGCACGTGGACGGTGGCGCCGTCGCGCTGGAACAGCTCGGTCCACACGTCGACGACGGTGTAATACGCCCGCCATGAGCGATCGAGGCGCAGGCCGACCTGGGCGCCTTCGAGGCGGCGCCCGTAGTCGAACACCACCGAGTGCGCGTCGGCCGCCTTCGGAGGCGTGGGCAGCAGGATCTCGATTGCCATGGTGCCCTCCCCTCGCGATGTGACGGCAAACGCTAGCGGTCCGACCGGCGCGGTTCCCGCCTCGGCCCAGGACGTCAGTATATGCACGTTGCATGGATACGGGTGGCGCTGAGGACTCGTCCCTCCCAGCAGGCCCCAGCAGGCCCCGACCTCTACAATCCGCACGCCCCGCGCTGCCGTAGGAGAACCACGTGAGCACCGATACCGCCCCTTGGCACACCATCCCGCAGCTGATCACGGATGGCTGCGAACGGTTCGCCGACCTCGACGCCATGGTCGACGGCGACGAACGGTGGAACTTTCGCGAGTACGGCGAACGGGCTCGCGCCGCGGGGCGGGCGTTCATGGCGAGCGCCATGGAACAAGGAGACGTCTATGCCATCTGGGCGCCGAACGTCTGCGAGTGGGCCGTGGCGGCGCTCGGCGGGTACCTCTCGGCGTCGGTGCTCGTGCCGATCAACACCCGCTTCAAGGGCCGCGAGGCGGCCTTTGTGCTGCGCCGGTCGCAGGCCCAGATCCTGTTCACAGTCACCGACTTCCTCGACGCCGACTACGTCGAGATGCTGCGGTCGGCGAACGAGGAACTGCCCGACCTGCGCGAGATCGTGGTGCTGCGCGGCCCGGTGCCCGATGGCTGCATCTCGTTCGCCGACTTCGTCGCGCGCGGCGTTGCCGTCGCCGACGAGGCACTCACCGCGCGAAGCGCAGCCGTGAAGCCCGACGACGTGTGCCACATCCTCTTCACCTCGGGCACCACTGGTGCACCGAAAGGCGCAATGTTGGTGCACGACACGGTGTGTCGCGTGTACGACGTGTGGGCCACGCTCATCGGCCTCCGGGCCGGCGACCGCTACCTGATCGTCAACCCGTTCTTCCATTCGTTCGGGTTGCACTGCGGCATCCTCGTGTCGCTCATGAAGGGCGCGTGTGCCATACCGCAGGCCGTGTTCGACGTGCCGCAGATGATGGCTCGCGTCCAAGCCGAGCGCGTGTCGATGATCCCCGGCGCGCCCTCGATCTACCAGACCATCCTCAACCACCCCGATCTCGAGTCGTTCGATCTCTCGAGTTTGCGGCTCGCGGTCACGGGTGCCGCTGCGGTGCCGGTCGAGCTCGTCCGCCAGATGCGCGAGAAGCTCGGTTTCGAGGTCGTCGTCACCGGCTACGGCCTCACCGAGACCACCGGCACCGCCACGATGTGCCGCGCCGACGACGACCCGGAGACGATCGCCAACACATCAGGGCGCGCCGTGCCCGACGTCGAGGTCAGGATCGTCGACACCGACGGCAACGAAATGCCGCGCGGCGAGCCTGGCGAGATCGTCGTGCGCGGCTACGTGTTGATGAAGGGCTACCTCGACGACCCCGAGCAGACCGCGGAGGTCATCGACGCCGACGGCTGGTTGCACACCGGCGACATCGGCGACATGGACGACCGCGGCTACATCCGCATCACCGATCGCGTGAAGGACATGTTCATCGTGGGCGGCTTCAATGCCTACCCGGCGGAGATCGAGAACAGCATGCTGCGCCACCCCGAGATCGGCCAGGTCGCCGTGGTCGGCGTGCCGGACGCTCGCCTCGGTGAGGTGGGCATGGCTTTCGTCATTCCGAAATCCGGCACGACTCCCGATCCCAAGGCGATCATCGCGTGGTGTCGCGAGGAGATGGCCAACTACAAGGCGCCACGCTTCGTCGAGATCGTCGATGCCTTGCCGCTGAACGCCACCGGAAAGGTGCTGAAGTTCGAGCTGCGCGACCGCGCCGCGCTACTGCACCCGCTCGCCTGACAAGTACGCGGCCCACCTGTCACTCACTGTTCCCGTTTCGTTCACTTGACGTTCACTTTGACGGCGACGCACAGCCACCTGATGTTCATACCCTGGCCACATGCCGACTCCCCCTTCGTCGGCAACTCGCCGTGGCCTGCGCACGTCCCGCATGGCCATGGTCTCGATCGTGGCCATCGTGCTGGTGGGGCTACTCGGGCTCACTGGTTGCGGCGACGATTCGGGCAGCGGAACCGACACGCTCGGCGGGCGACTCAACGGGTCGGGCGCCACGTTCCCGAAGACCTTCTACGAGGTCGCGATCTACGAGTTCCTGAAGCAGCACCAGGCGACCACCATCACCTACAGCGGCGGTGGATCAGGCAAGGGCCGCACCGACCTGCAGGAGAACGTCGTCGACTGGGCTGGCTCCGACGGCCTCGTCAAGGACGCTGACCGGGCCAAGTACAAAGGCGGCGAGTTCCTCTACTTCCCCACGGTGATCGCGCCGATCACCGTGGCCTACAACCTGTCGGGCATCAGCGAACTCAACCTCTCGCCGGCCACCATCGCGAAAATCTTCCAGCGCGAGGTCACCGCCTGGGACGACCCGGCGATCGTCGCCGAGAACCCAAAGGTCGCGGCGAAGCTGAAGGGCGGCATCACCGTCGCCCATCGCTCCGATGGCTCGGGCACCACGGAGAACTTCACGAAGTTCCTCGAGAAGGCCGTGGGCACCAACGCTGGCGGCGCGTGGAAGCTCAAGAGCGGATCCACCGTCGATTGGCCGGCCGACACCCAGGCCGGCAACGGCAACGCCGGTGTGAGCCAGATCGTGCAGGACACGAAAGGCGCCGTTGGCTACGTCGACTACTCCGATGCCGTCGCCACCGAGATGAAGTTCGCGGCGGTCGCCAACAAGACCGGCGCCTACGTCACCCCGACGCTGGCCAGCGCATCCGCCGCAGCGGAAGGGGCCAAGGTCAACGACGACCTGAGCTACGACCCGCTGTGGGCCGATGGCGCCGCGTCGTATCCGATCACCGCCCCGACCTGGATACTCGTCTACGCCAAGCAGGGCACCGCAACGCAAGCCGAGACGCTGCGCTCCTTCCTGCTCTACCTCCTGACCGACGCGCAGAAGCTGGCCGACAGCGTCGACTACGCGGCGATCCCCGCATCGCTTGCCGCTCGCGCCATCACCCAACTGGATCGGATCACCGCGCCATGACCGGCGCCACCGCACCCCCGGCACCGTTCACCGGTCGCGGCGGCCGCGCCGATGCCGCGTTTCGCTACGCGACGATCGCCGCGGGTCTGGTCGTGCTCGTGGTGCTCGGCGCTATCGCCGTCACGACCGTCCGTCGTGCACTTCCTGCGTTCGACCTCATGGGCTTCCGGTTCCTCACGTCGTCACGGTGGGACCCGAACGCCGACCAGTTCGGCGCGAAGGCTTTCCTCTACGGATCACTCGTCGCGTCCGCGATCGCCCTGCTGATCGCCGTCCCCGTGAGTATCGGCATCGCCCTGTTCACCACGCAGGTCGTGCCGACACGCTGGCGCCGGCCGATCATCTACACCGTCGATCTGCTTGCCGTCGTTCCGTCGGTGGTGTTCGGTCTGTGGGGAATCCTTGTGTTCGCCAAGGTCGTGCCGGGCTTCTACGACAACATCGCTTCTGCGGTTCACCCCATCCCCGGGCTGCGCAGCCTCTTCGGTTCGTCGCACGGCCGCAGCTACATGACTGCCGGCGTCATCCTCGCGGTGATGATCACGCCAATCATCACCTCGCTCGCCCGCGAGGTCATCGACACGTGCTCGCCGAGCGACCGCGAAGGCGCCTACGCACTCGGCGCGACGCGCTGGGAGATGATCTGCGGCGTGGTGCTGCCCCATGCGAAGAACGGCCTCGTCGGCGCGGTGATGCTCGGCCTGGGCCGCGCGATGGGCGAGACCATCGCGGTTGCGTTGGTGATCGGTTCGGCGAATAACATCTCGGCCAACCTGTTCGCCTCCGGCGACGCACTGCCTGCTCGCATCGCCAACGAATGGGGCGAGGCCGAAGGGAGTTGGCGGGCTGCGCTCATCGGCCTCGCAGTCACGTTGTTCGCGGTGACCATCCTCGTCAACCTCCTCGCCGCGTTCATCGTGAGCCGCTCGACCGCCAAGAGCCAAGGGGCTCGCTGATGCTGACCGCCGCCGATCTCGCACCGCGCCGCTCGCGCCGCACCGTCACCAACACGGCGATGACCGTGCTCATGGCACTGTCGGTCGCAGCCATCCTGGTGCCTCTTGCTGCGGTGCTCTACACCGTCGTCTCGAAGGGTGCATCACAGCTCAGCCCCGACTTCCTCACCAAGGACATCCCGATTGTCACGCGGCAAAAGGGCCCGGGCATCGGCCCCGCGATCATCGGCACGGTGCTCATCACCACGGTTGCCGCAGTCATGGCCGTACCCGTGGGCATCCTCGCCGCGATCTACCTGAACGAGTACAGCGCTGGAAGTCACTTCGGCAAGATCGTTCGCTTCATGGCCACGGTGATGACCGGCGTGCCGTCGGTGGTGATGGGCCTGTTCGTGTACGTGCTCTACACCTTGCGCTTCAAGCAGAACGCCTTCGGCGGCTCGCTCGCGCTGGCGTTCTTGATGCTGCCGATCATCATCCGCTCCACCGAGGAGATGTTGAAGCTCGTGCCGAATAACTTGCGCGAAGCGTCTGCCGCGCTCGGGGCGCGCAGGAGCCGCACCATCCTCACCGTGTCGTTGCCCGCAGCGCTCCCCGGTGTGGTGTCGGGATGT
>WLNW01000005.1 GCA_009699605.1 Actinomycetota bacterium | reverse complement strand
TGGTCGACAGATCCGGCGCCGTCGACGGCGATCACCTGACCCGAGACGAAGCGTGCCGATGCCGAGCACAAGAACAACACGAGGTTCGCGATGTCCTGTCCGTGGCCCATCATGGCGAGCGGGTTCGTGGGCGTGGAGTCGCCGCCCCGCACCACGCTCGAGAAGCGGGCCATCCCCTCGGTGTTGCCGGTGGAGCCGGGCGCCACGGCGTTCACCCGCACACCATAGGGACCCCACTCGACGGCACAGGTGCGGGTAAGCGAATCGACGCCCGCCTTGGCCGCGGCAACGTGGGCCTGCATCGCTGCACCTTTTCCCTCGAAGGGCGCCGAGATGTTGACGATGTTGCCGCCGTGCTCGCCGAGCCACGCGTCGAACGCCGCCTTCGACACGTTGTAGGTACCGAGCAGATCGATGTCGACCACCGACTTGAACCCGTTCGGCGAGATCTTCGTCATCGGCGCGGGGAAGTTGCCAGCCGCGTTGTTCACGAGCACGTCGAGCCGGCCATATCGCTCGACGATGCCAGCCACCACTCGTCGCGCGGCCTCGGCGTCGCGCACGTCGAACGTGTCGACGTGGCACTCGATGCCCTCGGCTTCCAGTTCCTGCTGTGCGGCATCGAGGTTGTCGCGCTTGCGGCTCGCGATCGCGACCTGCGCACCGTGGCGACCGAACACCCGGGCGATCTCCTTGCCAATGCCCGTGGCCCCGCCCGTGATGAAGGCGACCTGGCCCGCCATGGTGTCGGGCAGGAATATGCTGCGCGGTTCTTCGCTCATGCGCGCACCGTAGTTCGTGCGTCGTACGCTCGGCGGTGCTCCAAGGGAGGCCACCATGACCGATGCTCCGAAGAAGACCTTCGACCTTGCCGAGTTGCGCGAGCGACTCGATCCCACTTCGTTCCAGGTGACCCAGCACGCCGGAACCGAGCGGGCGTTCACCGGCAAGTACTGCGACACGCACACCGATGGCACCTACCACTGCATCGTGTGCGACACGCCGCTGTTCACCAGCAACACCAAGTTCGAGTCGGGTTCGGGCTGGCCGAGCTTCTGGGAACCGGTGTCACCCGACGCCGTTGACGAGCACACCGACACCACGCACGGCATGGTCCGCGTCGAAGCCGTGTGCGGCACCTGCGGCGCCCACCTCGGCCACGTGTTCCCTGACGGGCCGCAACCGACCGGCCTGCGTTATTGCATGAACAGCGCGTCGCTGCACCTCGAAGAGGCCTGATCTGGGATTCCTGCATCCGGACGGCTCCGTCTGTCGTAGCAACCGGGTGTACCCCTCAGAAATTGGAGAAAAACAGCGATGAATAAGCGTTTGAGCATGCGGCTGGCCGCAGGTATGTTGGCACTCGGCCTGGTGGCCGCAGCGTGTGGTGACGACTCGGAGACCCCGGCGAGCAAGCCGGCCGCGACCGGCGCGAGCGCCGCGAGCGCCGCAGCGACCAAGGACATCGTCGACACCGCAGTAGCTGCGGGTTCCTTCACCGTCCTGGTCGAAGCAGTCAAGGCCGCCGGCCTCGTCGACGCGCTGAAGGCCCCCGGGCCGCTCACCGTGTTCGCCCCCACCGACGCCGCCTTCGCTGATGCCCTGAAGAGCCTCGGCATCACGAAGGAAGCGCTGCTCGCCGACAAGACGAAGCTCGCGGCGATCCTCACCTATCACGTGGTGTCGGGCAAGGTCATGGCCGCCGATGTTGTAAAGCTCGACGGCAAGACGGCGACCACGCTCAACGGCAAGGCCATCAAGATCGCAGTGTCCGGTAGCACCGTCACCCTCAACGGTGACACCAAGGTCTCCAAGACCGACATCGTCACCAGCAACGGCGTGATCCACGTGATCGACAAAGTGCTCTTGCCGCCGACCTGATGAGCAGTCAGTACGCGGTCAGCATGCGCGTGCCCGAGGTCAACGCCGTGGACGATGTCGAAGCATCGTTCGTTGCCGGCGAACCCGACGCCCTGCGTCGTGCCTACGACGCTCAAGGCACGCTCATATACACGCTGTGCCGCCGGAGCCTCGGAGCCGAAGTGGCGAAGGACATCACCCAGGAGATCTTCGCCTCCGGATGGTTCGCTCGTCGCCAGTACGACCCCTCGAGGGGAAGTCTCGGCGGGTGGCTCGTGGGCATCGCCCGCAACAAGATCATCGACCAGCTGCGGGCGCAGAACCGGCGCCCGCAGCTGGTCAACGGTGAGACCTCGGTCGGCACAGCGCTGCTGTCGCCGGTCGAGGTCGACGCCTTGGCCGACCGACTGCTGCTCGCCGACGCAATGGCGCGGCTTCCCGCTCGCTCGAGGCGAATGATCGAGCTCGCGTTCTTCGAGGAGCTCACCCACCTAGAGATCGCGGAACGTTGCCGCCTGCCGCTGGGCACGGTGAAGAGCGACATTCGCCGAGGATTGGCCCGGATGCGACGACAACTTGAGCGAGCGTCATGAGCGGTTACAACCCTCTCGCCGAAGAAGGCGTCGGATATCACGATCTCTTCAAGATTGCTCGTTCGCTTTCGGTCGCCGACACCCACCTCGATGCGCCCCCCGACGGTCTCTGGGCCGGCATCGAAGCACTCGCGGCGGCCGGCCCTCGGGGTGCCGGCGCGGCACCGGGTGCACCGCCGTCGCATACTGCGCTCGACGCGGCTCGGGCCCGGCGGACCCATGTGCCCCACCTGCTCGCTGCGGCAGCGGTCATTCTGGTCGCCGCTGTCGGTCTGATCGCGTTTGTCGAACGCCTCGACGCCTCGCGAGTCACCACCCTCGACGCGATCTCCCTCGTCAACGACGGGCTCGCCCCCGAAGGAGCATCGAGCGCAGCAAGGGCGACCCTCGTCGCGCAGACCGACGGGCGCTACGCGCTCGACGTCGACGTTTCGGGGCTACCGGCCACCAGCGACAGCTTCCTCGAGCTTTGGATCATCGATTCGCGCGTGGAACGCATGTACTCGCTCGGGCCGCTTCACGGGAGCGGCCGCTATGTCCTGCCCGACCATGTCGAGCCGGCGAGCTTCCCCATCGTCGACGTGTCGATCGAACCGACCGACGGGGCGCCGCAGCATTCCGGGAGGAGCATCCTGCGCGGCACGCTCACAATCTGACGACGCGACGGGTCTCACGATGCGCCATGCTGAGCCCCGAACGATTTCGAGGGGGAGCATCATGGGCAGGTTGTCGGGCAAGGTTGCGATCATCAGCGGCGGCGCGCGGGGTCAAGGCGAGGCCGAGGTCCGCCTGTTCGTGGCCGAGGGCGCGAAGGTCGTCTTCGGCGACGTGCTCGATGATCTCGGCCACGCGGTCGAGAAGGACCTCGGCGGTGAACATGCCGTCTACATGCACCACGACGTACGCGACGAGGGCGCATGGCTCACCATGGTCTCGGCCGCCGAGAACCGCTTCGGCAAACTCGACATCCTCGTGAACAACGCGGGCATCCTGCAGTTCGGCACGATGACGCACGAGACCACGCTCGAGGACTACATGGCCCTCGTGAGCATCAACCAGGTCGGCGTGTTCCTCGGCATGAAGACGGCCATCCCGGCGATGTTGCGCAACAAGGGTGGGGCGATCGTCAACACGTCGTCGACCAACGGATTCGCCGGATACGGAGGCACTATCGCCTACACGGCGTCCAAGTTCGCGGTACGCGGCATGACCAAGACCGCGGCGCTGGAGTACGGAAAAGCCGGCATCCGTGTGAACTCGATACATCCGGGCGGCATCGCTACACCCATGACGCAGGGGGCCGACCTCGGCGAGATGTCGAAGGAGGATCAAGATGCGGTGTACGCCGGCATCGCTATGCCTCGCGTGGGCCAGCCCGAGGAAGTGGCGCGGCTCGCGCTGTTCCTCGCAAGCGACGAGTCGAGCTACTCGACCGGAAGCGAGTTCACCATCGACGGCGGCATGCTCGCCGGCACCGTGAACCCTTACGCCCAGGCCCAGCCGAGCTGACGGGCATCGCCTAGGGCGCAACCGATGTCGCGTCGCTCGCGAACGCCTACCTCGAAGTCGCTTCAGCCTCGGGCGAGGAGGCGCATGCGCAGGGCGTTCATGACCGTAATGGTCGTGAACTGCCGCATACGATTGCGGTCGAAGGGGAACTTGGCCCGCGTGGCCACCACCTCGCCGTCGACCAGGGTGGCCATCCACACGACGCCGGGTTCTTCGCCGTCCTGCGACGCCGGGCCAGCCACGCCGGTGACCGCGATCGCGCAATCAGCGCGGAGAACGCGCGCCGCGCCTTCGGCCATCGCGCGCACAGCTGCCTCGCTCACGACCGGGCCCTCGGGCACCCCGAGCACGTCGAACTTGACCTCGCTCGCGTACGACACGATCGACCCTCGGAAGGCTTCGCTGGCTCCCGGAATGTCGCAGATCCGCGAGGCGATGAGCCCACCGGTGAGCGACTCGGCCAGACCGAGCGTGAGGCCTTGCGCCTTCAACAGATCAAGCACCACCGATTCCATCGTGTCGTCGTCGACCCCGAACACGACCGGGCCGATGATGGCGCGCACCACGGCTTCTTCGTCAGCGAGGATGGCATCGACATCGGCCTCGGTATCGGCCTTTGCGGTGATGCGGACCTTGATGCCTTCTATGCCGCTCGCCAGGAACGCAATGGTGGCTGCTCCGCCGTTCTCGAGCCGTTCGAACTCGGGGTGGAGCTTCTCGGCCAGGCCGCTCTCGCTGTCGCCCCAGGTGCGCAGCGTGCGGCTCTTGATGATCGCGGTGATGCCGGCCCGACGTTCGAGATCGGGCAGCACCGTGCCCTGCACCATCTCGACCATCTCGTAGGGAACGCCCGGAACCGCGTAGATCACCTTGTCGCCCACCGGGCACACGAGACCCGGCGCCGTACCCGGCATTTGCGCGATGAGCGATGCCCCCTCGGGCACGTCGGCCTGTCGGAGGTTGTTCTCGGGAAAGGGCCGGCCGCGACCACCGAAGATGGCCCGGATCTTCTCGACGAGCGCCTCGTCGCGGATGAGCGGGACGCCCATGATGTCGGCGATGACGTCACGGGTGATGTCGTCCTGGGTGGGGCCGAGGCCTCCGCACACGATCACGGCATCGCTGCGATCGAGTGCCTGCGTGATGACCGCCTTGATGCGATCGGCGTTGTCGCCCACCTTGGTCTGGAAGTGCGAGTCGATGCCGACGAGCGCCAACTGCTCCCCGATGTAGGACGAATTGGTGTCGATGATCTGGCCGAGCAACAACTCGGTACCGACGGCGACGACTTCACACCTCATGGCGCACTCCCCCTGTAGTCATTGCGCTCTCCCTGCGGTCGACTGCGCGCCGGTGGCCGCTCATTCGACTTGGCCCAGCACACCCGCGTGATCGCCGGTGTGACTGAGCGCTCGCTGGCCGTCGAATGCGTATTGCAGGCCGGTGACAACGGTGAAGGCAACGGCGATCCAGAGCAGGATGTCGATGGGCAACGCGTGGCGCTCGAGCGGCGGGAGCACGGCCGCGAGTAGCGCGATGCCTTGTACGACCGCCTTGTACTTGGCGCTACGGCGAGCGGGAATGGCCAGACCACGCCGCGCCCAGCGGGCGCGCCACCAGCTGATGGCCAGCTCGCGCACGGCGATGATGGCCACCGGAACCCAGAAGTAGCGATCGACGATCATGAGGCACAGGCTCACGCCGAGCACCACGATCTTGTCGGCCAGCGGATCGAGAAAAGCCCCCGAGCGGGTGGTACCCCAACGACGGGCGAGCTTGCCGTCGAAGTTGTCGGTGAGCGCGATGACGAAACCGAGGACGAAGGCGTACCACGACGCGCCAAGGTGTCCGTCAGCGAGCAGGATGATGGCAAACAGCGGCGGCGCAAGAACAATGCGGGCGATAGTGAGCGCGTTGGCCGGGGTCATCACGGCCGACGCATTGAAGCGCGTGGTTGCGTTCACCCCACCTCCTCGGCGTCGAGATCGGGCCCCAGCGCCCCGATCACCCGAACCCGAGCGAACGTACCTTCTTTGAGGTGCTCGGGCAGCGTGATCACACCGTCGATCTCCGGTGCTTCGCGATGGCTTCGACCGATGCCTGGTTCATCCACGAGCACTTCGACCTCGCGACCGATCAATTGGTCACGTCGATCTTGGGTTATCGAGTCCTGCATCTCTCGCAGCTCGGCGAGGCGATCGCGAACGAGTTCGGGATCGATGTCGTTCACGAGGGTCGCGGCGTGCGTGCCCTCCTCCTCGGAGTACGAGAAGAACCCGCACCAATCGAGTTGGGCCGCTTCGACGAAAGCCAGCAATTGATCGTGGTCGTCCTCGGTCTCCCCCGGGTAGCCGACGATGAAGTTCGAACGGAACGCGGCATCGGGCTCGCGCTCGCGGATGGCCTCGATGCGGCTGAGGAAGCGCGCACCATCGCCCCAGCGCTTCATACGACGCAGGTGCGTCGGTGCCACGTGCTGAAGCGATAGATCGAAGTACGGCACACCGGTGTCGCAGATCGTGTCGATGAGCGTGTCCGTGAGCTCGCTCGGATACAGATAGAGCAACCGCACGCGGTCGGTACGCGCCGCGACCGCCTTGACGAGGGGCACGAGCGACTTCTTGCCCTTGCCCTGGTCACGTCCGTAGCTGGCGAGATCCTGCGCGACCAGCACAACCTCGCGCACATCGAGCTCCTCGACCTCCTGGAGGATCGAGTCGATCGAGCGCGACCGTTGCGGGCCTCGGAAGCTCGGGATGGCGCAGAAGCCACACGCCCGGTCGCAGCCCTCGGCGATCTTGACGTAGGCCCACGGACGCGGCGAACGCGGCCGGGGCAGGTTCAACAAGTCGAACGATGGCACTGGCACCTTGCGGCCAATGGTGACCGCCGTACCGGCAGACGTGGCCGGACCGGCGTGTGCGTGATCGTGATCGTGATCGTGCGGGGTGAGCGCGAGGTTGAAGCCGCGCACGGTGACCTCGGGCAGCGCAGCGGCGAGCTCATCGCCGTGGCGCTCGGCGAGACATCCGGTGACGACGACCTCGGCCCCCTTCTTGCGCCCGTCGGTGAGCTGCAAGATGACGTCAATCGATTCCTGGCGGGCTTCGTCGATGAACGCGCAGGTGTTGACCACGACGAGATCGGCCTGGCCGGGGCTCGACGCCGACGTGTACCCGTCCGCCACGAGCGTGCCGACGAGCTTGTCGGAATCGACCTGGTTCTTCGGACACCCGAGGGTCTCGATCCAATAGCGGCGCGGCACCCGGTCAGGCTAGTTGGTCGGCCTCGGAAGGGGTCAGCTCGCGGACACTCAACGCGGATCGCGGTTGCCGCGCATGCGCCGGTGCACCGCCGCCCACTGGATACCGGCGAGTCGAGACCGCTATCGGGATGTGGGGACTCGGGCTCCATACCCAGACGTTAGCCAGCTCTCCGGCTACGCCTGACCGCGGGGCGTCGACGCGTCATGGAGTTCCTCGGGTTGCATCAGCACCTGACGGGCCTTCGAGCCCTCGGACGGGCCGACGATGCCGCGTTGCTCGAGCAGGTCCATCAGCCGACCGGCGCGGGCGAAACCGACGCGGAGCTTGCGTTGCAACATCGAGGTCGAACCGAGCTGCGACGACACGACGAGCTCCATCGCAGTTCGCAACAGCTCGTCGTCATCGCCGCCGCCGGGCATCGACGCGGTGACGTCGTCCGCGAGGTCGATCGTGAGCTGCTCACCGCGCACGCCGGTCGCGTTGGTGGTGACTACTACGTCGGCGGGCGACGTGAGATCGATGGGCATCTGCCGGCGCCATGCGGCGACGACCCCGCGCACCTCGTCCTCGGACACCCACGAACCCTGGATACGGTTCGGTGTCGACGATGCCGGCGTCAGCAACAACATGTCGCCCTTGCCCACGAGCCGCTCGGCGCCCGGTTGGTCGAGGATGACGCGGCTGTCGGTCTGGCTCGAGACGGCGAACGCGAGGCGAGCGGGAACGTTGGCCTTGATGAGGCCGGTGATGACGTTGACCGACGGACGCTGCGTGGCGATGACCAGGTGGATGCCGACCGCGCGCGCCTTCTGCGCGATGCGCACGATGGAGTCCTCGACATCCTTGGCCGCGACCATCATGAGATCGGCGAGCTCGTCCACGACCACGAGGATGAACGACAGGCGTTGGTACTGGTACGGCTCGCCGTCGGCGTCGACTTCACCGAGACCGGCCTGTAGCTCGCCCCGGTCGAACTTCTCGTTGTAGCCGGTGATGTCGCGCGAGCCGATCTTCTTCAACAGCTCGTAGCGGCGGTCCATCTCGCGACACGCCCACGACAGCGCGTTCGCCGCCTTCTTCGGGTCGATGACGACAGCGGTGAGCAGGTGCGGTATGCGTTCGTACTGCCCCATCTCGACCATCTTCGGATCGACGAGGATCATTCGCACCTGGTCGGGAGTGGAACGCATGAGCACCGACGTGATGAGCGAGTTGATGCACGACGACTTGCCCGCGCCGGTTGCACCGGCGATGAGGATGTGCGGCATCGACGCCAGGTTGACGAGGACCGACTTGCCATTGATGTCGCGGCCGATGGCCACCTCGAGCGGATGGGTCGCCGCACGGGCCTCGGCCGAGGCCAAGATGTCGCCGACGGCGACGATCTCCCGCTGCTCGTTCGGAACCTCGACCCCGATGGCCTGCCGGCCGGGGATGGGCGCAAGGATGCGCACGTCGGCCGAGGCCATCGCGTACGCGATGTCGCGGTGCAGTGAGGTCACCCGCGCCACCTTGACCCCCGGGCCGAGTTCGAGCTCGTATCGGGTGACCGTCGGGCCGACCACCATGCCGACAAGCCGCGTCTGCACCCCATGCTCGCTGAGGGCCCGTTCGAGCAGGCGGCCACGTTCGCGGACTGCCGCCTTGTCGACCTCGCGCCCGGCCGACCGCTTCAACAACGACATCGGCGGGAGCTTCCACGCGACCGGCGCGGCCTTCTTCCGCTTGGCCGGAGTAGGCGCCTCCTCCGCGGAGGAGTCGTCGTCAGGGTCGTCGGCCTCGTCCTCGGCTTCGTCGGCTTCGTCGTCGCCCGCGTCGGCGAATTCGTGCGGATCGATGAACTCCGCGTATTCCTCGGAGTCCTCGACCTCGGCTTCGTCCTCGTCGGACGCGTCGTAGTCGTCGGCTTCGTCGAACTCGGTCTCGAGTTGCTCGGCGACCGCGCGCCGACGGGCGGCGCGCTGTTCAGGACCGACGCGGAACAACGAGGCGAAGAATCGACCACCGGCCTCGGTCAGCGGACCGACCATACGCCCGAGCGAGTCGAGCAACGTGGCCATAGGCATACCGGTGAACAACAGCGCGCCGACGAGACCGACCGCGCCGAGAATGAGCACTGCGCCGTACACCGACGCAATGGCTTGCAACGGATGTGCGATACCCCAGCCAATGATGCCCCCGGCTTCGCCAAGCGCCGCTGCGCCGGCATGCAGATCAGGTTCGCCGCCGATGAGGTGACAGAACCCTTCGAGTACCACGAACGCTAAGCCGGCACCGACGACGGAGCCGACGGTCTCGGTGGCGCGGGCCGCGTCGGACTGGCCGCGCATCAGCATGTAGCCGAGGAGCACCGCGATGAGGGGGACGAACACATTGACCACACCGAACAGCCAGCCGGTGGTGTCGTCGATCGCTTCCCCGAGAAACGCGGCGCGGTCGGTGTAGATGCCGAGCGCGGCCACGAGGCCGAACACCACGAAAACGATGCCCCACACGTCGTGTCCGCGACCGTCGAACGCGATCGCGAAGACCGAACGCGATCGGCAGCGTCTTCTCTTCCGCTTCGCCATCGTGCGAGAACGCTAACACTGCCGCGACCGGATTCCGGTGAGGGCTCACGCTTCGCGCGCAGGCCCTGCGCTGATCGCTCTCAGCGCGCGAACGTCACCGTGGGAATGATCATGGGACGACGTCGCGTGAGGTCGGCAACGGTGGAACCGGCCGAACGCCGCATGACACGTTCAATGTTCTTTCGTGTTGGTTCGCGTGACTTCAAAACGTCGAGGATGCTTGCGCGAACGGCGTCGGCGATGGCGTCCTCGAGGTTGTCCAGATCATCGTCGATGGCCCACCCACGACTGATGACGGTGGGTCCGTCGACCAGCGAGCGCTCGTCGTCGTCGATGACCACGAATACGGCGACGAACCCGTTCTCGCCGAGCACCCGACGCTCCTGCAGCACAGCTTCGTCGACCCCACCGACGCGACCGTCGACGTAGATCATCGCCCCCGACGTCTCGGGACCGCGCGCGATGCCCGCGTCGGAGAGCTCGACGCTCTGACCGTCGAGACACACGACGACGTTGTCGACCGCCATGCCCATGCCGCGCGCCAACTTGGCGTGCGCCGCGAGGTGCGCGTGCTCACCGTGCACCGGCACGAAAAACTCGGGTCGGACCACGCGGTGGAAATCGGCGAGCTCGTCCTGCTTCGCGTGGCCGCTGGTGTGCACATCGAGCTGGCCGCTATGCACGACCTCGGCGCCGAGACGTGCCAGCCCGTTGCGCAAGCGCGCCACTGCCGATTCGTTGCCGGGGATGGGGTGCGAGCTGAACACCACGGTGTCGTCCACCGTGATGGCCACGAAGCGGTTCTCGCCCTGCACCATCTTCCACAACGCGCTGCGGTACTCACCCTGCGAACCGGTGCACACCACGCACACCTTGGCTGGATCGAGACGCTCAGCTTCGTCGGCATCGGCGATGTGCTGGTCGGGGATGTGCATCAGCCCGAGGTCGCGTGCAAGCTTGAAGTTTCGGACCATCGACAGTCCCACGGGCACCACGGTGCGGCCTTGGGCGATCGCGAGATCGGCCACCTGCTGCAGACGGTGGATGTGACTCGCGAACGACGCGACGATGATGCGGCGTTCGCTGTTCGCGGCGAACACCCCCGACAAAACGTCCCCGATATGCGTCTCGCTCGCGGTGCGTCCCGGCGTGTCCGCATTGGTGGAATCGGCGAGCAGGAGTCGGACGCCCTCGGTGCTCGCGATCTCGGCGAGGCGATCGAGATCGGTGGTGCGGTGATCGACCGGGGTCGGGTCGATCTTCAGGTCACCCGAGTGCACGATGACGCCCTGCGATGTGCGGATAACCGAGATGACGCCGCTCGGGGTCGAGTGCGTGACCGGCAAGAACTCGCAGTCGAAGGGGCCGATCTTCACCTTCTCTCCGTCGTGTACCTCAACGAGCTGCGAGCGGTCGAGCAGGTTCGCCTCAGCCAGCTTGTGGCGCACGAGCGCGAGGGTGAAGCGCGTGGAGTACACCGGGAAGCTCACGTCGCGCAGCAGGAACGGCAGCGCGCCGATGTGGTCCTCGTGACCGTGGGTCGCGATGCACCCGACGATGTCGGCCGCGCGGTCACGCAAGAAGCCGAAATCGGGCAGGATCGTTTCGACACCGGGGCTGGCGTCATCGGAGAACATCTGGCCGCAGTCGATGAGCAGGAGCTTGCCTTCGGCCTCGATCGCGGCACAATTACGGCCGATCTGGCTGAGTCCGCCGAAGAACCGCACCCGCACCGGCGCTTCCGTGCCGATGCCAGCCGAACCGGGGCTTGCGGAGCGGCGGCTCAACGTCCGAGCCCCGCCAGCACGGCGCGAGCGCGATCCTGGAGATCATCGGGCTCGGGGCCCATCGGTGAACGGCAATCGCCGCCGGGAAGCCCGAGGACCTTCATCATGGCCTTCGTGGGAATGGGGTTCGGATTGCGGTCTCCGCTCTCGAAGGCCCAGCTGGGGATGAGCCGCTGGTTGATCTGACGTGCGGCAACGACGTCGCCGCGCTGGAACGCGTCGACCATGTCTCGACACTCGAGTCCGCACCAGTGCGACGCGACGCTCACCACGCCCACCGCGCCAACCGCGAGCAACGCGAGGTTGAGCGTGTCCTCGCCGCTGTACACCTCGAAGCCCGGAGGGGCCTGCGCGATGAGCGCTGCCGTGTCGGCCATGTTGCCCGCGGCATCCTTCAGGGCACAGATCGTGGGGTGGGCGTTCGCGAGCTCGAGCACCGTGGCGGTCTCGATGCGGCGACCGGTACGGGCCGGGATGTCATAGAGCATGATCGGGAGGTGGGTGGCCTTGGCCACCTCTGCGTAATGGCGCAGGAGGCCTTCCTGCGAGGGCCGGTTGTAGTAGGGCGTGACCGACAAGATGGCCGCCGCACCCGCCTGGGTTGCTCGCTCGGTGAGATCGATCGCCGCACGAGTGTCGTTCGAGCCAGCCCCCGCGATCACGGGCACATCGACCGCATCAGCGATGATGCGGACAAGCTCGATCTGTTCGGCGTGGGTGAGCGTGGGGCTCTCGCCGGTGGTGCCCGCCACGACCAGGCCTTCGTTGCCGTTGTCGACCAGCCACTGGGCGAGCTTGGCGGCACCGTCGAGGTCGAGCGATCCGTCGCGGTCGAACGGGGTGATCATCGCCGTGATCACGCGACCAAAACGCGCCATGGGTACTCCTCAGGTGCAATCGTCCAGGGTGCCGCAGAAGTGCGGGCCTGATCATTGGGACTCGTCAGCCCGCTCGGGATTGAGCGTAGCGAGCAGGTTCTCGTGCAGCTCGGAATCTGTCGGCCCGGCCACGGCAACGAATCGCTACATGGGCGCATCGTCCGACGGGCCGATGTCACCGACACGAGCTCGTGCGTTGCGCCGCAGGATCAGCGGGTATCCGATCACCGCGATGATCGAGAAGATGAACCACTGGAACGCGTAGCTGAGATGCGATCCGTTGTTGAGGGTCGGATCGAGCACCGCTTCGAGGGGGCTTCCCTGTGCGGTCGTCGCGTGCACCCAGAACGGCAGCATCGTGGCGCCCCAACGCTCCCCCAGCTTGCCCACATCGACCTGGCTGATCTCGATGACCTTCGACGTGCCCACGCTCGTGGCGAAGACCCCACGTCGCGATTTCTGCACGGTACCGACCAGATCCACGGTGCCGGACGGCGGTGCGCTCACCGCGAGGCTGCCCTGGGCGACGAGTGACCGGGGCACGAACCCACGGTCGACCACCAGGGTTCCTTCGGCGGTGTCGAACGCGCTGAGCACCCAGTAGCCCGACTGATCGTTCTGTACCCGGTTGGCCACGAGCACGTCGGTGCCGGGGCGGTATCTGCCCTGAAGTTCGACCCGTTCCCATTCCGAAGGCATGACCCCGGGCACGAGCGGGATCGGCCCTTGGGTGAGCGCAGCGCGGATCGTCTCGTTGAACGCCTGCCGTTGGTCGAGGCGGCGCAGCTGCCAGAACCCGAGGTTGACGAAGAGCACCGCGAGCCCGATGACGAACAGATGCGACAGGATCCACTTCGGGCGCAGCGCGAACCGGTACACGTCGGTCGACCCTACCGGTTGCGCCCGCGCACCCCGCAGGCGGCCCGAGCGTCAACCGCTATTGGTGCTTTAGGAATTTTCCGCGCGTCGTTGAACCTCGCACATCGCCGCGACGTATTCTCCCGAATGGTCTGGCGATCGTCACGCCACGAGCGCAGCCCCACCGCGTGGCGCCAACTGGCAAAGGAACGAATCATGCAGTCGAGTCGAAAGCGCCTCCTCGGAGGAGTCGGTGCCCTCGTAGTCGTCGTGATCGCCGCGGTGACCGTCTACTTCGCGTTCATCAAATCCGATGCGCCGCCACCGCTCACGCTCAACAGCGTCGCCGCCACCACCATCGCCCCCACCGCCACCGCCGGCACTTCCAGCGCAACCACCAACCTCGACGGGACGTGGAAGATCACCACGGCATCGCAGGTCGGCTACCGGGTCACCGAGGACCTCGTGGGCGGGTTGGCCAACAATGTGGCGGTTGGGCGTACCAACGCGGTCACCGGCACCGTCGTCATTGCCAGTACGTCCGTTACAGCAGTCGATGCCATCACCGACCTCACCAAGCTCGCGAGCGACAGCAGCCGCCGCGATGGTCAGGTGCAGTCCCGCATCCTCAACACGGCGCAGTTCCCAAAGGCCACGTTCACGCTCAGCGCGCCCATCAGCTTCGGCTCCGTCCCCGCGGTCGGTGCCGAGAAGAAGGCCTCCGCCACCGGTGCCCTCACCATTCACGGCGTCACCAAGAAGGTCACCTTCGACGTGGCCTACACGCTCGTGTCGACCACCGAGATCCGCATGCTCGGAACCGTCGCAATGGTGTGGGCCGACTACACCATCCCGAGCCCCACGTTCGCCGGCGTCGCGAACGTGCGCGACAACGGCCAGATGGAGTTCCTCATCGTCGCCACCCGCTGATCGAGCGGCCGCGTGTGCATGTCAGACTCCGCGCATGCGCTGGCACGTACACGGGGAACGATCGCTGTACTCGAGCGAATGGGTCGAGCTGGCGCTTGTCGACATCGAGATACCGGGCGGGGCGCGCTTCGATCACCACGTGGTGCGCTTCCCGCGTCCCGCAGCCGGCGTGATCCTGCACGACCCCACGCGCGGCGTGTTGTTGTTGTGGCGCCATCGGTTCATCACCGACACGTGGGGCTGGGAGATTCCGGGCGGCAACGTCGAACAAGAAGAGACTGCGCAAGAAGGCGCACTGCGCGAGGCGATCGAGGAGTCGGGCTGGGCCGCAGGCCCGCTCGAGCACGTGTGCACGTTCCACCCCACGAACGGCGTGAGCGATCAGACCTTCCACGTGTTCCTCGCACGCAGCGCGACCTACGTGGGCGAACCGACCGATCCCAGCGAGTCCGAACGCATCGAGTGGGTCACCGTTGCGCGGCTGGCCGACCTCATCCGCACCGGCGAGGTGCGCGACGGCCTCTCGCTCGCCGGCCTCAGCACCGCCCTCGCCCTCGGCATGCTCGAACCTTCGGCCTCCGCGAGCATGGTGACGAAAATGCCCTTGTAGGGGCGGCTCGGTCAGTCTCGGGGCTGTTGTGGCCTGGTTTGGTCTGCTTGTCGGCGCGCTATCCCCCTGTGCGGTGGTTCACGCGCCAACAAGCACCGCGGTCAGGCTGTCGCGAGGCCGTCGAGGGCGTTTCTACGGATCATGTGGCAGACCCGTTCGGGGTCAGAGGCCGAGCAGGGGCTCGAGACCGAGGGTGACGCCCGGGACGTCGGCAATGCCTTTGACCGCGAGCAGGATGCCCGGCATGAACGACGAGACGTCGTAGCTGTCGTGGCGGATCGACAGCGATTGACCGGTAGTGCCGAGCAGCACCTCCTGGTGCGACACCACACCGCGCAGCCGCACCGAGTGCACCGCGATCCCTCCGGGACCGCGACCACCCCGCACGCCGGGCAGGTTGATCTTCTCGGTGGGGTCAGGCGCCCAATCGGCTGATGCCGCCGCCATGCGCTGCACCGTCATCATCGCGGTGCCCGACGGCGCGTCGACCTTCTTGTCATGATGCAGTTCGATGATCTCGGCCGACTCGAAGAACGGTGCGGCCATCTCGGCGAAGCGCATCATGAGCACTGCCCCGATCGCGAAGTTGGGGGCGACGATGCAGTTGCTGTCGACGAACACCGACTCGAACGTGGCGTAGTCCTCGTCGGTGAACCCCGTGGTACCAACCACCGCATGGATGCCGTGCTCAGCGAGGTACACCAGGTTCTGGCGCGCCGCGTCGACCACGGTGAAGTCGACGGCGACGTCAACGTTGGCTCGGAGGAACTCGTCGGCGCTGGCCGCAACCTGCAGGTCGGGCGCATCGACCTTGGCCACCTGGCGCAGGTCGATGCCGGCATGGTGCGGGTCGACGGCCGCGACAAGCTCAAGCTCCGGGTCGGCGGCAACTGCCTTGCAGACCGCGACACCCATACGCCCACCGGCGCCGAACACTCCGACACGAATCGTCATGGCAGGAATATTATCCGCGACCATCGGCGCGACGGGCCGACGGCCCTGAAGTCAGGGTCGCGAAGCGCCGGGCCAACGGATGTCGCGGTCGCGCACCGGGCCCACGGCGGCAAGCGTGGGTTCGGCCTCGAGCACCCGCGCGGCCACGCGCACGAGCGCCGGGCGGTCGACCGCGTCGATCGCCCGGAGGTACGCATCGATCGGTGTAACCATGTTGCGCAACGTGATGCTGGTCGCGAGACGGGCCATGCGATTGCCGGTGTCCTCGAGGTTGATGACCGTGGAACCGGCGAACGCTCCTTTGGCCACCCGCAGTTCGTGGTCGGTGACACCCGTGGACGAGATCTCGGCGATCTGGTCACGTACCACGTCGAGCAACTCGCGCACCTTTGCCTTGGCGGTGCCGGCGTAGATGCTGAGCACGCCCGCGTCCTCATAGGTGGCAACCGACGAGAACACCGAATACGCGAGGCCGCGCTCCTCGCGAATTTCTTGGAACAACCGGCTCGACATGCCGGCCCCCAGGATCTGGTTGAGCACGGCGAGCGCGTGACGATCGGGATCGTGGTGGCCGAACGCGCGCCACCCGAGCGCGACGTGCACACTCTCGACCTTTCGCGGCACGACCCGGTGCAGCACCGGCGGCGTGATCGGCGCGACGCGCTCCGGCGCCTGGCCACCGTCAGATGACGGGAACGCCGCGGCGATCGCCGCAACGAAGGCGCCGTGCTCGATGGGACCGGCGGCCGCGAACACCAGGTTGGCCGGTCGGTACCACTCGGCGTGGAACGAGCGAATCGCATCGGCCGACATCGAGCCGATCGTGTCGGCCGTACCGAGGATCTCCCATCCGAGCGCATGGCCGGGGAACAGCGCCGCAGACAGCTCGGTGTGCACCAGATCGTCGGGCTCGTCGAGCTGGAGGTGGAGCTCCTCGAGGATGACATCGCGCTCGGACTCGACGTCGTTCTCGCGAAGCGCCGGCGACGAGATGACATCGCACAAGATGTCGAGGGCGAGCGGGAAGTCCGACGCGGGTACGCGGAGATAGAACGCCGTGTACTCCTTCGTGGTGTACGCGTTCATGTCGCCGCCGGTCGCGTCGACCAGTTCGGCGATCTCTCGGGCACTGCGCGAGGCCGTGCCCTTGAACAGCAGGTGCTCGCAGAAGTGCGACGCGCCGGCCACGGATTCGGGTTCGTCCCGGTTGCCGACCGCGACCCAACAGCCGAGGGCTATGGAGCGCGCGGCCGGCATCGTCTCGGTGACCACGCGAAGCCCGTTAGGCAGGGTAGTCAGCGAGACGTCCGGATCGAACAGATGCGGTGCAGCGCTCAGCGGCGTCGACCGCCGCCACCGCCGCTGCGACCACCACGGTCGCCGCCCCGGCTTCCGCCACGGCCGCCGCGATCGCCACTCGGGCGCCGACCACCGTCGTCGCGGAGCGGACGCGACTCGGGCCCGAGAACCCCGAGGTCAGCCGCGAGTTCCGCATCGAACGCATCCTCGAAGGACACGTTCACGCTGCTCGATGCACCGCTGTTGGACGAGGCCACATGGTCTTCGCCGGCCTCGGCGGTGAGGCCCGACGCACGCGCCGGGCCATCAGCTTTTGGGGAGGCCTCCCCGGCGGGGGCCCCGACGGGGACGAGCGAGATCTTGCCATTCGGGTCGATGTCCTCGACCCGGACCTCGATCTCGTCGCCCAGATCGACGACGTCTTCGACCCGGTCGATGCGCTTGCCGCCACCGAGCTTGGAGATGTGCACGAGGCCGTCACGACCGGGGAGGATGTTGACGAACGCACCGAACTTGGTGATGTTGACAACCCGGCCCATGTAGATCTCGCCCACGCCCGCGGTGGGCGGGTTGAGGATGAGGCGGATCTGGCGCTCGGCCTCGGCCACGATGTCACGGTCGGGCGACGCGATGGACACCTTGCCCACCGAGCCGTCGTCGTCGACGGAGATGCTGGCGCCGGTCTCGGCCTGGATGGCGTTGATGACCTTGCCCTTGGGGCCGATGACCTCGCCGATCTTGTCGATCGGAATCTCGAAGCTGATGATCTTCGGGGCGTTGCTGCCCACGTCGTCGCGGGGCGCCGCGATGGCCGTGGCCATGACCGCGAGGATGGCCAGGCGGGCTTCTTTGGCCTGATCGAGCGCAGCGGCCAACACATCGGCGGGGATGCCGTCGATCTTGGTGTCGAGCTGCAACGCCGTGACCGCGTCGGCCGTGCCAGCCACCTTGAAGTCCATGTCGCCGAAGGCGTCCTCGGCACCGAGGATGTCGGTGAGGGTGGTGTACTTGCCCTCGGCGTAGACGAGACCCATGGCGATGCCAGCCACCGGCGCCTTGATCGGCACACCGGCATCCATGAGCGACAGGGAGGAGCCGCACACCGAGCCCATGGAGGTGGAGCCGTTCGAGGACAGCACCTCGCTCACGGTGCGGATGGTGTAAGGGAAATCCTCGAGCGAGGGAATGACCGGGAACAACGCACGCTCGGCGAGGAGGCCGTGGCCGATCTCGCGGCGCTTCGGGCCACGCATGAAACCCGTCTCGCCGGTGGAGAACGGCGGGAAGTTGTAGTGGTGCATGTAGCGCTTGCGGGTGGTCGGGTCGATGCCGTCGATCATCTGATCCATGCGCTGCATACCGAGCGTGCAGATGTTGAGTACCTGGGTCTCGCCGCGCTGGAACAGACCGGAACCGTGCGCCGTGGGGAGCAGGCCGACCTCGGACGACAGCGGGCGGATGTCGCGTACGCCGCGGCCGTCGATGCGGACGCCTTCTTCGACGATGCGCTTGCGCACGATCTTCTTGGTGACCGAACGGATGGCCGCCTTGAGGTACTTCTCGCCGTTGGGTTCGTCGGCGAACTTGGCGCCCAACTCAGCGAGGATCTCGGCCTTGGCCTTGTTCTCGGCGGCCTGACGGGCGGCCTTGTCGGAGATCTGCTGCGACGCGGCCAGGCGGGTGGCGCCAGCGGCGTACACCGCGTCGTAGATGGCGTCGGTGTAGTCGATCTGGGCGACGTAGTCGACGGTGGGCTTGCGGCCCGCGGCATCGAGCAGCTGACGCTGCAGCACGATCGACTCCATGATCCAGGTCTTCGAGGCCTGGAGACCTGCGGCAAGCGCCGCTTCGTCGACCTTGGGGGCACCATCGGCGTAGTACTCGAACGACTTCTCGGTACCGCCAGCTTCGACCATCATGATGGCGACGTCGCCGTTGTCGAGCGCCCGTCCAGCCACCACGAGCTCGAAGGTGGACTCGTCACCCTCTTCGAAAGTGGGGTGCGGCAGCCACACGCCGTCGGTGGTGTAGGCCACGCGTACGGCGCCGATCGGGCCGTCGAAGGGAATGCCCGACAGCATGAGCGCGGCCGACGCGCCGTTGATGGCGAGCACGTCGTAGGGATTGTGCATGTCGGCGCCGAGCACGGTGCCGACCACATGGACCTCATTGCGGAAGCCCTCGGGGAACGACGGGCGCAGCGGCCGGTCGATCAGGCGGCAGGTGAGGATCGCCGAGTCGGGGGCGCGGCCCTCGCGACGGAAGAACGAGCCGGGGATCTTGCCTGCGGCGTACGAACGCTCTTCGATGTCGACGGTGAGCGGGAAGAAGTCGATGCCGTCACGGACCGACCTGGCCGCCGTGGCGGTGACGAGGACGGTGGTGTCGCCCAGACGGGCGACGACCGCGCCGTCGGCGAGGCCCGCGAGCTTGCCGGTCTCGAAGGACAGAACTTTGTCGGACGCGCCGGAGACGCCGCCCGAAACGGTGTGGACATTGGCCATGGAAACTCCTGGATTGGTGGGTGCGGCACACCTGTTGGTCCGCATTCGTCGGGGCCAGCTCTCCAGTTGTCCGCCTCTCGACGTCGGTGACGCCGAGCAACAGGCAACTGGCAACTGACCCGCGGAACGGTGCCGCGTGGGTTTTTGGAAAGGTACGGGAACAGGGCCGACGCAAGCGGGCGGCCACCCCGTTGTCGCGAAGGCCGCCCGTGCGTCATATGGATTCTGCTATCGGCGCAGGCCCAAGCGGGCGATGATCGAGCGGTAGCGCTCGACGTCGGTCTTGCGGACGTAGTCGAGCATGCGGCGACGCTGACCAACGAGCATCAGGAGGCCGCGACGGCTGTGGTGGTCCTTCTTGTGGACCTTGAGGTGCTCGGTGAGGTGGTTGATGCGAGCCGTGAGGAGCGCTATCTGGACCTCGGGAGACCCGGTGTCGGAAGCGTGCAGGCCGTGGGCCGCAATGGTCGCGGACTTCGGGGGCAGGTTTTCGGCCATGAAGGAAACAAGTCTCTTTCGTCGAGGTGGGCATAGGACCCGGCCCCAGAGTGCGTTGGACGCACGAGCGTTCGACACGCAGCGCATCAGTACGACACCCGGAGCAGACGTGCGTTCGCACGACCCCGGAATCGTACCAGCACACCTCGGCCGGACCTCGGCCGGACCCGTGGCCCGTCGCCCGGCGGTGTGCGTCATGGCTCGTCCTGGCCGAGAACCACCGCCCCCGCAGCCCTGGTCGCTACCGTATCTGTTCGTCATGTTCTCGCCGGCCGCTTCCTTACTCGCGTCGTCGAGCGACATCCCGGGCGCCGACATCCACGTTGCCGCCTGGGCCTGGATCGCCGCGATCGCGGTGTTCGCCACGTTCATCGCGGTCGATCTCGTGATCTTTCGCCGCCAAGAGGCCGAAATCACGCTACGGGCCGCGGCGATCGGCACATCGATCTGGATCGTCATCGGCGTGGGCTTCGCCGGGGTGCTCGCGGCCACGCTCGGCAATTCGGCGGCCGGCCAGTACCTCACCGGCTACGTGATCGAGGAGAGCCTCTCGGTCGACAACGTGTTCGTCTGGGCGGTGATCTTCGGCTACTTCAAGGTGCCGCTCGAACATCAGCGTCGGGTGTTGTTCTGGGGCATCTTCGGTGCCTTGGCGCTCCGGGCGGCCTTCATCTTCGCCGGCGTCGCACTGCTCGAGCGTTTCTCGTGGATCGAGTACGTGTTCGGGGCGTTCCTCATCTACACCGCGGTCAAGCTCACCACCCAGGATGAGACCGAGGTCGACCCCGAGCACAACCCCATCTTCCGGTTGGCCCGCCGCGTCCTGCCGGTCACCGAGGGCTACCGCGGCGACCGGCTCTTCGTCCGAGAGTTCGGGCGACGCTTCGCGACCCCGCTCTTCCTGGTGCTCATCATGGTTGAGCTCACCGATGTGCTGTTCGCTGTCGACTCGGTGCCCGCCGTGCTGGCGGTGAGTCGTAGCCAGTTCATCGTCTTCACCTCGAACGCCTTCGCCATCATGGGCCTCCGTTCTATCTACTTCTTGCTCATCGGTGCGAGCGACAAGCTCGTGCACCTCAACCTTGGCCTCGGCGCGATCCTCGCCTTCGTCGGGTTGAAGATGCTGCTCGCACACCAGATCCCCATCCCCACACCCATCTCGCTCGGGTTCATCGCCGGGGCGCTCACAATCACGGTGCTTTTGTCGCTACGAACTGCGAAGCGTCACGAGCTCGAACGAGACCAACCCGAGGCAGCACAATGAGTTCCATCGGTCACAAGCCAGGCCCCGAGTACCCGCACCGGGTCGAGGCGATCATCGAGATCCCCCGCGACTCGCGCAACAAATACGAGATCGACGACGACAGCGGGGACGTGTGGCTCGACCGTATGTTGTTCACCGCCACGCGCTACCCCGCCAACTACGGGTTCATCCCGCTCACGCTCGCGGGCGACGGCGACCCGATCGACATCCTCGTGCTCATGGACGAGCCGGTCTTCCCCGGCGTGCACGTGTGGGCCCGACCGGTCGGCGTCATGGAGATGCGCGACGAAGCTGGTCCCGACGCCAAGATCATGGCGGTCCCCTACGGCGACCCCCGATGGGACCAGATCCAGGACCTCGACGACCTGCCGGCGCTGCTCCGCTCGGAGATCGACCACTTCTTCGAGGTCTACAAGGCACTCGAACCCGGCAAGTCCACCGAGACCAGCCACTGGGGCGACCGGGCCCGGGCCCACGAGCTGCTCGTGGAAGCACGCCACGACTACAAGCCGGCACCGCCGGTGGTGCCGAAGCGCCGAGCGAACGAACGGTAGGCACCCGCCGCCGTCGAGATCGGCCGATATCCGCGATCCACCGCGCCCACCGGTGCCGGTGGCGCGGTCAGGGCTCGTGTGCAGCCAGGACCGTTCGTGCCGCGTCGACGTCGCGCTGAAGTTGAGCGACCAGCGCCTCCGCATCGCTGAAGCGTTGCTCGGAGCGGAGCAACTCGACGAAGCTCAGCCGTGCATCCTCGCCGAGCAGTTCGACCCGAGAGCCGATGAGGTGCGCCTCGATCACCGAGGTGGCCGCATGCTGGACGAAGGTCGGACGGCGACCGATGTTGATCGCGGCCGGCCAACGCGAGCCGTCAGGCCGCTCATACCAACCGGCGTAGACCGCGTCGGCGGGCCACGCCATCTGTGCGGGAACATCGATGTTTGCTGTGGGGAAGCCGAGCGGTGCGCCGCGACCGGCTCCGGGGACCACGGTGCCACGCACTTCGTAGGGGCGCCCGAGCATCGCGGATGCCGCGGTGACATCGCCGCCCGCGAGGGCGCGCCGCACTGCCGTGGAGGTGACCGGTTCGAGCGCACCAGGCGCGTGCCGGATGAGCTCGAGCCCGCGTACGACGAAACCGGCATCGGCCCCGAGCTCGCGCAGCCGGGCGACGGTTCCGCGACGGTCCTTCCCGAAGTGGAAGTCCTCGCCCACCACGATGGCCCGAGCCCGGAGCGAGTCGACGAACACCTCGCGCACGAACTCCTCGGCGGTGGTGCCCGCACGTTCCTGGTCGAAGTGCACGACGTACACCACGTCGACGCCGTTGGCCGCGAGCAGCTCGAGCTTCTGCGGCAACGTGGTCAGCAGCCGGGGCGCACTTTCCGGACGCAGCACCAACGCCGGGTGCGTGTCGAAGGTGACGACCGCGGACGCGACGCCGAGCCGTTCGGCATCGGCGCGCAGCTGGCGCAGCACGTGTTGATGGCCCAGATGGACGCCGTCGAAGACACCGATGCTGATCGCGGTCGCCGCACCGGGCGCGAGCCGATCCCGGCGATCCTGCAAGACCTGCATGGATGCCGACGCTAGCTGTCCTGCGGCTCGTCGCCGCGCCCGACAGGCGCGAACGCCGTCGGGAGAACCACGGATGGCTTGGCCGTGCCGGCCCCGTGCCGCTCGTACACGGCGAGCAGGACCCCCGACCCATCGCACAGCGGCCAAGGGCCGTCGCCGTGCACCCCGAGCACCTCGAGCGGCAGCACGCGTCCGTTCGCGACGAGAGCTGCGGTGGCCTCGTCGACCTCGTGGAGACCGAAGGAGCTCATCCCGAACGCCGGCGAGACCACGTGGTCCGGCCCGAGCGCCTCGAGGGCAACAGCCTGCGCGAGCGTGAACGAACCAACGGCGGTCCGGCGCAGTGCTCGGAGGTGGGCGCCGCCGCCCAACGCCGTGCCGAGATCGGCCGCGAGGGTGCGGATGTAGGTGCCCGAAGAACAGTCGACCTCGCAGCGGTACACCGGGTTGCCAGCGGCATCGGGCACGAGCTCCTCGACCGCGAAGCGTGACACGTGCACCGGACGCGGTGCGCGCTCCACCTCGATGCCCTGGCGAGCCAGCTCGTGAAGGCGCTTGCCGTCGATCTTGATCGCGCTGACCATGGGTGGGATCTGCTCGATGTCACCCACGAATCGATGCGTGGCCGCGTTCACCGCGTCGGCGGTGATCGAGCGCATGTCGTAGGTCGCGGTCACCGCGCCCGCTGCGTCGAGCGTGGCGGTCTCGACGCCGAACACGATCTCGCCCACGTACGACTTGCCGAACGCGGTGCAGTACTTCAGCAACCTCGTCGCGTGGCCGATCCCCAGCACGAGCACGCCTGTGGCGTCGGGGTCGAGGGTGCCGGAATGGCCGATCTTGCGGGTGCGCAGGATGCCGCGCGACTTGGCGACGACATCGTGGGATGTCCATCCGGCAGCCTTGTCGACCACCGCGAACCCGTGCAGTTCAGCGGCCATCGTCGGCGTCGTTCGCGACGACCGCACCCGCGTCGGCATCCGATGTCACGACAGGCTCTGGGGCATCGGGCAGCCGCGGCATCTTGGCGAGGATCTCCTCGATTCGCTGCGCGCTGCGGAGCACGTTGTCGGGGAGGAACGTCAGGTTTGGCACGCGGCGCACCTTGGCCTGCACGCCGATGGCCTTGCGCACGCGCCCACGCTGCTCGGCGAAGGCTTCGACGACATCGTCGGCGAGGTCGTTGCCGTCAAGGCACGTGTAATAGATCTTCGCGTGCTCAAGCTCGCGGTCGACCTCGACCGCGGTCACCGTGACCAACTGCAAGCGGTCATCGTCGATGTGATCGAGCGTCTCCGCGATGATCTCGCGCAGGAGCTCGCTGAGGCGATCGGCGCGGTCGTACCCGCGAGCGGAGCTCGTGGTGCGGCGTCGGCGTGGTGGTGCCATGGTCAGTCCTCTTCGAGCCAGTGTCGTCGAACTTCGGTCACTTCGATGTCGGGAAACGACCAAACGAACCGTTCGGCGTCGTCCATGATCTCTTGTATCACCCGAGCGCTCGACGACACCGCGGCAATTCCGAGTTGGGAGCGTTGCCAGGTGTCCTGCCACTCGGTCTCGGCGATGGCTACGGGGTAGCGAGCACATGCATGGGCTGGCCAGGCTACGCCCGCAGGTGGGCCACGCCTCAGAGGATCACGCTGCTGCCAATCTCGGAGATGGCCAGGACTGTCCGACAGGCATCGGTGGCCGCCGTGACGTGGACGACCTACCAGATGGTGCCAGCGCGACGGTTCCCACCTCGCCGCTCGTCGGCGCTGGTCAGCCTCGCAGGGAGCGCAGCACGTTAACGGTTTCGATGGCCGCCAGCGCAGCATCGGCGCCCTTGTTGCCAGCCTTGCCGCCGGCGCGGGCCTCGGCCTGTTCGGCAGTGTCGGTGGTGAGCACCC
Source organism: Actinomycetota bacterium (assembly GCA_009699605.1). Classification (GTDB taxonomy): domain Bacteria; phylum Actinomycetota; class Acidimicrobiia; order Acidimicrobiales; family WLNW01; genus WLNW01. The sequence goes on along the minus strand of WLNW01000005.1, from coordinate 23,430 downwards.
CGAAGATCACGGGCACGCCGGTGTCGAGGCCAACCTTGGCCACGCCACTGGCCGCTTGGCCGGCCACGTAATCGAAGTGCGGGGTGTCGCCGCGGATGACCGCGCCCAGGCACAAGACTGCGTCGACCCGGCCGCTCGACGCCAGCGTCGCGGCGACCACCGGGATCTCGAACGCTCCGGGCACCCAAACGAGCTCGATGGCGTCGTCGGCCACGCCGGCGCGACGGGCCACATCAACGGCCCCGTTCACCAGCGTGCGCACCACCGTCTCGTTGAAGCGGGCGGCGACGATGCCCAGCCGGATACCGGCACCGCTGAGGTTGCCTTCGTGCACGATCATCCGTTGGCCTCCTTGGAGTTCGCGCCGCCCTCGTGGACCTGCAGCACGTGACCCATGCGCTCGCGCTTGGTCTCGAGATATCGGGCGTTCTCGGGATTCGGTTCGATCTCGATCGACACTCGCGCCGTGATCTCGAGGCCATACGACGCGAGGCCGCCGTACTTGGCCGGGTTGTTGGTGAGGAGTCGCAACGTGGTCACGCCGAGATCGGAGAGGATCTGCGCACCCACGCCGTAGTCGCGCGAGTCGACCGGCAGGCCCAGCGCGATGTTCGCGTCGACGGTGTCGTGACCCAAGTCCTGCAGCTCGTACGCGCGGAGCTTGTGGCCGAGCCCGATGCCCCGGCCTTCCTGCCCGCGGAGGTAGACGACGACGCCCGTGCCCTCCTCGGCGATCAGGGCCATGGCTGCGTCGAGCTGGGGGCCGCAGTCGCAGCGGAGTGAACCGATCACGTCGCCGGTGAGGCACTCGGAGTGGACCCGGACCAGCACGTTCTCGGACCCGACGATGGTGCCGCGTACGAACGCGACGTGCTCCACGTTGTCGAGCACCGACCGGTACGCATGCGCCTTGAAATCGCCGTGACGCGTAGGGATACGGGCTATGCCCACCGGCTCGATGAGGGGTTCGAAACGCCGACGGTAGGCCACCAGGTCGGACACGGTCACGTAGACCAAGCCGTGACGCTCGGCAAACTCGGTGAGGTCGGCGCCACGGGCCATGGAGCCGTCCTCGTTGACGATCTCGCACAATGCACCCGCTGGATAGCGACGAGCGAGGCGGGCGAGGTCGACCGACGCCTCGGTGTGGCCGGGGCGTCGGAGGACGCCACCGAGCCGGGCGCGCAGCGGGAAGATGTGGCCCGGCCGGGAGAACTCCTCGGGCCGCACACCCGGGTCGCCGAGCGCCAGGATGGTGCGGGCCCGGTCAGCGGCCGAGATGCCCGTGGAGTTCCCCGCAAGGAAGTCGATCGACACCGTGAACGCCGTGCCCATGGCCTCGGTGTTCTGGGCCACCATCAGCGGCAGTTGCAACTCATCGGCTCGCTCGTTGGTGATGCCGACACAGATCAGGCCGCTCGTGTGGCGAACCATGAACGCGATCTTTTCGGCGGTCACCGCGTCGGCGGCGATGATCAGATCGCCTTCGTTCTCGCGGTCGTGGTCGTCGGCGACGACCACGAACTCGCCCTGGGCAATCGCGGTCACTGCCGCCTCGACGCGGAGCGCCCCCGCGCGGAAGCGTGCCATTTCGGTCATTGCTGCCCCTCCCTGTCCCGATCACCGGGAAAACTGTCGGCGATGAAACCGTCACCGAGGAATGCGTCGCGATACGGCGCGGCCAGTCGGCCCACGACCTTCGCGAGATAGTCGGCTTCGAAGTTGACGAAGTCGCCGGGGTTGCGCACGCCGAGCGTGGTCACCTGCCGGGTGTGCGGGATCACGGCGATATCGAACGTATGGCGGCCGCGTTCGTCTCGACCGACGGAGGCAACAGTGAGGCTGATGCCATCGATGGCGACCGAACCCTTCTCGACCACGAACGGGGCGAGAGACGCGGGAAGCCCGAAGGTGAGCTCGACGGTTCCCGTGTCGGGCGACATGGCGTCGAGGATGCGTCTTCCGAGCAACGGGATCGTGGCGTCGACGTGGCCGAGCACGATGTGCCCTCCGAGCCTCGCCGCAGCAGCCAGCGGGCGCTCAAGGTTGACCCTGTCCCCCACGACCAGCGCACCGAGGTTGGTGCACCGGAGCGTTTCGGGGACCGCTTCGGCGGCCCACCAGTCGGGGCCCCATTCGATGACCGTGAGACATGCACCGTTGACCGCGATCGACGCGCCGAGCGAGACATCGCTCAACACGGTCATCGCGCCGATCACGAAGCGCTCGCATGCGCCCGCGGGGAAACGCTCGCGGACCTGACCGAGTTCTTCGATGATGCCCGTGAACACTGCGGAGCCTCCTCGTGCCCCGGGGGCATTCGGACAGCGCGCGCAGCACGGCGTGGCAGGGCGCGCCGACGAGGCACGCACTGCGTGGTCAGCTGGCGCCCTCTCCCATCCGGACTGTGACCGTCGGCCCAGGACTTGCACCTGGTCGGCCCGGGCCCCGCGAGCGGGACCAGGGTTCGCGGGCTTCTGGCAGCCCTCGCGGACCGATCCAGTCACCGCCGGTTGGGAGTTACACCCAACCCCGAGGACGTTTGCATTGTTGAACTTTTTTGCGACGTGAGTGGTGCGAGCGCCACCTAATGCGCCCGATTAGTTGAACTGTATCGCTCGACACCCACTCGCGGCAACCATGGCGCAGGTGATCAGGAGCGCGGGACCTCGCGGAGGTCGAACGTCTCAATGATGTCGCCCGACCGCAGATCCTGGAAGTCGGAGAGACCGATGCCGCACTCGAAGCCCGCATGGACCTCGCGCACGTCGTCCTTGCCGCGACGCAGCGACGAGATCTCGCCCTTCCAGATGATGGTTCCGTCCCGGAGGAAGCGGACCTTCGAACCGCGACCAATGGTGCCATTGAGCACCATGCAGCCGGCCACCCGACCGACGCGCGGCACGCTGAAGATCTCGCGCACCTCAGCGTCTCCGGTGACGATCTCTTCGTACACCGGGGCGAGCAGGCCGAGCATGGCGTTCTGCACGTCTTCGATGACCTGATAAATGATCTCGTAGTTGCGTATCTCGACCTTCTGCAATTCGGCCAACGCGCGCGCATTGCGATCGGGACGAACGTTGAAACCGATGAGCGTGGCGTTGGACGTGGCCGCGAGCTCGATATCGCTCTTGGTGATGCCACCCACGCCGCGGTGGATGAAGGCCACCTTGACGTCGGGGCGTTCGAGTCGCCGCAAGCTATCGGTGAGCGCCTCGAGCGAACCGGTGACGTCGGCCTTGATGACCACGTTGAGCGTGGCGGTCTCGCCGGCTTTGATCTGATCGAAGATGTCTTCGAGCTTGGCGCCGCCGGCCATGGCGTGCGCGTCGCGAGCAAGGCTCGCCACCCGCTTCCAGTGCTCTCGGATACCGGCGACCTTGGACCCGACCTTTTCGTTGGGGGCCACCACGAAGCGATCACCCGCGCCAGCGACGTCGGACAAGCCGAGCACCTGGACCGGGGTCGATGGCGGGGCCACCTTGATCTGCTCGCCCTGATCGTTGATGAGCGCCCGGACACGACCCCACGCAGAGCCAGCCACCAGCGGATCGCCGACCTTCAGCGTGCCCTTTTGCACGAGCACGGTGGCCACCGAACCGCGACCGATGTCGAGGTGCGCTTCGAGCACCACGCCCTGAGCGCGGCCCGTGAGGGGCGCCCGCAAGTTCTCCAGGTCGGCGACGACCAGCACGTTGTCGAGCAGGTCGTCGATGCCGAAGTTCTGCAGCGCCGACACCTCGATCATGATGGTGTCACCGCCCCACTGCTCGGGCACGAGGCCCCGCTCGGCGAGCTGGGTCATGACGCGCTGGGGGTCGGCCTGATCGCGGTCGATCTTGTTGATCGCGACCACGATCGGCACCTGGGCCGCCTTGGCGTGGTTCAGCGCCTCGATGGTCTGAGGCATGACGCCGTCGTCGGCCGCGACCACGAGGATCACGATGTCGGTGGCATCTGCGCCACGGGCGCGCATGGCGGTGAACGCCTCGTGGCCCGGGGTGTCGATGAACGTGATGGCGCGACCGTCGCGAACTACCTGGTACGCACCGATGTGCTGGGTGATGCCTCCGGCTTCGCCCGCGACCACGTTCGCATTGCGGATCTGATCGAGCAGCTTGGTCTTGCCGTGGTCGACGTGGCCCATGACCGTGACGACTGGGGCGCGCTCGGGGTAGGTCTCGTAGGTGTCGTCGTCGATGTCCTCTTCGACGTCGAGCAGCTTGAGCAGCTCGATCTCCTGCTCCTGCCCCGGATCAACGAGCCGGATGGAGGCCCCGATCTCGGCGCAGAACAACTCGATCATGTCGTCGGTGAGCGATTGGGTCGCAGTGACCATCTCGCCGTGCTGCATGAGGAAGCGCACGACGTCGGCCGCAGTGCGGTTCAGCTTGGGTCCCAGATCCTGCGGTGTCGTGGCGCGCTCGACCACGATGACGCCATCGGGAACCGCGGCGTCCATAGGCGTGTACGTCGGCAGACCCATCGGCTGCAGTTCCTCGCGGACCCGACGCCGACGACCCTTGCGGCGCTGCCCTTGACGATGACGATCGCCCGGGCCACCACGACCGGGGCCACCGCCCGGGCCGCCACGACCAGGCGCACCGCCCGGACCGCCACCGGGGCCGGCGGGACCGCCGCCACCGAAGGGACGACCGCCGGGGCCAGCGCCGGGGCCGCCAGGGCCGCCGCCACCGAAGGGACGACCGCCCGGACCACCAGGACCACGACCGGGGCCACCAGGACCACCAGGACCACCAGGACCACGACTGGGACCACCAGGACCACTGGGCCGGGCGCCCGGTCCGGGAGGCGCCGCACGCCGACCGCCGAGGCCTGGAGGTGGCGGGATCGGGCGACCGGTCTGCGAACGAGGGGGACCGGGAGGGGGAGGAATGGGCTTGCCAGTGGCCGACATGGGACCGCCGGGACGCGGTCCGTCGGCGCGAGGACCACGCGAGCCGGGATCGAGCGGACGGTTCGGCCGGCGTGGCTCACCGGTCGGCGCACCACTTGCGGGTGCAGTGGGCGTGCTGGGCGCGCTCGGCGCAATGGGCGCGCTCGGCGCAGGCGCGGCCGACGCCGCTGCGACACCTGGCGGCGGACCAGCGAGCGAAGGGCCGGCCCGGCGCGCCGGGTCGGCACCACCCGAGGAGACGATGCGGCGCTGCGGCAGGGCGCCGGGCGCGCCATCGGGCATCGGTGGGCGCGGCGCGGGTGCGCCTAGTCCCGCCGAACCTGGTGCCGGCGGACGGGGCGGCGGCGCGATACCAGGTGCCGGCGGACGGGGCGGCGGCGAACCTGGTGCCGGCGCGGTACCAGGCGCCGGCGGACGGGGCGGCATCGGTCGACTCGACACGGGCGGGCGCGGGGCCTCGCCGAGCGGTGATGGCGCGGCAGGCGCCGCGGATGCGCCAGCTGGCGCGGCAACGGTGGACGGTGCCGCGGGCGCGAGAGCCGACGGCACGTCGGCAGACGACGGTGTGGGGGGAGCTGCGACGGGCGCGGCCGCGGCGGGCGCGGGCGCAACGGGAGCGGGCGCAGCTGCGACGGGCGCGGCCGCAACGGCGGCGGACGCAGCTGCGACGGGCGCGGGCGCGGCGACCTCGACGACCGGCACCAGATCGGCCTCGGCCTTCTTGGCCCCGGCCTTCTTCTTCGGTTCCGGTTCTTCGGGCTGCTGGTCGCGCACGAGCCCTTCGCGCTCCGCCTTGCGGCGTACGCGATCAGCTTGCGGATCGACGATGCTCGACGAGTGGCTCTTCACGCCGATGCCAAGTGCCTGGCACAGGTCGAGCGCCTCTTTGTTGGTGAGCCCCAGTTCGCGTGCCAATTCGTACACGCGGATATTTGCTGGCAAGTCCTGTCCTCAGCCCTCTAGTTGTCTTGCTGGCCGGTCGGGCCTGTGTTCCGCGGTCGTGGCGGACCTCGGGACGCAACGTGCTTCCGGCGGTGCGGACACCCAGGTCCGCACACTTGTCTATCCTCGCACGGTCGTAGCCGATCGCACGAAGTCACTGACCGCGGCGGGCGTTTCCGCGTTCGCGGACACATCCCGGTGGCGGCTCGGCATCCCGTCCCCGGGCTGCCAGCATCGATTCCCATGTTGCGGCGAGCGCCGCTATGGCTTGCGGTGTCACCTCGGCTCGTAGCCCACGACGCAGGTGCGCCGAGGAAGCCGCGAGACAAGCCGCTGCCGGGCCAACCCAAACGCCCCGGCCAGCGGAAGGACCGCCAGCGAGCAGGCTACCGTCCTCGCGCCGAGTAACGCGGAGGAGATCGCACGCCGGCTGGACCGAGCGGCACCCGATGCACGAGCGCAGCGGGCCAGTGCCCGGCGCGCCTACGCGTCGCCGCCTTCGCTCGGGGCGCTCGGCTCGGCCGCGCCAGACTGTTCGTCGGCCGCAGGGGCGACCTCAGCCGCGTCAGCCACAAGTGCATCATTCGCCGGGGCGGCTGCGCCGTCTGAAGCGACCGGGGTGGTCCACTCTTGCGCGCTGAGCGATGGCCCACCCTCGGCGGGCTGCCAAACTTGCTCGCCGGTGGCCGGGTCGAGCACCCATTCGCCCTCGGCCCAGTCGACGTCGGCCGCTTGCTCCTCGTCGGCCAACTGGGACTCGCTCTTGATGTCGACGCGCCAGCCGGTGAGACGCGCCGCGAGCCGGGCGTTCTGGCCTTCCTTGCCGATTGCGAGCGACAGCTGGAAGTCGGGGACGATGACCTCGGCGGTGCCGGTCTCCTCGTCGAGGCGGACCTCTTTGACCTTCGCCGGGGAGAGGGCCTTCATGACGAAGTCGGCCGGATCATCGGAATAGGGAACGATGTCGATCTTCTCGCCGCGGAGCTCATTCACGACCATGCGGACCCGAGCGCCGCGAGCGCCGACGCATGCCCCGACCGGATCGACGTTGCTGTCGTTCGACCACACCGCGATCTTGGTGCGATGCCCGGGTTCACGGGCACATGCCTTGATCTCGACGACGCCGTCGGCGATCTCGGGGACCTCGAGTTCGAAGAGGCGCTTGATGAGCCCGGGGTGGGTGCGGCTGACCACGATCTGCGGCCCCTTCGACGTGCGGCGCACCTCGACGATGTAGGCCTTGAGGCGGGTGTTGGGCTCGGGACGCTCGTGAGGCACCTGCTCGGCTTGGGGCAGCAGTGCCTCGACGCGGCCAAGATCGAGCAGCGTGTAGCGGGCATCGCTCTGCTGGATCATGCCGGTGACGATGTCACCCTCACGGCCGGCGTACTCCTCGTACTTGAGCTCGCGCTCGGCCTCGCGGATGCGCTGCATCATGACCTGACGGAACGTCTGAGCGGCGATGCGCCCGAAGTCGTTCGGGGTCACGTCGAACTCGTCGCCGACTGGTTCGCCGTCCTCGTTGAGCTGCTGCGCGAAGACGCGGATGTCGCCGCTGTCGGGATCAACGATCACCCACGCGTACTCGTGTGCGCCGGGCATGCGCTTGTAGGCCGACTCGAGTGCGTCGGCCAACGCGGCGAGCAACGTGTCGGTGGAGATACCTTTTTCGACGGCGAGCGCGCTCAGCGCCTCCATGAATTCAGCGTTCATGCGTTGACCACCTTCACCGCGTCAGCTGGCGCGGGTAGCTCTGGGGAGGCCGCCGGTGTACCTGCGGCCTTCGTCGCCGGCGAGCCGGCAACCTTCTTCTTCGTGTTCTGTTTCGTCGCGCCGGCTTTCGTCAGCGAGTCCTTTGCGGCAGCGTCGCTCGGCCGAGGCGTCGGGCCCCACTCGAAGACCGTACGCGCTTTGTCAATGTCGGCGAAGGCGAAACGGCGCTGGTCGGCGCCGCTCGGCCCCGGGCCGAGCACGACCCCGGTGTCATCGGCGGCGAGCACCATGCCTTCGACGCGACGATCCTCGGCGACGCCGGGGCGCAGCTTCAGCTTGACCGGGGTGCCGATCGCGCGGACGAAGTGGGCCGGCGTGCGCAACGCACGTTCGAGTCCGGGGCTCGTGACCTCGAGGGTGAAGTGACCGCTGATCGGATCGTGGACGTCGAGCGCCCGACTGATCTCGCGGGTCAACGGCGCGATTGCCGCCATGCCGATGCCCTCGGCCTGGTCGACGGTGACCCTCAGCACGCCACCGTTGAGTTCGAGGTCGTACAACTCGACCGAGAGGTCGAGGCACAAGGGTTCGACGATCTCGCGCAACCGATCGATGAGCGCCATGTTCGCCTCCTTCAGCCTCGAGATGTCGGTCGTAGAACTGTCACTCCACAAACGAAAGGCGTGGGCCAGGCCCACGCCTCCTCCCTGTCGAGTGGATTACGCGACGGTCATGCTATCGCTCGTGCCGTCGATGCGGTGGCGATCACCGGCCCGGGGGCGACCCGAGCGTTCAGTAGCTACGGCCGATGATGGCCACGAGATCGGGCTCGTCCTGGGACTCGGGCACGGTGCCGTCGGATCGGAGCAGGCAACGCACCGACACCGCGGAGCGGTTCAGTTCGGCTTCGCCCGCCTCGCCGATCACCGACCACGGAGCGCGGGCAAAGCCCGTCTGGGCCGCCTCGAGCGCCTGGGCGACGTCGGCCACTTCGACGGTGCGCTCTTCGCGTCGGGCGAGCGCCCGGTCGAAGATCGACTGTTGCACCGCGTCGAGAATGCCCGGGAGCGCCGCGGCGACTTCGTCGACGGCGAGGCTGACCTTGGTCCCGTCGTCGCGTCGGGCCACCGTAACGATGCCTTCCGCCAGATCGCGCGGGCCGATCTCGACCCGCACCGGGACGCCCTTCAGCTCCCAGTCGGTAGCGCGCCGACCGAAGCTCGACGAGACCTTGTCATCGAGCAGGGCGCGAACCCCGCGCCCCGTGAGGTCGGCCGTGATGCGCCGCGCTATTTCGACCGCATCACCTTCGTCCTTGACCACGAGCACCACGACCTGATTCGGCGCGATCGACGGGGGCACCACGAGGCCAGCATCATCGCCATGGGCCATGATCAGCCCACCGACCATGCGCGTGGAGGTTCCCCACGACGTGGTCCAGGCGAGCGGACGGGCGCCGTTCTCGTCAAGGAAGGTCATGTCGAACACACGCGAGAAGTTCTGACCGAGCTCGTGCGAGGTGCCGAGTTGCAACGACTTGCCGTCGCGCATCATGCCTTCGAGGCAGTACGTAAACGTCGCGCCCGCGAACCGCTCGCGCCGCGTCTTGGCGCCGACGTACACGGGGATCGCCAGCACGCGCTCCATGAAGTCGGCGTAGACCTCGTGCAGGATGCGCTGCGCGTACGATCGCGCTTCGGCCTCGGTGGCGTGCGCGGTGTGCCCTTCTTGCCACAAGAACTCGGTGGTGCGCAGGAAGATACGCGGCCGCAGCTCCCAACGCACGACGTTGGCCCATTGGTTCACGAGCATGGGCAGATCGCGGTAACTCTGGATCCACTTCGCAAAGTAGTGGTTGATCACCATCTCGCTCGTTGGGCGCACGACCACCGGTTCGTCAAGTTGCTTGCCGCCGGCGTGGGTGACCACGGCCAGCTCCGGGCTGAAGCCCTCGACGTGCTCGGCCTCGCGTTTGAGGAAGCTCTCGGGGATGAACAACGGGAAGTACGCATTGACCGCGCCCGCTGCCTTGATCCGCTGGTCCATCTGGGACTGCATGTGCTCCCAGATCGCGTACCCGTAGGGCCGGATGACCATCGTGCCGCGCACCAGGCCGCTCTCTGCGAGCTCCGCCTTGTTGAGCACGTCCTGGTACCACTGCGGAAAGTCTTCGGACTGTGGGGTGAGGATGGGGGCCTTGCCGGCCTTGGGCGCCATAGGGCCATCAGGCTACCGAGCGCCACGGAACTACTCGCAAGCGCTCGGGAGCTAAGCGGATACGCGATCGACTTCATCGCGTCGACGCTCGACTCGATGACCACGACCATTGCCATTTGCCGGTTCCCGCGCCTCACCGCGCTCGACGCCATCGGGCCGTAGGAGATCCTGCAACGACTTCCCGACACCGACGTTTCGTTCGACTGGCTTGTCAAGCATCGCATCCTCATCCCGGCCGGCGTCGCGTCGCGACGGCGCGCACGAAGCCAGGATGCACGCCGCGTAGGACGATCCAGCGGCCGCCGGTCTCGGCCACGGCCGACGGGAACGTCCACGGCAGCAGCACGTGGGCGCGCACAGCCACGATGGTCGACAACACCGAGACGGCGAACACCGCCATCGCGAGGATCGGCACCCACAGGAGACCAAGTGTCGCCACGAGACCAAGGCCGCCGAGCCAGGAACACCAAAGTCGACGCACCTGCAGCAGGTGCATGCGTTCGAATGCCGGCGCGCTCATCGGCAGTCGCACGAGGTAGCGCACGCGCACCCGCGGCCAGATCGACGCGAGCACTGCGACGCCGATTGGCCCGGCGAGCAGCAACAACCACGCGGCGCCGAGCCGCTTGGGGACGATGATCGGGGCGAACCCATCGGCCCGCGCACCGGTCATACAGCACACCGGCGGCAGGTGTCCGACGAGCGCGTCGTCGACGCGCACGCGTGCGGAGTCGGTGAGGCCCACGAAGCAGCGCCGCTACTCGCGGACGCGCTTCTTGATGAGCTCGATGCGGGCGCCGGAGTCGTTCGCATCATCGCCCTGCGCGTCGAGTAGTCGCGCCTTGTCGCGCTGCGCCTCGCGTGCCGCCTTGGTGGTGTCGACGCGGGCCAACGCGGCTTCGACCCCGTGCTCCATGATGAACTCCGCCCAGTCGACGAGGGCCTCGACCATCTCGGACTCGGGCACGACCGCCACGTTCTGGCCCTTCACGAAAAGGTGTCCGCGCTTGTTGCCCGCCGCAATGCCGAGGTCGGCGTCGCGCGCCTCGCCCGGGCCGTTCACGACGCACCCCATCACGGCGATCTGCAACGGGATCTCGCGATCCTTGAAGGCCTCGAGTGCTTGGTTGGCGATCGCGATCACGTCGACCTCGGCGCGGCCGCACGACGGACACGCGATGAGATCGACGTTCTTGCGCTCGCGCAGCCCGAGTGCCTCGAGCAACGTACGACCGGCGCGAGCTTCTTCGACCGGGTCGGCGGTGAGCGAGTAGCGGATGGTGTCGCCAATGCCTTCGGCCAGCAATGTGCCGATCCCGGCGCTCGACTTGATGAGGCCTGCGAACGTCGGGCCGGCCTCGGTGACCCCGAGGTGCAAGGGATAATCGGTGACGTCGGCCAACATGCGATATGCCTGGATCATGAGTGCCACGCTCGACGCCTTGACGGAGATCTTCACGTCCTCGAAGCCGACCTCTTCGAAGTACGCGAGCTCGCGCTGCGCGGACTCGACCATGGCCTCGGCAGTGACCCGGCCGCCGTACTTCTCGTAGAGCGCGGGGTCGAGCGAGCCGCCGTTGACCCCGATGCGGATGGGCACGCCGCGTGCCTTCGCCTCGTTCGCCACGAGCTTGATGTGTTCGGCTCGCCGGATGTTGCCCGGATTCAGCCGCAGGCAGTGCACGCCAGCGTCGAGCGCGGCGAGGGCCATCTTGTACTGGTGGTGGATGTCGGCGACGATCGGCACCGGGCTTCGGGGCACAATCTGTGCCAGCCCCTCGGCGGCCTCGATCTCGTTGCAGGTGCAGCGCACGATGTCGGCACCTGCCGCAGCGAGCGCATAGATCTGCTGCAACGTACCTTCGACGTCGGCCGTCTTGGTCGTGGTCATCGACTGCACCGTGATCGGCGCACCACCACCGACCGGAACGTTGCCGACCATGATGCGCCGGGTGGGTCGACGAGGTGAAACTGAGGTCACATCCATGCGCGCTTCTTTCTACCGCGGCCGTGGCCATGTCGTGCGAGGGCCATGCTCAGCCGCCGAGCGACAGCGGATCGATGATGTCTCGGAACAGGGCCAGCACCCCGAGGAACACCATGATGCCGGCCACTGCGTAAACGATAGGCAGCGCCTTGGCCATGTCGGCGAAGTAACGCTTGCCCCGGCGCGAGCGGATGCGCTCGTAGGTGGCCACCACGACGTGGCCTCCGTCGAACGGGAGCGTGGGAAGCAGGTTGAAGATGCCGATGAAGATATTGAACAGCGCGAACAGCTCGAGGAAGTTGCCCACTCCATCCTTGCCCGCGTCGCTCGCCACCTTGCCGAAGCCGTAGATGGACATGACGCGGTTCTCGTCGGCCGACAGCGAACGGCACTCGGCGTCGTCGGTGCCACCCGTGCCCGCCTTGACCGTGTCGGAGACGAACGAGCCGACGTTGTTCGGCCGGACGAAACGGGCGATGCCGCTCACGGCCCCCGACGCGACGCGCCCGAAGTCTCCGATACTGCGCGTCGCGCCCACGGCCGGGTTCTGGCGGGCCTTCGCGAATCGCGGTGACACCCCGAGGAACCCACGCGTGATGGTGCCCGCAGGCGGCAACTCGTTGACGGTGGCCTGCACCCCACACAGCTTGTCGGCACGAAGCACCTCGACGCGATACGAGTTGCCGATCGTGACGATCGACGAGAACTGCGCGTAGTTGCTCACCGCGGCACCATCGACCGACACGAGGCGATCGCCCGACACGAGCCCGGTGATCGCCGGTTCGACATCGGCATCGAAGCGCTCGGCAATCACGGCGTTCGACGAGATCTGCTGCCCGTTGCGTGAGTAGACGATGGTGGTGTCGGTACCACTCGCCAGCGCGAGGATCGCGCTCAGATCCTTGAACTTGCCCACCGGCTGATCGCCGATCTGGACCAACGTGTCACCCATTTGCAGGCCCGCTGCCGCTGCCGCGGAATCGGCCGAAACCTCGCGGATCGTCCACGAATCGGTCGGGATACCGATACCGACGTAGACCACCATCAACAAGATGAAGGCCTGGATGAAGTGCATCGTCGAACCGGCGACCGCCACCAGCATGCGGCGCGGGTACGACGCCTGACGGTAGGTGCGCGCTTCGTCCTCAGGCTCAACCTCTTCGAGGTTCGACATGCCGATGATGCGCACATAGGCCCCGAGAGGAATGGCCTTGACTCCATAGGTGGTCTCCCCGCGGGTGAAAGACCACAGGCGAGGACCGAACCCGAGGAAGAACTCGGTGACCTTCATACCGCCGCGCTTGGCTGTCGTGTAGTGACCGAGCTCGTGCAGAAAGATCATGAGCACGATGCCCACCACGGCAGCGACGACCCACCAGCCGACAGACAAACCGAGGTAGACGAGCAGCGCGAAGAAGACCAGCAACGGCAACGGACCGTCGCGGACGTCGCGGCGCGGGTGTCCGCCGACTGGCACGTCGGGGACATCGGCGTAGACCGGGTTCGGGGTGACGCTTCCGGGCGGAGGTGGCGGCTCAGTCACGATGCTCACGCGGCGGCAGCCCTCCGGTCGATAATCGAGGTGGCAACACGACGGGCCTGCGCGTCCGCGTCGAGCACCGCCTCGGTGCTATCGGCGGGCGACGTGTCCCACCGCTGCAACGCCTCCTCGAGTACATCGGCAATTCCCAGCCAGGGAATGAGGCCACGCAGGAACGCATCGACTGCGACCTCGTTGGCCGCGTTGAGCCAGGCCGGCGCTGTTGCTCCGGCTCGGCCGGCGTCGAAGGCCAGCGCGAGGCAGCGGAACGTCTCGAGATCGGGGGTGTCGAAATCGAGCCGGGTGAGCTCGGTCCAGTCGATGGGCCCGTACGGGAACTCGAGTCGGTCGGGATAGGCGAGGGCGTATCCGATGCAGAGCCGCATGTCGGGCTTCGAGAGCTGGGCGATGGTCGCGCCATCGGTGTAGGTGACCATGGAGTGCACGATCGACTGCGGGTGCACGACCACCTCGATGCGGTCGTAGCCGATATCGAACAGCTCGTTGGCCTCGATGACCTCGAGCCCCTTGTTCATGAGGGTCGAGGAATCGACGGTGATCTTGGGGCCCATGCTCCACGTGGGGTGGGCCAGCGCGTCCTCGATCGTGACGTCGGAGAGCTCGGCGCGCGTCTTGCCGCGGAACGGACCTCCGCTTGCGGTGAGCACGACCCGGTGCAGTCGGTCGGGGTTGTCATTGGCCCGTAAGCACTGGTGAACCGCGCAATGCTCGCTGTCGACGGGCACGAGCTCGGCGCCCGGCGTGGTGCGCACGCGCCGCACCACCGGGCCAGCAGCGATGAGCGATTCCTTGTTCGCCAGGCCGAGTCGCTTGCCCGCTTGGAGCGTGGCCAGTGTCACCCCGAGGCCCGCGAATCCGACCACGCCGTTGATGGTGATGTCGGCGTCGCGAGCCGCGTCGGCCAACGCGTCGGGTCCGGCGAGCACCGTGGTGCCGACCGGCACCGCCGCGGCGAGCTCGGCCGCGCGGGATGCATCGGCGATCGCCACGACGGCGGGGCGGAACTCGTGGGCCTGCGCAGCCAGCTGGTCGACCGAGCGCGAGGCGCCCAGCGCGAACACGTGGTACCGGTCGGGCGCGGCTCGAACGATGTCGAGGGTCTGGGTGCCGATCGAGCCTGTCGAACCCAGCACCGCGATCGAGGTCATCCCCCGACGATAGGCGGCACGTGTGCTGAATCCATGGCGGATCCGGCGTGAACTCAACGGTCCCCCGGGTCACCGCAGAAACTCACGCCAGATCGAACAATCGGGCCACTTCGTAGGTGATGGGCAGCACGAACAGCAGGGCGTCGAACCGGTCAAGCAGGCCGCCGTGGCCGGGCAAGAGCGACCCCATGTCCTTGACGCCGAGGTCGCGCTTGATGAGCGACTCGGACAGGTCGCCGATCGGCGCTGCGATGGCCGCGAAGAGGCCGAGCACGAAGCCGTGCTTCCAGGTGCCCCACGGCTCCCACATCGAGACGATGACGGTGGAGACCACGACGCACAGCGCCATGCCGCCGACGAGGCCCTCGACCGTCTTGTTGGGGCTGGCCGCGCTGAGCGGCGAGCGGCCTGCGGCCCGGCCGATGACGAGGCCGCCCACGTCGTACGCGACTGCGGCCACGATGGCGCCGAGGAGGATGCCGATGCCGTCGTCGCCCCACACGGAGAGCATCAGCGCCGCGAACGAGCCCAAGGTGCCGACATAGATCACGCCGAGCACCGTGACACCGACGTTCAGCAACGGTGACTCGTTGCCGACGCCGATGAGGAACCAGATCAGCGAGAACGCAATCGTCAGGAACAGCACGAGCGGCATCGCGTCGAGGCCCCGCCAATAGATTGCGAGTGGCATCGCGGCAGTGGCAACGATTCCGAGCAATGCGGCTGGCTGGTAGCCAGCACGACGGGTTGCCGCGTAGAACTCCGCAACGGCCAAGCCGAGCGCCAAAGCGATGAGGACGACCGCGGCCTTCGGGCCGATGCGGAACGTGATCAATGCCGCGACACCGAGCGCCACGCCGGTGGCCACGCGGAGCAACATGTCGTCGCGCGTGACCGCACCAGTTGTGCCAGCCGCCGCACGCGCCGATGAACCGGTACCACGGCGCGAGTCGAGCGGGACCAATGCCGGCTGCTCGTCGAGCTCGTCGTCGAGCTCGAGGAACGTATCGGGTGATCCGTCGTCGTAGCCGAAGAAGTCGTGCGCCGGTGAGTCGTCGTCCGCGAATTCGAAAGCGGCGACTTCGTCGTTCTCGACAGCGCGGTCGTCACGCCAGCGGGGTTGCGCCCCGGTGATCGTGGACCAAGAATCAGAGGCGTCGGTGGCACGCGTGGCCCCGGTAGGGGGCGCCGTCCAATGGGGCAGGCTGTCGTCACCGTCGAGGTCGCCATCGGCGTTGTCGGCGGCGAACACCGATCGGCCAGGTCGTACAACTTCGTCCATTGCGCCCTCTCCACCGATGACAGTTATGCCTTCGTAGTCGTCCGAATCATGTTTCGAGCCGGATTGCTTGTCCACTGCGGACCTCCTGGCTTTGCGCACCATGCGCGCCCTGCTCAGATCTCGAGCAGCTCTTCGACCTTTTTAATCCGAGCAGCCTCGACCTCGGCCTCGTACTGATGGGTGAGCTTGTCGAGGTCCTTCTCGGCGCGGGCCAACTCGTCCTCGGAGATATCAGCACCCTTTTGGAGGTCGTCCACCTCGCGGCGAGCGCTCCGGCGGCAGTTCCTGATCGCCACCTTTGCCTCCTCGGCCATGGCATCGACGAGCTTGCCGAGCTCACGACGTCGCTGCGCCGTGGGCGGGGGAAAGTTCAGCCGAATCGACCGCCCATCGTTGCTGGGGTTCAAGCCCAGGTCGGAGTTGCGTATGGCCTTTTCGACCGATGCCATGGTGGTCGAGTCGTGCGGCGTGATGAGCAGCTGACGCGGCTCGGGAACAGCGAACGACGCCAGATCCTGCATCTTCATCTCGACACCGTACGCCTCGACGATCATCTTCTCGACCAGGGATGAGTTCGCCCGACCCGTGCGCACTGTCGCGAACTCACTGCGAGCGTGCACAACTGCACGAGCCATCTTCTCGGTGGTGTCCTCGAGCACCAGATCGGTCAGTTCGCTCATCGTGCCCGCTTCATCAACTGACCAGGGTACCGATGGTCTCACCGGCGAGCAGGGACCGTACGTTTCCGCGCGCCAGCAGGTCAAAAACGACGATCGGTAACCCGTTGTCCATGCACAGCGTGATCGCCGTGGTGTCCATCACCTTGAGGCCGCGGTTGAGGACCTCCATGTAGGACACGGTGGAGATCAGCTGGGCCGTGGGGTCCTTCTTCGGGTCGGCGGTGTAGATGCCATCGACCTGTGTCGCCTTCAGTACCGCCTCGGCCTCGATCTCGACGGCCCGCAGCGCGGCCGTGGTATCGGTGGTGAAGAACGGGTTGCCGGTACCGCCCGCGAAGATCACCACCCGGCCCTTTTCGAGGTGACGAATCGCCCGACGGCGGATGTACGGCTCGGCGATCTGCGCCATGTGGATCGCGCTCTGTACCCGCGTCGGCTGCCCGAGCTGTTCGAGGGTGTCCTGCAACGCCAATGCATTGATCACCGTGGCGAGCATGCCCATGTAGTCGGCCTGGGCGCGATCCATGCCCGCGCCGGCACCGGTCATGCCACGCCAGATGTTGCCCCCGCCGACCACCACGGCGACGTCGACCGCGAAGGTCTTGCGCAGCTCGACAATGTCCTCGGCGATCTGGCGGACCACAACGCCGTCGATGCCCGTGCTCGCGGTTCCGGCGAAAGCCTCACCCGAGAGCTTGAGAACGATGCGACTCCACCGCCCCGGCACGAGGCCGGGGACGATGGGTTCGACGACGCGTTCTTCCTCGGCCATCAGGAGCCGATGGTGGCCTGAGCGAAGCGCACGATGGTGCCATTGCCAATCTTTTGTTGGACCGTTTCCTTCTCGCCGAACACACCCTGCTCGAGCAAGGCGCGCTCCCGATACCACGCGCCGAGGCGACCTTCGACGATCTTGTCCCACGCGGCCTCGGGCTTGCCCTCGGCTTTGGTGATCTCAAGAAGGGCGATCCGTTCCTTGGCGGCGGCGTCGGCCGAGACCTCGTCGCGGCTGAGTGCTGCTGGCTTGGCGAACGCGATGTGCAACGCGATCTCGTGCAGGGTCTCTTGGTCGATGCCGCTGCCCTCGATGACGACGGCGTTGATGCCTCGGCCGTCTTGGATGTGCAAGTAGGTGTCGAGCAGGTTGCCTGCCCCGGCTTCGATGCGGATCACCTTGCCGAGCGCGAGGTTCTCCTTCGTGGTGAGCTTCAGGTCGTCGAGCGCGGACGCATCGATGGCTCCCTCGCCGCCTACGAGCACCGCGTTGGCCAAACGCTGCACGACTTCGATCAAACCCGCGCTCTTGGCGGTGAAGTCGGTTTCGGTTCGCACCTGCACGATCGCCGCCGCGCCTTCATTGACGGCAAGCGCGATCGAACCCTCGTTGTTCTCGCGGTCCTGGCGCTCGCCCGCCTTGGTCAGCCCCCGCTCGCGGAGGAGCTGGATGGCCGCTTCGAAGTCGCCGTCGGCCTCGGTGAGCGCCTTCTTGGCATCCATCATTCCGGCACCGGTCGCGTCGCGCAGCGCCTTGACGTCCTTTGCGCTGAACTCTGCCATCTGTTCTCAGCTCTCCTGGGTCGTGGTGGTCTCGTCGGCGGCCACGGCCGGTTCGACCGCGGTCTCCGGAGCTTCAGCCGGAGCGGCATCGGTCTCGTCGGTCGCGACGTCGTCGGCAGCGACGTCGTCGGCAGCATCGATGGCTGCAGCCTTCGCGGCAACGAGGCGAGCCTCGCGGGCAGCCTGTGCAGACGCGGCCTGGGCGCGGGCTTCGTTCTGCTGCTGGGCGATCGCCGCTTCTTCCTCGGCGCTGCGGCGTGGGCTGCCGGCATCAACCGTGCCACCCTTACGGGAGGCGATGAAGCGACCTTCTAGTACGGCGTCGCTGATGACGCGTGCCATGAGCTGGCCCGAGCGGATCGCGTCGTCGTTGCCCGGGATCACGTACTGGATGATGTCGGGGTCACAGTTGGTGTCAACCACCGCGATGATCGGGATGCCGAGCTTGTTGGCCTCGGTGCACGCGATGTGCTCCTTCTTGGTGTCGAGGATGAACACCGCGGCAGGAAGCTTGGTCATGTTGCGAATGCCGCCGAGGTTGCGCTCGAGCTTCACCAGTTCCCGGCTGATAATGAGGGCTTCCTTCTTCGGCATGGCCCCGAAGTCGCCGGAGTCGCGCATGCGCTGGTAGTCCTTCATCTTCGACACGCGCTTGGCCATGGTCTCGAAGTTGGTGAGCATGCCACCGAGCCAACGCTCGTTGATGTAGGGCATGTTGCAACGTTCGGCATAGGACTGCACAGCGTCCTGGGCCTGCTTCTTTGTGCCGATGAAGAGCACGGTGCCGCCGTCGGCGACGAGATCGCGGACGAAGGTATACGCCTTGTCGACCCGGGTCAGGGTCTGCTTCAGGTCGATGATGTAGATGCCGGCCTTTTCGCCGTGGAGGAACCGCTTCATCTTCGGGTTCCACCGGCGGGTCTGGTGTCCAAAGTGGACACCGGCATCGAGCAACTGCTTCATGGTCACGACGGCCATGGGGTTCTCCTCCCATCGGTTTGACGTCCCCGGGCCCGGCGCCGCGAGCGGCGACCGTTGGGTGGGCCTGGGTGCGTGCGATCACGGGCGTGATCGTTGTATTTCGTAGGTTCGTCGGGCGCAAGCGACCGGCGGGCCAACCTCCGTGATGGAGGTCGGCGGGCAAGTGTAGCTGGCCGGGGCGATCCATCGGGTACTTGATCACCCAGCCTCTGCAGCGTCGGCCTCGGGTCGGTTACGAGGCCGAGAGCGGTACGAGGCGGACCCGGCGAACTGCTGGCGGCGCGAACAGGACGGCGGGATCGAGGTACACCTCACCACGGCGGACCCCGAAGTGCAGCCGCGCGCCGCTCTGCCCGACCGGATCGCCCAACCGGATCCGGTCGCCGGTCCGGATCGAGGTGGCCGTGAGGTACGAATAGCTGGTGCGCAGCCCGTCGGCATGCGAGATGGTGACTGCGGTACTACCCCCGACCGTTCCGGCGAACGTGACGATGCCGTCGGCGGCGGCGCGCACCACGCCACCGGCCTCCGTGGCGTACTCCCATCCCCGATTGCCCGGTCCGTAGGGGGTGGAGGGTGGCCGGAACCGGTCGATCACCGGCGCATCGACGGGTTCGGCATAGGGAACGAAGACCTGGCGCGAGAGGACGACCACAGCCCAACGCGACAGGCCATCTGACGGCCCGACCGCCGCGACGGCCCGCGGCACTGCCTTCGCGACTTGCGCTGGTATGTCCGCCAGTGGGGACGGTGGTGCGGCGCTTGCCGGCACGATGCTCGCGCCCAACCCTGCTACCGCAGCGGCGACCGACCCGATGGCCCAGAGGGTCCCGGCCATGACGAACCGACTTCCGCGACGGGGCGGCGCACCACCTCCGCCGGACGCGCCGGACCTCAGGTGAGTTCGCGCACCGCTGCCGTGATCTTCGAACGGAGTTGCAGGACGGCCTTGGTGTGGATCTGGCAGACCCGGCTCTCGGTGACACCGAGCACCTGGCCGATCTCGGCGAGGGTGAGACCCTCGTAGTAGTAGAGCGTGAGCACGATCTTCTCGCGCTCGGGCATGCGGTTGATCGACTGCGCCAACAGCTGACGCATCTCCTCGACCTCGTAGGCACCCACCGGCCCATCGCTCGAATCGGGGATGGTGTCGCCGAGGGTCATGGAGTCGCCACGCTCGCCACCGACCGACAGCAACTCGTCGAGGGCGACGATGCCGACGAAGGACAGCTGCCCGAGCATCGCCTGGAACTGCTCGTCGTTCAGGCCGAGCTCTGCGGCGACCTCGTCGTCGTTGGGAGTACGACGGTGTATCGCCTCGAGCTTGGCGTAGGCCCGCTCGAGCGAACGGGCCTTGGCCCGGACCGAACGCGGCACCCAGTCGATGGACCGCAGCTCGTCGAGGATCGCCCCCTTGATCCGAGCGATTGCGTACGTCTCGAACTTGTAGCCCCGCGCCGGGTCGAACTTCTCGACGGCGTCGATCAGGCCGAAAATGCCGTAGCTGATGAGGTCGGCCTGTTCGACGTTCTGCGGTAGGCCCGCCGCGACGCGACCGGCGACGTACTTGACGAGCGGCGAGTAGTGCACGAGCAACTGGTCGCGCACGTCCTGGTCGCGGAGCGACTTGTAGGCCAACCAGAGGTCGTCGATGTCGTTCAGTTGCTTGTCGGGCATCGTCGAATACCCCTACGCCCTCGGGTGCGTCGCGCGATGGACGCGCTGAAGTCGTTCTTTGCTGACGTGGGTATAGATCTGCGTCGTGCTCAAGTCGGCGTGTCCCAACAGTTCTTGCACAGCTCGAAGATCGGCACCGCCATCCAAAAGATGAGTGGCGAATGTGTGTCGAAGGGCATGGGGGTGAGTCGGACTCATACTGCGGCGATCGAGAATGCGTCGGATGTCTCGAGGGGTAAGCCGGACACCTCGGCTGTTGCAGAACAGCGCGCGGGACGCGTCGGGGTCGCGCGTGACCACCGTGGCTCGGTGGCTCTCGATCCACCGAGCCAGCGCCGCGCATGCCGGTGCGGACAACGGGACGGTGCGCTGTTTGCCACCTTTGCCCCACACGGTGACCCGCTCGCGGGCGAGATCGAGGTCGCCGACGCCGAGCGAGCACACCTCGCTCACCCGAAGGCCGCTGCCGTAGAGCAACTCGAGCACCGCGTCGTCCCGAGCCCGCATGACCTCGTCGCCGACCAGTCCGCGGGGCAACGGTTCGTCGAGCAGGATCGTGATCTCGTCGTCGCGGAGGATGCGTGGGAGCCGAGCCTCGCCGCGAGGCGTCGACAAACCGTGGGTGGGGTCGCGCTCGACGAGCCCACGTCGCCGCGCCCAGTCGAAGTAGCGCCGCACCACCGACGCCTTGCGCGCGATCGTGCGGCGGGCGAACCGCTGCGAATCGAGATAGGCGAGGTAGCGCCGCACGCCCCGGCGATCGACGTCGGATGGCTGGGCGAGACCATTGCCCTCGGCCCACTCGCAAAAGGCCGCCAGGTCTCGGGTGTAGACCGCGCGGCTCGCGTCGTTCAGGGCTGTCAACGACGCCACGAACGTCTCGCCTTCCCACGCCATCAGCGGAGCCTAGCCATGCCGCGACCACACCGACGACTACGACAGCCACGCAAAGTGACATTTTGATCACTCTTGCCCCGCTTCCACAGGTCGAGGCGCGGCCACATGATCGCAGGCCAGTCGCTCGAACCACCCGTGAGCGGTGACGACCCACCCGTCGGCGACCAGCCGCTCGACCACGTCGGCGGTGTCAAGGAGCGAGGCGCCCGTGCGTTCGGCCAGATCCTCGAGTCGGGCCGGTGTCCACCCAAACGCGTCGAGGACACGCCCGCCCGCCGCGTCGGGCTGGGGCCGCGACTCGCGCCGAGCGCGCCTTGCGCCCTGGCTCAGTCCGACCGCGATGAGCACATCGTCGACGTCGCACGCGATGCCGCCGCCGTCGCGCACGAGCGCGTTGGTGCCCCGAGACGCCGGGCTGTGCACCGAGCCTGGAACGGCGAGCACCGTGCGATGGCGTCGCAACGCGTCAGCCACCGTGAGCATCGAACCACCGGCCTCATGGGACTCGACGACCACCAGCACGTCGGCCAGGGCAGCGATGATCCGATTGCGAGCGGGGAAGTGCGCGGCAGTCGCGCCGAGCCCGATCGGGTACTCGCTGAGCAACAGGCCACGCTCGGCCACCTCGTGCCAGAGCGCCTCGTTCCGTCGGGGATAGACCCGGTCGAGGCCGCTACCCACCACGCCTATGGGCGGCGTAGGTCCCCGCAGCGCGCCGTGATGCGCAGCTGCATCGACGCCCAGCGCGAGCCCGGACACAACGGCCACACCGGCGCACGAGAGCGCTTCCGCCCAATCGGCGGCCAAGCCGCGACCGTAGCTACTGGCTCGACGGGTGCCGATGATTCCCACCCGCGCGCCGGTGCGCGCATCAGGGTCGCCTTTGTGGAACAGCACGAGTGGCGCTTCGAGATCGTCCACGAGGTCGGGCGGATAGCTCGACGAACCGAGTACGGAGACTCCGACCCCGGCCCGGTGGTGGGCCGCCCAGAGCTTGTCGGGGTCGATCCGAACCGCGCGGTGCTGCCAGGCGCGAGCGATGTCGTCAGGCAGCTTGATGCCCGGCGAGCCTCGGAGCACCCGATGCCACGCCGCCTCGGCACCGAAGCGGAACACCAGCTCGTTCAACTGGCGCGGGAAGGGATCGACCGCGGCGAGCGCAACGACGAATCGAGCGTCGCCGGGGTGGAGCACGCCCGGGGGATCACCGGACCGGTCAGCCGACATTGGTCCACCCTTCGAGGGCGGGCAACGTGGCGCGCAAGGCCAGCGCGAGCGTGACGTGGCGACGACGTAGTGGTCCTGCGGGGGCGCCGTCGATCTCGTCGAGGTCCGCGATGGTGCGGGCCACGGACCGCAACCGGGAGAGACCGCGCGCGCTGATGCGGCCGTCGCGTAGGGCACGCTCGAGCACGCTGGCGGCCTCATCCTCGAGCGGGGCGTGCCGTTCGAGGATGGGTCCCGAGAGCGCGGCGTTGGCCGACACTCCTCGGGCGACTGCACGGGCCCGCACCTCGGCCACCCGAGCCGCGACCGTGGCCGACGTCTCCCCCGGTTTACCGCGCAGGAGTTCGTCGGCGGTGGGGCGCTGTACGTCGATCCGCAGATCGAAGCGGTCGAGCAGCGGCCCCGAGACGCGACGGTGATAACGCGCCCTGCTGCTCTCGGAGCAACGACAAAAGCCAGGGCCGCCGCCGAAGCCACAGGGGCACGGATTCATCGCGCCGACGAGTAGGAACTGCGCCGGGAACGTGACCGCGCTGTGGGCGCGGCTGACGCGAACCACCCCTTCCTCGAGCGGCTGGCGGAGCGCGTCGAGGGCGCTCGGTTGGAACTCACCCAGCTCGTCGAGAAAGAGCACCCCACCGGT